>JBDRDD010000023.1:0-5601 GCA_043821115.1 bacterium | reverse complement strand
GGGTGGGTGCGAGGAAAGGTGCATAAAGGGGAATATGCCCTGTCGTGGTTGCTTTGGCCCGACTGATAATGTAATAGATCAGGGAGCTAAATCTTTGGCTTTTCTTGCCTCAATAATAGATTCAGATGATGAAAAAGAATTGAGGAAAATTGCAGATTCAATTCCTGATCCCGCAGGATTATTTTACAGATATAGTCTCCCCTCGTCTATATTAAAAAAGAAGATAAACAGGGAGAAAGATGAATAAGAAAATTACAATTGACCCGATAACCAGATTAGAAGGCCATGGCAAGATAAATATTTTTCTTGATGAGGACGGTAATGTAGAAAAAGCTTACTTCCAGGTACCGGAGTACAGGGGATTTGAGAAATTTTGCGAGGGAAGAGCAGCTGAGGAAATGCCCGCACTTACACAGAAGATTTGCGGGGTCTGTCCCACAGCGCACCACACCGCCTCAAGTAAAGCGTTAGATGACCTTTTTAGGGTGGACCCGCCACAGGCAGCAAAAAAGGTCAGAGAGCTTATGTATAACGCGTTTATGTTTGAAGACCATCTTTTGCATTTTTATGTTCTGGGCGGGCCTGATTTTGTAGTTGGCCCGGATGCGCCTGCATTTGAAAGAAATATTCTCGGTGTGATAAGTAAGGTTGGTGTTGAGGTTGGCAAAAAGGTCATTGATATGAGAAACAGGATCCGGGGGATAAATGCCACCATTAGCGCAAGCTCTCTTTATCCTGTTTGCGGTCTTCCCGGAGGGATTTCGAAACCTTTGACTGAAGAAGACAGAGTTAAGATAAAAGATGTGGTAAAAGATACTGTGGAATTTGCAAAGTTTACACTTAAGGTATTTGATGACATTGTTCTAAAGAATAAAAAATATCTTGATTTAATCACAGGAGATATTTATTATAATAAGACTTACTATATGGGTCTGGTGGATGAGAATAATAAGGTGAATTTTTATGACGGGAAAATAAGGATTGTTGACCCTGATGGAGGAGAGTTTGCAAAATTTGAGGCAAAAGATTACCTGAAACATTTAGAAGAAATTGCTGTGCCGTGGAGTTATGTAAGGATGCTCTACTTAAAGAATATAGGCTGGAAGGGATTTATTGATGGCAAAGACAGCGGGGTCTACAGGGTTGCTCCGCTGGCACGGTTAAATGCATCCGATGGAATGGCTACACCCCTGGCTCAGGCTGAATATGAAAGGATGTTTGCTACACTTGGAGGAAAGCCTGTTCATAACACATTAGCCTATCACTGGGCCAGGCTCGTTGAGGTTTTATATGCGGCAGAGAGGATGGAGGAACTTGCCGATGATCCTGAGCTGACTAATCCTGATGTAAGGAATATTCCGAAGCAGGCTCCCACAGAAGGTATAGGCGTATGTGAGGCTCCAAGAGGCACGCTTTTCCATCATTATAAGACTGATAAGAATGCAATAATACAAAAGGTAAATTTGCTGGTTGCTACACAGAATAACTCTGCTGCTATCTCCATGTCGGTTGAAAAAGCTGCCAGGAGTTTAATAAAAAATGGTAAGGTAGACGATGGTTTATTAAATATGGTCGAGATAGCATTCAGAGCTTATGATCCCTGTCTTGCCTGTGCAACACATGCTGTAGGCGGTGGTTCGGCACTTGAGATAAGAATTCATGATAGTAACCAAAAACTTGTAAAATCAATCAATAACTTCGAGTAATGCTTATGAAAAAAGAAGATCAAATTCTTGTTCTTGGAATTGGTAATGAAATCAGGGGAGATGATGGCGTGGGAATTCATCTTGCCCGCAGATTAAAGGAAATTCTACCTTCAAGGTATGAGATAAAAGAATTGACTACAGCCGGTTTAGACCTGATGTGGGCAATTTCCGGATACGGGGAAGTTTTTCTTATTGATGCAATAAATACTCCAGGTGGTGTCCCGGGAGAGGTATATCATCTGGAATTAGAAGACTCCAGGTATTCCAGTAATGTATCGTCTTTTCATGCACTTAATCTGGCGCAGGTTCTGGAGTTAGGAAGAAAACTTATAGGTGACAGGATGCCGGATAAAATAAAACTTCTGGTAGTTGAGGCTCCACGTGTTAATGAATTCTCACAAAATCTGAGTCCTGAGATAGAAGAACAGTTTGATGATATTGTTGAGGACCTGAGGACTGAAATTGAAACAGAGAATTAATTATACAGGAGATACAAATGAAAGTTTATGTTGGTGCTACAAGACAGAATGAAGGTAAAACCATTGTATGTATGGGACTTTTGGATGCTTTTCTAAAAAGACTTGATAAAGTGGGGTATATAAAACCGGTTGGCCAGCAGTTTGAGATAGTAGACGGTGAAAAGGTTGATAAAGATGCTATATTAACAAAATCCGTCTATAAGCTTGAAGATGAATTAAAAGACATGAGTCCTATCGCTGTTCCCAAGGGTTTTACGGAGGATTATATACTTCGAGGAGACAGAGCTGAACTTGAACAAAGAGTAATTGAAGCATATGATAAGGTATCAAAAGATAAAAAGATGGTTGTTATAGAGGGAACAGGACATGCTGGCGTGGGTTCAGTCTTTGATATGGCAAATGCACAGGTGGCAAAAATTCTCAAAGCTCCTGTTATTTTAGTAAGTTGCGGGGGGATCGGACGGCCTATTGATGAGATAATGTTAAATAAACCCACCTTTGATGCCCAGGGAGTCAAGATACTGGGGGTGATTGTTAATAAAGTCTATCCTGAGAAATACGATAAAATAAGTGGTTTAGTCAGGAAGGGGTTAGAGAAGAAAAATATTGAAGTTTTAGGCGTAATCCCCTATAATGAAGTTCTTTCCAGTCCCACGATGGCAGAGCTTCTGGAGGATATGGGCGGAAAGCTGCTTACCGGAGAAGAGGAGTTAGGTAATACAGTCAATAGAATAGTAGTAGGGGCTATGCCTCCTCATGAGGCATTAGATTACTTTGGACCGGGGACACTTTTAATCACTCCCGGCAATAGAGAAGATCTTATACTTGCAGCGATGAGCGGTTGTCTTCCCGGTATTACCAAGGCATTCTGTGTATCCGGGATAGTGCTTACATGCGGGGTTACCCCGCATAAGAATGTTATGCATCTGATGGAACAGGTATCTATTCCTGTAATAACTGTAGAAGATGATACTTTTACGGCTGCTTCGAAGATTAATAGCCTGATAGTTAAGGTTAGACCGGGTGAGACTAAGAAAATTAAAGCTATAGAACGGTTAATAGAAAAATATGTGGATATTGACAGACTACTAGAGTTAATTAAAAATGAAGAAAATTAAACTTAAAAATTACAAATATATTCTTACCAAGCCAAAGATTGCGCCCAATGCTTTTATAGCAAGTGGGGTCAAATTAATAGGAGCGGTTTCTGTAGGAAAGCATTCGAGTGTGTGGTATAATACCGTAATTCGTGCGGATATTAATAAAATAGAAATTGGGGCCCACACGAATATTCAGGATGGATGTCTCCTGCACGTTTCTGATGATGAGGGAGTTAAGGTCGGAGATCACGTTACCATAGCTCATGGCGCGATTATTCATGCCTGCACCATCCAGAGCGGCACACTTATAGGTCTTGGGGCAAAAGTGTTAAACGGAGCCCGGGTTGGAAAGGAGTCTGTAGTTGCGGCAGGTACCCTGGTACCGCCGAATTTTGTTGTTCCGCCCAGAACCCTGGTGAAGGGACACCCGGCCAGGATAGCAAGAAAAGTGACAAAGAAAGAGATAGAAGAGAATCTCTGGTGGGCGGCCAAGTACGAGAAATTAGTACAAAAATATAAAAAAGAATATATAAAATTTTAAGATTTATATTTTAATGAGGAGGGGAAAATGACTGATTCTTCAGAAAAGAAAAAGTATCAATTGCAGGATGTGGAGGAACCCAATTTATTTCGTGATTATTTTCCTTATTCAGAAGTTCCCAAGGTTACCTTTGAGGACAAGGTATTACCCATAAATCTTCCGGAGGATTTCTGGATTACGTGTACCACCTTTAGAGATGGGCAACAAGCCAGGCCTCCTTATACGGCTAAGCAGATAGTGGACCTGTATGACTTTTTACACAGGCTGGGCGGGCCTAAGGGAATAATAAAACAATGCGAGTTCTTTCTTTACAGTAAGAAGGACCGTGAGGCAGTAGAAAAATGCCTGGCAAAGGGCTACCAGTTCCCTGAGGTTACAGGTTGGATAAGGGCAAATAAGAATGATTTTCAGCTGGTGAAGGAAATGGGACTGAAGGAGACAGGAATTCTGACATCCGCTTCTGATTATCACATATTCTTGAAATTAAATAAAACCAGGAAGGCTGCCATGGAAGGATATCTGGATATTGTAAGAGCTGCGCTGGATGCAGGGATTAAACCGCGGTGTCACCTGGAGGACCTTACCCGGGCGGATATGTACGGGTTTATACTTCCTTTTGTTCAGGAACTTATGAACTTAGCAGAAGAATCCGGAGTGCCCATAAAGATAAGACTTTGTGATACGTTAGGATATGGTGTACCGTATCCCGGCGCAACACTTCCCAGAAGCATTCCCAAATTGATTCATGCTATTGTTCACGAAGGGGGTGTTCCCAGCGATAGATTAGAGTGGCATGGACATAATGATTTTCATAAAGTGCTGACTAATGCTGCTACCGCGTGGTTATATGGGTGTGCGGCAGCTAATGGGACCCTGTTAGGATTTGGTGAACGTACGGGTAATCCACCTATTGAAGCTCTGGTGATAGAATATATTGGACTAAAAGGCACAACCGACGGGATGGATACCACGGTAATTACCGAAATAGCAGACTATTTCAGGAAAGAGATTGGTGCGGTTATTCCCCCGAATTATCCTTTTGTGGGCTCATCGTTCAATACCACCAGGGCAGGGATACATGCTGATGGTGTTTTTAAGAATGAAGAGATCTATAATATCTTTGATACTACCAAGTTGCTAAAACGTCCTTTAAGGGTCACTGTTACCGACAAATCCGGGCTGGCAGGGATAGCTTACTGGATTGATGCTTTTTTAGGCCTTGAAGAGGATCAGAAGATAGATAAGCATCATCCGGGAATTGTAGCCATGGCTAAGTGGGTTGAGGAGCAATATAGACAGAAGAGAACCACCGGTATCTCGGATGACGAAATGCTTGTTCAGGCACGAAAACATTTGCCTCAGTATTTTGAATCAGACCTTGACCGTATAAAAAAGAAGGCAAAGGAAATAGCCACTTCTCTGATTGAAAGTATCAGGGATGACGAAAGAGTTGTCAGTATGGATCCGTCTATTGCTGAGCCGGTTTTGGAGCAGAAAGTTCAGGAAGACCCCTTTATGCAGTTTATTTACATTGTGGATGCAAAAGGTTCGAAGGTTACAAAAAATATTACCCAGGCAGCGGATAGGGAAGAATTTGAGAAAAAGGGTATTGATTCGGACTTTTCAGGGCGAGGGTGGTTTGTTGCTCCTATGAAAGATGGCAAGATTCATGTAACGGATCTATATACTTCCAAAATTACAGGGAAATTATGTATAACAGTTTCTGCGCCGATAAGAAATGAGAAAAAAGAGATAATAGGAATTTTAGGGATGGA
>JBDRDD010000022.1:0-145015 GCA_043821115.1 bacterium | reverse complement strand
ATACTCAAAGAGGCATCTAGCAAGGCTAAAGAACGGGGGGGCAGTATCGATGTGTTGGTTGAGCCTCAGATTGCGGCTCAGGATGCTGACATAATATATACAGATATATGGGTAAGTATGGGCAAGGAGGAGGAATCAAGTAAACGGCTCAATGCATTTAAGCCTTACCAGGTTAACAGCAAGCTTCTTAAGGCAGCAAAGAAAGATGTAATGGTAATGCATTGTTTGCCGGCCCACCGCGGGGAAGAAATCACAGATGAAGTCATGGACGGCCCCGGGTTTATAGGATTTGATCAGGCCGAGAACCGTCTGCATGTGCAGAAGGCTATTCTTGCTCTTCTCATGGGGCATTAATATGAGTTTTTCTGCTTGAAAAAACAATAAAAAAACACTTGATTTTATTGCCAAAAGTGATATAATAACATAAATAGACTCTATATATATAAAATGGAGGCTATATGGGAGATTGTCTTTTCTGTAATATCGTCGATAAACAGATTCCCGCACAACTTGTGTTTGAAGATGATAAGGTTATAGCTTTTAGGGATATAAAGCCCCAGGCTCCAACCCATATTCTGATTATTCCCAGGAAACATATCCCTACATTATCTGATTTAGCCCAAGAGGATGCTCAGGTAATGGGGCATATGTTGATGGTCGCAAAGGAACTTGCCGGAAAAGAAGGAATTGACGAGAAGGGGTTCAGGGTAGTTATAAACTGTAATGCCGATGCAGGGCAGGAGGTTTTTCATATACATGTTCACCTGCTGGGTGGTCGTCTGTTCAAGTGGCCACCGGGGTGAAAAATTTTAAGACAGTAATTAAACATATTATAAAAAGTAGGGGGGTGTAATGTATAAATGGCCGGAATTAAAGTTGGCAGTAATGAATCAATTGATAATGCGCTGCGGCGTTTTAAGAGGGAATGTGAAAAAGCCGGGGTCATGCACGAGCTAAAAAGGCGGGAGTACTACGAGAGTCCGAGTACCCGCAAGAAAAGAAAGGCCCAGGAAGCAGAGCGCAAGAGGAGAAAAAAGGCAAGAAAGAGAGTATACAAGGGGAGTCGTTAGGAGGATGACTTGAAACTTGATAATCTGTATCGCCTTATAATAGAGCGTGGAAAAAATGCTGATCCCCGTGGTGCAAAAGAAGTGGACAAAGAACTTTCCCGCCAGAGGACTGAGTTTAAGAAGCTTTCGGACAAGGAAAAGGCTTCTTTTGACCAGGAGCGTTTGAACAACCCCTATACGGATACACGCATACTTAATGGCAGTCCAGATAAAGCCATCAAGTCAATGATGGTAGGCATAGATATCGATGTTGCGGAGTTGCTTTTGGCCGACTGGCTCAGTAAAAAGGGCAAGATGGTGGATTTGGTGATGTCCCATCATCCGTCAGGCAGGGCATATGCCAACTTCTACGAAGTGATGCATATGCAGGCTGATATACTCTCGCATTACGGTGTTCCTATAAATGTAGCGGAAGGCATATTGGAGGACAGGATAAAGCAGGTCGAGCGAAAAGTGATGCCTGTCAACCATAACAGGGCATTTGATGCGGCCCAGCTTCTGGATATGGCTTTTATGTGTGTGCATACTCCAGCGGATAATCATGTTGCGACTTTTCTTCAGAAATTGATGGATTCAAAAAAGCCGGAAAGGGTAGGGGATATAGTTGATATATTGTCAGAAATACCCGAGTACAAGGATGCGGTAGATAACAACAACGCTCCCAGGCTTATCACCGGTGGTGTAAAGAAGAGAGCAGGCAGGATATTCGTGGATATGACCGGAGGGACCGAGGGGTCGGTTAAGGTGTTCGAGAAGCTTTCGCAGGCCGGCGTAGGAACCATAATTGGGATGCATATGAGCGAAGAGCACAGGAAGAATGCCGAGAAGTTTCATATAAACGTTGTTGTTGCCGGTCATATATCATCTGACTCACTTGGATTGAATTTGATCCTGGACGAAGTCCGAAAAAAGGACAGGGATATAAAGATAATTCCCTGTTCCGGTTTTAGAAGGTTTGAAAGACTACGAAAGTAGCTTAAGGATACAGCTGTAAAGGGTGGTTTTCTTTGTTTATCCCTGAGGATATAATCGAGAATGTTCGCGTGCGAAGTGATATTGCTGAGATACTATCAGAATATATCGTACTAAAGAAGGCAGGGCGCAATTATAAAAGTCTCTGCCCTTTCCACAATGAGAAGACCCCTTCCTTCATGGTGAGTGCTGAGAAACAGATTTTTCATTGTTTTGGCTGCGGGGCAGGAGGAAATGTTTTTAATTTCCTCATGAAGATAGAGGGGCTTACGTTTTATGAGGTCTTGAAAAAACTTGCTAGCAGAGCAGGAATAAAATTACCTTCTCCGTCACGGGGAAAGGAAGATTCAGCGCAATACAAGGAAAAAGAGCTCCTCTTTACTCTGCATGAGCAGGCAGCAGCATACTATCATAAATTTCTGCTGGAGTCAAAAGCTGCGCAGGAAGCAAGAGAGTATCTTAAAAAAAGAAAAATAAATGCTGATATGATCAGCAAATTCAGGATCGGTTATGCCCCGCGCGGTAATAACCTTATGCACCTTTCTCAGGGTAAGGGATATACGTTAGATCTTTTGAAAAAAAGCGGTCTGGTATCCATTTATTCTGACAGTCAGCATCCGCACGATTATTTTCAGGATCGGCTGATATTTCCAATATGCAATCCTCAGGGGCAGGTCATAGCTTTCGGAGGCAGGATACTTACAGATGAGAGAAAGCCCAAGTACCTAAATTCTCCAGATACTGCTCTCTACAGTAAGAGCAGGAGTCTTTACGCGATTCACATAGCCGGAGGCAGTATACGCCTGAAACAACAGGCTATTATTTTCGAAGGCTATATAGATGTTATAAGCGCCCATAAACACGATATATCAAATTCTATTGCAACACTTGGGACATCTTTGACAAGCGATCATATACATCTGTTGAAGCGATATGCTGAAGAGGTGCTGATAATATATGATGCTGATAATCCGGGTATCACGGCAACCCTCAGGGGGCTTGATATGCTTGTGGACAGTGGGCTCAGGGTGAAAGTTGCTACTTTGCCGAGTCATCAGGATCCTGATGACTTTTTGCGCGCAAGCGGTAAAGAAGCATTTCTTAATGTTGTCGAGGAGGCATTAGCTCTGGTTGATTACCGTTTCAATATCGCGTGTACACAGGCGGATATTTCCACTACTGGTGGAAAGGTCCATGTTGTAAAGGAAGTGTTGCCCAGTATAGCCCGTATTAAGAACGCTGTAGAACAAAGGGAAGAGGTAAAGAAACTTGCACAGCGTTTGTCTCTTGATGAGGAATCTCTTTTAATCGAGCTAAATAAAGATACAAAACATAAGAAGCGCGGGGTACAGGCTGAAAAATTGGCACCTGTTAAGACGACTTCTGGAATAGAACAGGCACAGAGAGAGCTTGTTCAGCTTATGCTCTCGGACTGCGAAGTCCTCAAGCGTGTAAAGGTTGAGCTCAAACCGGAGAATTTCACAGCGAGTGAGCTTTTCCCTGTGGTGCAGGTTATCTTCAAGCTGAGCTTGTCTTCAGATGAAAGCGAGTTTATATCTCGCATAATTGATACACTTCAGGATGAGCAATTAAGCCAGATTGTTTCAGGGCTCATGATGCAGGAGATAAGGTATACGGATAAACAGAGAGCGATGGATGGTCTCATAAAGACCATAAAACTCCACGCCTTGAGACAGGAATATGAACGTCTTGAGTCAGAGGTAAGGAGTATGCTTGATCGCAACCAGCAGCCACCGGCAAAAATCCTCAAGGAGTATCAGCATCTTGTTCAAGTTTTAAAGGGGTCAAGGAGGAATTAAATATGGCAGCAGGTTCCAAGGAACGCGGGCCAACATCTAAGGAGCTCAAAGAGCTTATAGCGCTTGGCAAAGAGAGCGGTCAGCTCACCTACCAGGAGATAAATGAGATACTTCCCGATGATATAGTTTCATCGAATGCGATAGAAAATGTTTTTTCCATGCTAAGTGATCTTGATATAGAAGTCGTTGATGAATATAAACCGAGACTAAAAAAGCCTGTTACTGTCCCTGTCGAGGTTGAGGAAGTCGCTGTACTCTCTTCTGCTCTGGAGCTCAAGACAGACGACTCCGTCAGGATGTACCTTAAGGAGATCGGACGCATTTCTCTTCTTAACCCAGAGGAAGAAATAACACTGGCCAGGAAAATAGAGGAGGGTAAAAAGCATATAAGTTCCATGATACTTGAAACTCCGATAGCCTTCAGGGAGATAACTAGCTGGGATGACATGCTTCGTTCGGGAGAGATAAATGCCAGGGAAATAACCAATGTTAAAAAATTAACCCCGGCTACGCTTAAAAGTAAGGGCAAGAAAATAAAGTCGGTTGTGAAGGATATAAAGAAGAGCAAGGCGATAATTGATAAACTGCAGGCACGTTTATTGAAACCAAACCTCTCCCCAAAGGTGTATCGCGGTCTGGATAAAAGGCTAGGCAGAGAAAAACTCAAACTTGTGAGGTTTGTTAAAAAACTCAACATCAATCCCGAACGAATCCATAAGATGATTCACAAGATCAAGAACCTGGCCCTGCGCATCGAGCACAGTGAGCAGGAAATAAGGGAAGTTGAGCGCAAGTATAAACTCAGCATAGATGAGATTAAAGACATTAACCAGAGAATTAAAAGCACCCGGTCTAAGAAGCTCAAGGTAAAAAAAGAATTCGGGTTAACACGCAGACAAATATCTGACGTAAACAGGAAAATAAAGAATATCCGACAGCGTCTCAAGAGAGTTATTTGTGCAACCAATATGGAAGTTAGCAATATAAAGAACCTCTGTACCAACATAGTTAGCATAGAGCAGGAAATGTCACTGGCGAAAATAAGACTTATAAAAGCTAACCTGAGACTTGTTGTAAGTATTGCAAAGAAACACGTTCACAGGGGATTATCGCTTCTAGACCTTATCCAAGAGGGTAATCTTGGTCTGATGAAAGCGGTGGATAAGTTTGAATACAAAAGAGGCAACAAAATAAGCACTTACGCTACCTGGTGGATAAGACAGTCTATCACCCGCGCGATTGCCGATCAGGCGAGGACTATAAGAATTCCCGTCCATATGACCGAAACGATAAACAAGGTCAAAAAAATATCAAAGCACCACAGGCAGGAATTCGGGATGGATCCTTCCCTGCAGAAGATAGCAAGGGAAATGAAGCTCACCCCTGAGAAGATCCGCGGGGTGCTAAGAGTAATCCCTCAGCCAATTTCACTTGAGACACCGATAGGAGAGGAAGAGGACAGCAGGCTTGCCGATTTCATAGAGGACAAGGATAATGTATCCCCGGTCAGGATCGCTATTGAGATAATGCGCCAGAGGGAAATGGAGGGGATACTTGATACCTTGACCAAGAAGGAAGCAAAGGTAATTAAGCTGCGTTTCGGTATAGGAAAGGGGAATTATCCAAGGACACTCGAGGAAGTTGGCAAGGAGTTTAATGTTACAAGAGAACGCATCCGCCAGATAGAAAACAAGGCGATAAGAAAGCTTCGTCATCCCTCAAGGAGTAAGCTCCTCAGGGATTACATAGAATAGAAAAGGGCCCATAGCTCAGTTGGTTAGAGCACCTGACTCATAATCAGGCTGTCCCAGGTTCAAGTCCTGGTGGGCCCATAAATCTGCAGGCGTCTTGAGCGCTTTAGGTATTATGGGCAATTAGCTCAGCGGGAGAGCATCCCGTTCACGTCGGGAGGGTCGTAGGTTCAAATCCTACATTGCCCATTTTGATGTTAGGTGGCACCTTAAAAAGGAGTTAAAACGCTTGAATCCAAATCTAGCTTTTCTAATCGACTTGCAGGCAATGGATGCCGAGATTGATGCTCTTACGAAACAAATTAATGATATACCTGTAAAGATACAATCCTCTCAGGAGGCGTTCGAGCAGAAGAAATGTCATGCTGAAGAACTCAAAAAGCAAATCAGCACGCTGCAGGTTGACAGGAAGAACAAGGAAATCGAGCTTGAATCAAAAGAGAATTCTATAAAAAAATATCAGACACAATTGTATGCCATAAAGACAAACAAGGAATATACAAGCCTGCAGAGTGAGATCAGCACTCTTAAGAGTGACACCTCCAAGATAGAAGACGATACACTCTCGATAATGGATGTCACTGAAGCGTCCCAGACAAAGCTGAAGCAGGCTCAGGAAGCGCTAAAGCACGATGAGCAGGAAATGAATGAACAGCTAAAAGAGCTCGAGTCTAAGAAACAGGAGCTCTCTGCCTCTTTATCATCTAAGCAGCAGGAACGCGAAAAACTTCAAGAACAGATCCCAAGGGATATGTGTAATAAATATGAGCGGACCCGCAAAAAGAAAAAGGGTGTGGCACTCGCCAGAATAAAAGGAACTAACTGCAGCGGGTGTAATATGGATGTCCCGCTACAGGTTATTAACGAGGTAAAGAAAGACAAGGAATTGGTTTGTTGTGATAACTGCCTGCGCATCCTTTACTGGAAAGAAGGATAGATTTGGCCATAATCCTTGATAAAAAAAAGGGACCTTCTATTAAGGGCAAAGATCTTTGCCTGGCGGATATTTGCGACGCTCTTGCCGGGGGGAAGACCTTAAAAGAAATAAGCGCAGAGTTCTCTCTAACAGAGGAAGAGCTAAAAGAAACCTTTGAGTACTTTAAGAAACTCTTAGGGGAAACAACATGTAAAAAGGGTGCTTTGGTTGCCTACACTGATGGAGCCTCGCGTGGAAATCCGGGAGAAGCTGGTATCGGGATAGTGCTTTATGATGATTCCGGGAACATACTTGAAGAAATTAACGAGTATATAGGCAAAGCAACCAATAATATCGCAGAATACAGGGCGCTTATCAAGGCACTGGAGGTTTCAAGCTCTAAATTCTGTGCAAGTTCTTTGTCAGTGTTTGCGGATTCGCAGCTTATCGTGAAGCAGGTTTTGGGAGAGTACAAAGTAAAGGAAGCTTCCCTTAAGGGATTATTCACTCAGGCGAGGGATTTAATAAGGAAGTTTGATAAATTTGAAATCACTCATATTGAGCGTGAAAAAAACAAGCACGCGGATAAATTAGCTAATGCAGCAATTAATCTTAAATAAAATATATTGTCAGTATCATTGAAAACGTGGTAAATCAGAGATGGTCGCTCCCTACTTCATGTGGGGGGAGGAAAGTCCGAACTCCAGAAGGCACGGTGCCTCCTAACGGGAGGTCTCTTGAGTCGAAAGATTCAAGGGAAGGAAAGTGCCACAGAAAAGATACCGCTTTCCGGGCTTATGTCCGGGGAGTAAGGGTGAAATGGCAGGGTAAGAGCCTACCGCTTTGACAGTAATGTCGAAGGTTCCGCAAGGAATTCTGTCCTATGGACAGAACATGGTAAACCCCACCTGGAGCAAGACAGAGTAGTCCCGTCTGTCTGCCGGGTATGAGAATACACGGTGGAATAGGGTTGTCTGCCCGAATTCCCTTTTATTAGGGAAGAGGCGGGAGGGTTGGTTGCTTGAGCCTGTCAGTGATGGCAGGACTAGATAAATGACCGTCATAACACGAATTCACATGAATATGTGGTAATTTGTGTTATAACAGAATTCGGCTTACGGTTTACCTCGTTTCAGGCGTGCTTTTATAAGCACGCCTTTTTTTATGTTTATCTATTTTTTTATACGCAATAGGCAAATATATTAAATAATATTTATATTGAATTTTACACTTGACAAAAAAGAGACCATAAGTATAATTAGGGTATTAGTGGGGAAAAGTGGGGAATTATGGAATACTAATTCCATATTCACAGGATACTCAAATGTTTATAGGGGAATACAGACATTCAATAGATAATAAAAGCAGGCTGTTCATACCCTCCAAATTCAGGTCTGGTGTGAAAAAATTCATACTGACCAGAGGTTTGGAGGATTGCCTTTTTATGTATCCTGTTTCCTCGTGGAAGAATATAACACAAAAATTAAAGAGCCTGCCCCTGGCTAAATCTGAGGCAAGGGCATTCTCGCGCATACTGCTTTCAGGTGCCGCCCAATGCAGCATTGACAGACAGGGAAGGATCCTGGTCCCACAAAACCTGGGTTCTTTTGCAAACGTTAAGAAAAACGTAGTCATTATAGGTGTCCTTGACAGGATAGAAATATGGAGCGTTGAAAACTGGAATAGCTATTCCGGCAAATCTATAAAATCCTTTACAGAGCTGGCCGAGAAACTTATAGATTTGGGGATTTAAGAGTGAACAAAATCCATGTTCCCGTACTACTTGGAGAGGTTATAGGTTACCTGCAAGCCGAAGAAGGCGGAACCTATATTGATTGTACCGTAGGCGCGGGAGGCCATAGCGAAGAGATTCTAAAGCTTGCAGGGGCACAGGGAAAATTAATAGCAATAGACAGGGATGACTCAGTTCTTGAACTGGCGCGCCAAAGATTAAGGCAGTATAAAAACACTATCTTTGTTCATTCTAATTTCGATAGGCTCAAAGAAATCCTGAGAGAATATAATATTACCTCATGTTCAGGCATTCTCCTTGATCTTGGGGTGTCGTCTCTGCAGCTTGATAAAAAAAGCCGTGGTTTCAGCTTTAGCGGCAATGCTCCCCTTGATATGAGGATGGATACAACTTCTCACCAAAGTGCAAAAGATTTAGTGCGTGATCTCTCCCAAGAGGAATTAGCTTTCATCATAAAAGAATACGGGGAGGAGCGATGGGCAAAGCGTATAGCGAGTGCTATCGTGGAAGAGCGCGAAAAGGCTCCCATAACTACCACTGCTCGGTTAGTCTCGGTTGTCGCCCAGGCTATACCCCGAAAAGCAAGACCTTCCAATATACATTTTGCTACAAGAACTTTTCAGGCACTTCGGATTGCTGTCAACAATGAGCTGGAGGCATTGAGGAAGGTTTTACCTGAGGCGATAGATGCGTTAAAGGTCGGAGGACGGCTATGTGTGATATCTTTTCATTCCCTGGAAGACAGGATTGCAAAGGATGTCTTTCGAGATATTGCATCAGTATGCAGCTGTCCATCTGATTTTCCTGTGTGTGTATGCAATAAAAAGAAAAAAATAAAACTTGTGACAAGAAAGCCTGTTATTGCCTCAAAGGATGAACTGAATTCAAACCCGCGTTCCAGGAGTGCCAAAATGAGAGTAGTTGAGAAAATATAGCCAGGGGATACTCAAGTGGCCAACAGAAGAAAAAAAGATTCCTCCCATATCTACATAGTTTATATTGTGATGCTGTGTGTCGCGCTTTTTTTCTACGTGTGGCAGCGTGCACAGGCAGCAAAACTCTCCTACGATATTACCGGGTATAAATCTAAGGTCGATGAGCTTAGAAATATAAATAAGCATTTGCAGGTAGATATTCAGAAGCTAAGGTCTTTGGAAAGAATCGAAAAAGTGGCCTCGGAAAGTTTGCATATGCACAAGCCCTCTAAGGATGAGGTAATAATGTTACCGGGGGTGAGTAAATGAGGTCACTTAGAAGGGTTTTTCTGCCTGATAAAGGTCCTATTATTTTCTGCACGCTTTTATTAGTCACTATTTTCGGCTTGCTGATGGTGAGGCTTTATTTCCTGCAGGTTCTACGCTATGATGAATACTGCAGCATCAAGCAAGACCAGAACGTTGTCGTGAGGAAAATTGAACCCGAAAGAGGGGAAATATATGACAGGAACGGCAAGGAACTCGCTGTCAGTATAGAAGTCCCTTCGGTAGGGGTTGACTCCAATATGATATCGGGTTTATATACCGAGCAGGAGCTGGCAAATAACCTTGGGATTGAACTTGCAGAAGTACTGGATATGGACGAAAGCCTTGTCCTTAGGAGGATTAAATCAGGTCGTAAGTTTATATGGCTTAAGAGGCAGGTAGACGAAAATATAGCCAAGAGAATAAGGGATCTTGATATAAAGGGAGTCGTATTTAAGAAGGAGGGTAAAAGATTCTACCCGCTCGGCAAGCTTGCCAGCCAGGTAATGGGTTTTGTAAATATAGACCATGAGGGTTCTGAGGGCATAGAACGTTTTCTTAACAAGGACTTCCATGGGGAGATGATACAGATGGTTGGAGAGAGAGACGGCAAGGGAAGGTTCATATTAAAAGACGATAAAGCATACAAGAATCCGCCAAAGGGAAACAGCATATTTTTAACAATTGACAGCAAGATACAGTATTTTGTTGAACGCGAACTTGAACAGGTATGTAAGAAATATAATGCTAAAGGAGGGACGATCATCGTTCAGGAAACCTCAACAGGTGAGATCCTTGCTATGGCTAACTGGCCAACCTTTGACCCAAATAATATCACCGAGGAAACCCAGGGGTTCATCAAGAACCGTGCTGTCACTGATGTTTATGAGCCCGGTTCCACATTCAAGATTATAACAGCGGCCGCGGCTCTGGAAGAAGGTCTTGTGACAAGAGAAGATAAAATATTCTGCGAAGAAGGGCGTTACGTATTTGCAGGAAAACCCATCCGCGACCATGAAAAGCAAGGATGGCTTACATTTAAGGAAGTTATTGAGAAGTCGAGTAACATAGGTGTCGCTAAGGTAAGCGAAAAACTGGGCAAGGAAAAAATGTTCTCTTATGTAACAAATTTCGGATTCGGCTCAAAGACCAAAATACAGCTGCCTTTTGAGGCCGATGGTTTCCTAAAAAATCCCAGAAACTGGTCCAAGATTTCTCTTTCAAGGATATCATTCGGGCAGGAAATATCCGTTACCCCTCTTCAGATGGTATCCGCAGTGTCTGCTGTTGGCAACAGGGGTAAGCTTATGCATCCGTACATAATAAAATTCAGGAAAGACAAGAAAGGAAATATAATAGAGGAATTCAGCCCTCAGCTCAGAAGACGTGTTATAAGCGAAAATACAGCTCTCATACTAAACGACATACTAAAAGGGGTAGTCGAGAATGGAACGGGTAAGGCAGCGGCAGTGGAAGGCTACGCGGTAGCCGGGAAGACCGGAACCGCTCAGAAATACGATCCTGAAATCGGGACTTACTCGCCTGATAAACACGTTTCAAGCTTTGTGGGATATCTTCCCGCTGATAATCCAAGGGTTACAATTCTTGTTATAGTTGATGAACCACAGGAAATACACTGGGGAAGTGCTGTATGCGCTCCCGCATTTGCTTCTATAGCCAAAGAGATAATGCGCTATCTCAATATTTCACCGGAATTAGATTTAGTCATGGCAAAATAAAGTAAAGAGGGTCTAATGGCGACAACTATTAAGAAGATCATATCCGCTCTTGATATAAAAGAAGTTTCCGGTGATACAGGCACTAAAATAACGGGTGTTAGTGCTGATTCACGCCGGGTGGAGAAAGGATATCTGTTCGTCAGTATCAGGGGATATAAGGAAGACGGAAGCAAATATATAAACGATGCTCTTAGTAAGGGAGCTGTGGCTGTTGTTTCGGAAGATAAAATCGAATTACCATCTACAGTCACTCTGGTACTGGTGTCTGATTCCCGCAAGGCGCTCGCAAAAATATCCAAGGAATTCTATAATGATCCCTCCATGAAGATGTGTGTCATAGGTATCACGGGAACAAACGGCAAGACGACCATATCGTATCTGCTGGAGGCTGTCTTTGTGGAAAACTCGAAGAATGTCGGAGTGATAGGCACTATAGAATACCGTTATGCAAACAAGCATGTACCGGCACTAACCACAACACCCCAGTCATCTGAGCTTCAGCGTATGATGGCTGAGATGGCGGATAGCGGCGTTAGATATGTTGCTCTAGAGGTTTCCTCCCATGCCCTTGTTCAGGACAGGGTGATGGGCTGTGAGTTTGATGTGGGCGTATTCACTAATCTTACCCGCGATCATCTGGATTTTCACAAGACCTTTGAAAATTATCTTGAGGCAAAAACAAAACTTTTCGAGATGCTTAGAGAGACTAAAAAGAAAAAATTCCCTAAATGCGCTGTTATAAACGCTGATGATCCCAGGAGCAGTCATATAGTAGAGCGCACAAAAGTTCCTGTCATGCTTTACGGCATAGACTATACTCCTGCTGATTTTAGTGTGCAGTACCTGCAGGCCAGGGATATAAAACTGAGCAGGCAAGGGTGTGAATTTTCCATCCTTCTTAACGGTACAAAACTTGGGAATATAAAACTGCGTCTTATAGGAAAGTCTAATATATATAATGCTCTTGCGGCAATCGGTGTCGGGCTCAGCCAGAAAATAGATATAGCCGTTATAAAGAAGGCTTTGGGGAAGGTCGGGCATATACCAGGCAGATTCGAACTTATCGAAGAAGGGCAGAAATTCATGGTAGTGGTTGACTATGCACATACAGACGATGCTTTGTATAGGACCCTTCTTAGTGTCAGGGAACTAAGCCCCAACAGGATAATAACGGTTTTTGGCTGCGGAGGCGATCGTGACCGGACAAAGCGTCCTCTTATGGGAGAGGTTGCGGTGACAAACAGCGACTTGTCTATTATAACATCTGATAACCCGCGCAGCGAAGACCCGGCTAAAATAGCTCTTGATGTGGAGATAGGGATAAAGAGGACAGGAAAGACGAACTATCGTATAATACTGGACAGGGCCAAGGCCATAGAGGAAGCCCTTAGTGAAGCCCAAGAGGGTGACGTGGTACTTATAGCCGGTAAGGGGCATGAGACGACACAGATCTTCAGTGACAGGACCATATATTTCAGCGATACGGAAGTAGCAAAACAGGTCTTACAAATGATAGCTGCGCGCAAATCCAAGACATCAAAACAGCAGGAGTTGTTATGAATAAACTAACCGTTGTGGAACTGCTTGACATTACCAAGGGTAAACTGATTGCAGGTGATCTGGACAGGAAAATACAATGTTTCTCTATCGACACAAGAACTCTTGATAAGGGCGGATTTTTTATCGCGCTAAAAGGGAATCGTTTCGACGGGCATCATTTCATAGAGGAAGCGTTTGAAAAAGGCGCAGGCGGGGTAATTATAGATAATAATCTATGTGTAAAGAGAACATGGGAATTTCTAAGGAAAAAAAAGCATAAGGGTGTGATAATACAAGTAGATGATTCAGTGAAGTGTCTTGGTGCAATTGCAGGGTACTGGCGCAAGCAGTTTGAAATACCTCTTGTTGCAATTACGGGAAGTAATGGCAAGACTACCACGAAGGATATGGCGGTGGAGTTGCTTGCAGATAAATTCAATGTCCTTGGGACCAAGGGGAATTTCAATAATCATATAGGTGTTCCCCTGACTCTTCTGGAACTTTCTTCCAAACACGGTGTCATCTGTATGGAGATGGGAACCAATGCCCAGGGAGAAATAGCATATCTCTCTAATATAGCCTCTCCTATTAATGTTGCTGTTATTACTAATATACAGAGGGCACATCTGGAGCAGTTCAGGGATCTTGAGGGTGTGCTCAAGGCTAAGATGGAATTAGCCGGTGCACTTTCCGTGGAAAGCGTGCTTGTGGTAAACCTCGATGATGAGCAGCTCGCACAGGCATCAGCAAGTGTTGGCTGCAGGGTTTTAAGCTATGGAATAAAAAATAAGATGGCGGACATAGTGGCTTCGGCTATAAATGCTGGCGAAGCGGGAATTAATTTCATGGTAAGCGTCAGGCAGAAAGACGATGTTATTACAGAGCAAATGTCTCTTCCGGTTCTTGGCTATCACAATGTGTACAATGCGCTGGGGGCTATAGCGGTCTGCAATATTTTCGGTATACCGCTTAATGCGTGTTCAAGAAGGCTCTCGCAGTTCAAGATGCCTTCACTGCACATGGAGGTGACAGAGATTAAAGGCATGAAGGTCATAAACGATGCTTATAACGCGAATCCAGACTCCACGACAAGAGCAATAGCGACTCTGTCCTCATTTTCCAACACAGGGAGGAAGATAGCGGTTATAGGAGACATGCTTGAGCTGGGAGAGAAGGGAAAACAGTTGCATGAGGAGATAGGGGAATATATATCGAAGACTGACATAGGGATGGTTTTTGCCACAGGTGAAATGGCCGAGCACGTAGCAAAAGGGGCTATAAAAAGCGGGTTTTCAAAAGATAATGTTTTTGTTATGAAAGATAAAAAGGATATCGCAGAAAAACTCCTTCGGCAGGCAAGAAAAGGAGATATAATATTAATCAAAGGCTCGCGCGCCATGAAGATGGAGACAATAGTAGAATTACTTAAGAATGGGTAATAATATTTTTGAACCGGAGGTTATATGCTATATCATTTGCTCTACCCTTTACATAAACATATATTCGCTTTTAACGTTTTTCAATACATAACATTCAGGGCGGGCGGAGCCATATTGACCGCTCTTATTATAAGTTTCTTCATAAGTCCGCCTATTATCCGTAAATTAAAAAAGTTTCATATAGAGCAGCAGATACGCGAGAACGGGCCTTCTACCCATTTGGCCAAGGCGGGAACGCCCAGCATGGGAGGGTTAATAATTCTGCTTACGCTGGTTATATCAACGCTTTTATGGGCTAGATTGGATAACCGTTTTATAGTATTGACGCTTTTTGCCACAATATGGCTGGGTTTCCTGGGGTTTCTTGATGATTTCCTCAAGATGATAAGAAGGCATTCAAAGGGCTTAAGCGCGTCTTCTAAAATTATAGGACAGTTTATACTTGGTTTGATAGTAGCGGGATATTTGTATATATACCCGTTAAACGCGGAGTTTGCCACAAAACTTAATGTTCCTTACCTCAAAGATGCATTTTTAGAGCTCGGTATATTTTATATCCCGTTTGTTATATTGGTCATAATAGGAACATCTAACGCGGTCAACCTGACTGATGGGCTTGACGGTCTGGCTATAGGCTCTTTGGTAATAGCGGCCCTGACTTATGCGGGAATCGCCTATCTTGTGGGTAATGTGAGGTTTAGCGGATATCTTAAACTGATACCTGTTTCCGGAAGCGGTGAGCTGACGGTGTTTTTGTCTGCGATGATAGGGGCTGGATTGGGCTTTTTGTGGTTTAACAGTTTTCCCGCAGAGGTGTTCATGGGAGATACGGGTTCCTTATTTCTCGGGGGGGCTATAGGGATGGTAGCCATATTTATAAAGCATGAACTTTTACTGGTTATAGTTGGCGGTATATTCGTAGCCGAGGCACTCTCGGTCATCCTGCAGGTTGGATCATTCAAGCTCAGAGGAAAGCGCATATTCCGTATGGCTCCAATTCATCATCATTTTGAGCTAAAAAACATGCCGGAACCGAAGATTGTAATTAGGTTCTGGATAGTTGCTATAATACTTTCACTTATTGCACTCAGCTCTCTTAAATTACGGTAGATTTTGGAGGTAGTATAACTTGACTGATTTTAAGGGTAAAAATGTCGTTGTGCTTGGTATGGGAAAAAGCGGTATAGCGGCTGCACGCTTGCTCAATAGCTTGGGGGCACATGTTACAATTAGTGAATCCGGTGATGGCTCTGGTTTTAAGAAGCAAATAAAAGCTCTTGAGGAAATAAATATTAACGTCCAAACAGGAGGGCATACCGATACGATAATTGAAGATGCCAAGTTACTGGTGATCAGTCCCGGTATTGCTTCAAATATAGATATAGTAAATAAAGCCTCACAAAAGGGTATCCCAGTTGTCGGAGAGATTGAGCTGGCATGTGGCTTTATAAAAGCGCCGATAGTTGCGATTACCGGCACGAACGGAAAAACAACAACAACTACCTTGATAGGAAATATCCTCAGTAAATCTAAAGGCACTGTTGATGTAGCCGGTAATATAGGGAAACCTCTATCGGAAGTAGCACTTGGTTCTGCTAATGAGGTGGTAGTAGCTGAGATAAGCAGTTTCCAGCTTGAGACTATCAATAAATTCCATCCCAGGATAAGTGTTATCCTGAATCTCACTCCGGACCATCTGGATCGCTATAAAGATATGCGACAATACGCAAGCGCCAAAAAAAGGATTTTTGAAAACCAGGGCGAGGGTGATTTCCTGATTGCGAATGCCGATGACGATGCAGTATGCAAAATGGTAAAGGATGCAAACTGCAAGGTGGTTTTCTTCAGCACCAAGAAAGAACTTGAAGAAGGTGTTTACATATCACAAGGGAATATCATAGCGCGGCTCGATGGTAAAGGATCAAGTTTTCCCTTAAGTGTAATAAAGATACCGGGGATGCACAATGTGGAAAATGTTCTTGCCTCGGTTGCCGTTTCAATTATCTTAAACGTAGAGAATGACATTCTTATCGAGGCTATATCCGGATTTGGCGGGGTGGAGCATCGTCTTGAGACTGTCAGGGAAATTAACGGCGTGAAATTTATTAATGATTCAAAGGCCACCAATGTGGATTCAGTTATAAGGGCTCTGGAGAGTTTCAATGCTCCGATAGTACTTATTGCCGGCGGCAGGGACAAGGGCAGTCCTTATACACCTCTTAAGGAACTGGTGCGTGAAAAGGTAAAAGCGCTTGTGCTCCTTGGTGAAGGAGCTCAAAAAATAAAGGAAGAACTAGGCACTGAAACCGATGTTTCTTTGGTTGTTTCTATGAAAGAAGCCGTTAAAGTTTCATTTAAGGTTGCCGCCAAAGGGGATATAGTACTGCTTTCGCCCGCTTGCTCGAGTTATGACATGTTTGAGAACTACGAGGAACGCGGCCGTGTTTTTAAGGAGCTTGTGAAAGCTCTGTAAGGGCAAAAGTTTTTATATACCAGGAGCAAATATGCTAAAGCAGAAATTACATCGTCCGGATATGTTTCTATTTAGAGTGGTAGGGATCCTTGTTGTAATAGGGCTTATTATGATATATAGCGCAAGTGACATAGCCGCGTACCAGCGTTACGGGAGCGGTTTTGTAATTATACTAAAGCAGTTGTTGTGGTCTATATTGGGCATGATAACACTATTATTGATGATAAAAGTTGACTATCATAAGCTGCAGGATATTTCCAAATTCCTCTTGATCGCTTCGGGCATTCTTCTCGTGTTTGTATTGACCGGGGTATTAGGCAGTAGTGTCAGGGGGGCACAGAGGTGGATACGTCTTGGTCCGATTAACTTCCAGCCTTCGGAGCTGGCGAGGCTATGCTTGATCATTTACCTGGCGGATTTTATAGACCGCAGGCAGAGCAAGATAAAACAATTCAATAAAGGTATATTACCCGCACTTATAATAATGGGTATCTTTTCATTTTTAATATTAATGGAACGTGATCTTGGAAGCCCAATTCTCATATTCGGAGTCGGTTTAGTGATGCTTTTTGTAGGTGGTGCAAGGTTGATACATCTCTCTTCATTGGTGCTTTCATCCCTGCCTCTTCTGGCGATAGCCATAATAAAATCGCCTCATCGTCTTCAGCGATTAATGATATTTCTTAAAGTATGGTCTCCGGAGTACTTCTCAGCGAAGGATCTGGCTGAAGGGGGATATCAGCTCAATCAATCACTGATAACCCTTGGCTCCGGAGGTTTTAACGGAGTGGGGCTGGGTGCCGGTAAACAGAAGTTCTTCTACCTGCCGGATATTCACACGGATTTTATATTCCCGTTGATAGGGGAAGAATTGGGTTTTATAGGGACATCAATTATAATTACACTTTTTATATTATTTATATGGCGCGGAACCAGGATCGCCGTGCATGCCCAGGATCTTTTCGGAAGCCTGCTTGCATACGGAATAACATTTAGCATAGGGCTACAGGCTATTATAAATATCGGTGTTGTTACAGGGTGTCTGCCGACCAAAGGTGTTACGTTACCGTTTCTTAGTTTTGGTGGGTCTTCACTTCTTTGTTCTCTTGCAGGTGTGGGGATACTGCTTAACATATCAAAGCAGACAAAATAAAGGGTGACTTATGCGTGTACTGATTGCCGCGGGAGGAACAGGGGGGCATGTTTATCCGGGCATTGCTGTTGCCCAGAGACTTCGTGCCAATAATATAAAAGTGTTGCTAGTGGGGAAGAAGAAGAAACTGGCTTCCAGGATTGCCCAGGAATATGAATTACCTTTTAAGGGTATACACAGTGCACCTTTTCCCAGGAAGGTTTCTTTCTCACTCATTAAGCTTGCTTTTATACTTCCTTTTGCAATACTTGAATCTGTTTTTATAATATTGTCGTTCAAGCCACACGTCATTATGGGCACAGGAGGATATGTATCATTTCCCGTAGTGGTTGCCGGGTTCATGCTAAGGGTTCCCACCATCATCCATGAACAGAATTCCATACCCGGTCTTACCAACCGAGTGCTTTCGAAAATAGCGACAAGTATAACCATAAGTTTTATGAGTACACAAAGGTATTTCCCGGCCAAAAAGACAATCCTTACAGGCAATCCTGTCCGTGAGGGCATAGTATCTATGGAGAAGGCCAAGGCTCTTGAGTACCTCCAGCTTAAGGACTACAAGAGGACCGTACTTGTTCTTGGTGGAAGCCAGGGGGCTCACAGCATTAACAGGGCAGTTGGGGAAGCCTTGTCTTTTATGGATAATATAAGGGATACCGTGCAGTTTATACACATAACAGGTGAGAAGGATTATGATGAAGTCAAGGCATTATACCAGGAGAAGGGCTATAGCGCACGCGTCGCAGCTTTTATGCATGACATAGAGTATGCCTATAAATCTGCAAATATCGTTATTTGCCGTGCGGGGGCAACAACGCTTGCCGAGATAACAACGCTGGGCATCGCGGCTGTTATAGTTCCCTATCCCTTTGCGACAGATGATCATCAGAAGAAGAACGCGGCGTTTTTAGCTGACCATGATGCGGCTGTTGTAATTTTAGATGAAGACCTAAACGGAGAGAGACTTTCCCGGGTCATAATGGATATTATATCTAGCGAGGAGAAACTGATGATCATGAGCGAGAACAGTCGAAAACTCGGTAAACCAAAGGCCGCGGAAGAGATACTTCTGCTTATACACTCGCTTGCAAAATGAGGTAGCCCGTGAAGGAACTGTTAAGAGAATTTATCTATTTTCTCAGCGCTGAAAGGTCTCTTGCGCAAAACACGACTGATGCATATAAGCAGGACCTTGAGGCTTATATAGATTTTCTGAAAAAACAGAAAATAGAGGATCTTTCCATTGTCAAGCACAAGGATATTTTCAACTACCTTATGAATCTAATGGAGAAAGGACGTTCCACGGCTTCTCTGAGGCGCTATATCGTGAGCATAAGGAACTTTCACAGGTTCCTGGTCAGGGAAGACCACATGAAAAACGATCCGACAGTGAACCTTGAATCACCTAAACTTGGTGTTAAGTTGCCCTCGGTGCTTACCACAAGAGACATAGAGGATTTGCTAATGGCTCCCGATATATCAACACTTTCAGGGGTAAGGGATAAAGCCATACTTGAGCTTCTTTATGCCACTGGAATGCGTATATCTGAAGTCATTAATCTTAGTTTAACCGATATCAACATGAAACTTGGTTATGTGCGCTGCATCGGGAAAGGTTCCAAGGAACGCATTGTCCCTGTGGGGAAGGTAGCTCTTGAGTATGTTGGGGATTATCTTAAAAAAGTCAGGGAAAAGGAAAAATACCCCTTACAGGAGCAGACGCTTTTTCTAAGCTGCAGGGGTAAAAAATTCAGCAGGGTAGGTTTCTGGAAGATAATAAAAAAATATGCCGCGAAGATAGGTATGTCCGGGTCTATAACGCCTCATACCCTGAGGCATTCTTTTGCCACGCACCTTCTTGAACACGGTGCTGACCTTAGATCGGTCCAGGAGATGCTCGGGCATTCCGATATCACTACGACACAGATATATACTCATGTCAACAGGCAGCGCATCAAGGATATACATAAAAAATATCACCCGCATGGATGAGGCCGGAGGCTTATGGACGTTATAACAACACATATTAATGCCGATTTCGATGCGCTTGCCAGCTTGCTTGCAGCGAAGAAATTATATCCCCAGGCGAAGATCGTGCTTCCCGGGATAGCGGAGAAATCAGTGAGGGAGTTTCTGACCCTTCATAGGCACATTATAGATATAAATAGAGAAAGAGACATTGATTTTACGAAGATTACTCGTCTTATCATAGTTGATACAAGAACCAAAGAGCGCATAGGCAAACTCGGAACACTGGCTGGGAAACCTCATCTCACAATCCATATATATGACCATCATCCTCATGAACTCTCTGATATAGAAACAACCAGGGAATTTTTTAAGCAAGTAGGAGCAACAACAAGCATACTTGTAGAGATGCTCAGGAAGAAAAGAATACCTCTCTCGCCGATAGAAGCGACACTTCTTGTTCTTGGAATATATGAGGATACAGGGTCACTGACTTTCAATTCTACCTCACGCTTAGATGTAGATGCTGTCAGTTTTCTTCTTTCCCGTGGCGCAAACCTGACTCTTGTGTCCGATTTTATCAACAGGCAGCTTAAAGATGAACAGCTGGAGCTCTTAGAGAAGCTCATGCATGGCACCGAGCATCACCTCATTAACAATGTTTCAGTAAGTATCTCGGCGGTAAAGCTAAATGAATATGTTCATGACCTGGCTCTGTTAACTCATAAGCTAAGGGACATGGAGAATCTTAACGTGGTCTTCGCGGTTGTGGAAATGGCCGGGCGGGTACTTATAGTAGGCCGGAGTCGCATGCAGGAGGTGGACGTGGCAAATATTCTGCGGGAGTTTGGAGGCGGGGGGCACGCCACCGCAGCCTCTGCCATGGTGAAGGGCAGGAAACTAGAAGATGTGGTAGAGGAGCTTAAAAAAATACTAAGGGATACGGTCAAGCTGCCTATGACAGCAGAGAAACTCATGTCCTCACCCGTTAAGGCGGTTGAAGACGGCATGAGTATAGCCAAAATACACACTATAATGATAAGATTTTCTCATAATTGTCTTCCCATTACTAAAAGGAAAAAACTGGTTGGGATTATCACAAGCGAAGATGTGGAAAAAGCGATGCATCACGGTCTGGGTCGCTTTCCTGTCCGCGGGTATATGACACGAAATGTCATAACCATTGATTCATCGACTCCTCTCCATGATATACAGCATATAATGCTAGAAAATGACATAGGGCATCTGCCGGTGGTAAAAAAGAACAAACTTGTCGGTGTTGTGACGAGAACGGACCTCATGAGGGTGCTACATAAGATAGGGCATCCAACTCTCGCTTTTTCCTCAGGAACTAGGAAGACCCCCCAGAGGGTTAGAAATGTAAAAAAATTTATAGATAAAAAGCTTCCTAGGAAAATTAAGAATCTCCTGACTCAAGTTGGCACAATTGCCGGGGATATGGGATACACCGCTTTCATAGTTGGCGGATTTGTCCGGGATCTCCTTCTGGGAGTCGAAAACCTCGATATGGATATAGTTATAGAAGGGGACGGGATAGCGTTCGCCCGTGCTTTTGCCGACAAGATAGGGGGAAACATTAAAGCCCATAAGAAATTCGGCACGGCGGTTATAACCTTTGGGGATGGCTTTAAGCTCGATATAGCGACAGCACGCGTTGAGTTTTATGAGTTTCCCGCGGCCCTGCCCAAAGTAGAGTACAGTTCCATCAAGCAGGACCTGTACCGCAGGGATTTTACGATAAACGCGATGGCTGTCAGTTTGAATCCTTCAAATTTTGGGGAGTTGCTGGACTTTTTCGGGGGGCAAAAGGACCTTCAAAACAGGACAATAAAGGTGTTATATAATCTCAGCTTCGTTGAAGACCCAACCAGAATTATAAGGGCTATACGCTTCGAACAGCGTTATGGTTTCAGCATGAATTCCGATACGGAAAGTTTCATAAGGCATGCGCTCGGGCTTGATCTTTTTGACCGCTTAGCCAACCAGAGGGTAAGAGATGAGCTTGTCCTGATACTAAGCGAAGATGAACCCTTAAATGCGCTTAAAAGAATGGAGGAGTTCGGGTTGCTGCAGTACCTGCATCCGAAGCTAAAACTTACTCCGGGCATGAAGAAACAGTTCAAGACGGTAAATGATACGCTTTTTACTTTCGGTCTTCACCTGATGGATGAGCCGCTCCAGAGGTGGCTTATATGCTTCCTTGTGTTGACAGAATTCCTTCATATGGAAGAGCTGAGACAATTCGGGGAACGTCTTAAATTTACCAGAAAGAACATAGATAACATGCTTATAGCCAAGAGGCATTCGGATCTTCTTATCCGTGATTTGACGAGGCGAAAGAAACTTGAAAGCAGCGATATATATCATCGCCTGCACAATGTGCCCCTTGAAATCCTCGTCTTTGTAATGAGCAAGACGAAGAGTAAACTTATCAAGAAGAGGATTGCTAATTACCTGAACAAGCTGAGTAAGGTCGTCGTAGAGATAAACGGAGAGAACCTTAAAGAACTTGGATTTACCGAAGGGCCGACATTTCGGAAAATATTGCAGTCGGTGCTCGACGCGAAGCTTGACGGCAAAGTAAAAACCATAGACGAAGAGTTCAAATTTGTCATTGACAATTACTCTGAAAACCTGTAAAATATGGAGAATAAATAAGGTTTTTTTAGGGAAAAGAAAAGTATGAATGTACAATATCTTATCCTTGCATTACCGGTGCTTTTTTTCGCTGTAGTAATGCATGAATATGCACATGGGTGGATGGCTGAGAAGGCAGGAGATCCGACCGCGAGACAGATGGGGAGATTGACGTTAAATCCCTTGGCACATGTTGATCCTGTTGGTACTGTTATATTGCCTATATTGCTTATAGTGATCAAATCGCCAATTCTTTTCGGATGGGCGAAACCTGTTCCTATAAATCCTCTTAACTTTCATAATCCGAAAAGAGACATTATACGTGTAAGCTTGGCAGGTGCAGCAGCAAACCTGATGTTGGCTGTTGTGTGCAGCATATTGCTTAGGATTTCTTTTTTAATCGCTGAATTGCCTGCCCTTAAGATTATCCTGGAGATAGGTGTACTTATTAACCTAATTCTGGGCGTATTTAATCTTATACCTATACCGCCTCTAGACGGGTCAAAGGTACTTGCGGCTTTGCTGCCGTATGAGCTTGCCCAGAAGTTTAACAAACTGGAGCCTTACGGGTTTTTAATACTCCTGGGGCTGCTTTGGTTCGGGGTAATCCATTTTATTTTGAGCATAGTGATAAGCCCTTTATATGCACTTCTTATGCATTAAGGGATTTATCCTTTGGGTATTTCGGAGGCATTGATGTCAAAAAAACGCGTGTTGTCTGGTATGCGTCCTACAGGAAGGCTTCACCTGGGGCATCTTACAGGTGCTTTGCATAACTGGAAGAAGTTCCAAGAAGAATATGAATGCTTCTACTTTGTGGCAGACTGGCACGCACTCAGTACAGAATATTCAAATACGGGAGAGATAAAGAAAAATATTAACGATATGCTCGTGGACTGGCTCTCGGTGGGGCTTGATCCCAAGAAAGCGACGTTCTTTGTGCAGTCAAACGTGCCTGAGCATGCGGAACTGCATCTTCTTCTTTCCATGATAATACCTCTTCCGTGGCTGGAGCGCTGTCCGACTTACAAGGAACAGCTGCGCGAACTAAAAGAAAGAGATATCTTTACATATGGTTTTCTCGGATACCCGGTTCTGCAGGCGGCTGATATACTGATATACAAGGCTGACTATGTGCCGGTAGGGCAGGACCAGTTACCTCACCTGGAGTTGACGCGTGAGATAGCGCGCCGCTTTAACACAATATACAAGGAAATACTCTCAATTCCACAGGCAAAGCTTACCAAGAACCCTAAGTTACTCGGGACAGACGGCAGGAAGATGAGCAAGAGCTACAACAATGCTATCTTCTTAAGCGATGATCCCAAGGTGATAAAGAAAAAAGTTCAAACCATGGTGACGGACCCGGCGAGAATAAAGGCGAGCGATCCAGGGCATCCTGATGTATGCAGCGTGTATTCAATGCATGTAATTTTCAGTAAAGAGGATGAGCCCGAGCTGAGGAAGAAATGCGAGAAGGGTTCTATGGGGTGTGTTGAGTGCAAGAAGATGATGACAGAGAAGCTTATCGAGGTGCTCCACGATGTTCAAGAGAGGCGCAGGGAACTCGAGTCTAATCCGGCCCAGTTAAAAGACATACTCAGTGATGGTGTCCAGAAAGCGCGAAAGGTGGCTGCCCAGACCATGATTGATGTGCGCAAAGCCATGAAACTCTAGGAGGTGAAGTTAATTGAGCTACCAGATAAAACTGGAAGCGTTTGAAGGACCTTTTGATTTAATGCTGCACCTCATAAAAAAAGAAGAGATAGATATTTACGATATTCCCGTGGCAAAGATCACAGAGGAATATCTAGCATATATTAAACTTATGGAAATCCTTAACCTGGAAGTAACGGGGGAATTCCTCGTGATGGCAGGAACGCTTCTGTACATAAAGTCCAGGACACTGCTTCCGACCAGAAGCGAGGACGATGATGATTTGCTTGGAGCAGAAGGCGAGGATCCGAGAAGTGAACTGGTACAGCAGCTGCTTGAATACAAGCATTTCAAGCAGTCCGCGCATTTGCTGGAAGAGCGGGAAATCCGGCAGAGGGATATTTTTTGCAGGACCGAGAGCAGCGTAAAGCAGGATGGGGAAAGAATGCTTGAGGTTTCCCTCTTTGAGCTAATAGATGCCTTCAAGAAGATTCTTCAGGTAAGTTCCCCGCAGACGAAGGAGATAATCCAGGAAGAAGTAAGCGTAGAAGAGAAGATACAGTCTATACTGGAGAAAATAAAGGGAAGAGAGTGGATAGATTTCCACGAAGTGTTTGTTGTCAATAAAAGCAGGATGAACCTCGTGGCTACGTTTTTGGCTCTTCTTGAGCTGATAAGGCTAAAAGAGATTAAGATAAGGCAGATCAGCCTGTTTTCCCGTATAAGGATATACAAGGCAGAGAAAATTGCTGTGGAAGCTTTGCCTCATCAGGCAGAACCTGAGAAGGAAGTCGAAGAAGTTGTTGCAGCACTAATTGCAAATTAGAATAGGGTATATAGATGATTGAAGAGGGGAAAATTAAAAATATAATAGAGTGTATTCTTTTTGTAAATGTAAGCCCCGTGACTCTTAAAAAAATAAAGGAAATACTCGAGTACGAGGATACGGCTCTTGTTAAATCAAAGATAAAGGAGTTATCTGATGATTACAACGCCAGGGATTGCGGGCTAGAGATAAAGGAAGTGGCTGGTGGCTACCAGTTATCAACACGTGCGGAATATTCCCAATGGATAAAGAAACTTGAAAGGGTCCCGCAACCAACAAAGCTGAGTCAGAAGGCTCTCGAAACCCTCTCTATAATAGCTTACAAGCAACCTATTACCAGAGCGGAGATAGAGAAAATACGAGGCGTCGATACGAGCGGGGTAATATATAACCTGCTTGATAAGAAACTTGTACGCGTTACAGGACGTAAAGAGTGTCTTGGACATCCTATACAGTACGGTACCACCAATGAATTCCTTAGGCATTTCGGGCTAAATAGTATAAGCGAAATTCCGCTGCTTGAAGAGATAAAAGAATGATGTTGTCGGAGGCCAATTATGGACTTATCAAAACTTAGAAAGAAAATAGACCGTGTAGATGAGAATATTCTTAAACTGCTCAACGAGCGCACAAAATGTGTGCTGGAGATCGGCAAGATAAAATCCAAGCACGGAAAGCATTTCTATGTCCCGCACAGGGAGCAGAAGATAATAAGCACCCTTATAAAGAAGAACAAGGGGCCATTCCCGCGCGAATCTCTGAAGGAGATATTCAGGGAAATACTGACTACATCGCGGACGCTTCAGAAAAAGCTCAGAGTCGCTTATTTCGGTCCGGAGGCAACATTCACGCATCTTGCCGCTATAAAGAAGTTCGGCAGAAATGCTGAATTTATCCCGGGCAAGAGTATATCCGACGTCTTCGATGAAGTAGAAAAGGGCAGGGCTGATTACGGCGTGGTGCCTATAGAGAATTCCACTGAAGGCGTGGTTAATCACACCCTTGATATGTTCATCGATTCGGACCTTAAGATATGTGCGGAGATAATAACCGATATAGCGCACAATCTGGTTTCAAAGTCGACTAACATGGCAAGGATAAAGAAGATTTATTCTCATCCTCAGGCCATAGCGCAGTCACGCAACTGGATAGAGGACAATCTTCCCAACGCACAGCTGGTGGAGGTGGCCTCAACTGCTAAGGCTGCTGCAATGGCTTCTAAGAGTGCAAGCTGCGGGGCTATTGCTTCACGTCTTGCAGCGGTTCTCTACAAATTAAATATAGTGGCAAACAACATAGAGGACAAAGCTGATAATGTGACAAGGTTCCTTGTCATAGGGAAGACCCTGCCGGAGGTAAGCGGGGAGGACAAGACTTCTGTCATGTTTTCTATAAAGGACAGGGTGGGAGCGTTGTATGACATGCTGATTCCTTTCAGGAAAAACAACATTAACCTGACAAAGATAGAATCCAGGCCCAGTAAAAGAAAGGCATGGGAATACATATTCTTCGTGGATTTCATGGGGCATGTGAAGAATACCAGGGTGAAGAAGGCTCTTGATGAGCTTTCAAAGCAGTGCGTATTCTTAAAAGTTCTCGGTTCATATCCGCGCAGTTAACTCTAATAAAGACAGGATTAAAAGGAAGATGAGCAAGAAAAAACTGGTAAGAAAAAATATACTGAAAATGCAGTCTTACCTTCCGGGTAAACCTATAAAGGAAGTACAGCGGGAGCTGGGTATAAAGGATATAGTCAAGCTCGCTTCAAACGAGAATTCTTTTACACCCCCCAGGCGCGTGATTGATGCAGTTAAGAAAGAACTTTCTTCTCTAAATCGCTACCCTGAGGGAAGTGGTATTTATCTAAGACAGGCTCTATCAAGGAAACTGGGGGTGCCTACAGACTATATAATTCTTGGAAACGGCACGGATGAGATAATAGAACTAATAGGCAAGACATTCGTGGACAACAACGATGAAATCATAGTCTCCGAAGGGGCTTTTATACGCTATGAAATGGTCGGAGACCTTATGGGCTGCAGGGTAGTCTCGGTTCCCATGAAGAATTTCACACATGATTTAAGAGGCTTCAGAAAAGCTATAACACAAAGGACAAAAGTCGTCTTTATCGCCAATCCTAACAATCCTACCGGAACCTATGTTTCAAAGAAAGAAGTCGAGTGGTTTCTTAAAAGCGTACCTTCAAGGGTGCTGGTGGTGTTCGATGAAGCATATTATGAATATGTACAGGAGAAAGATTATCCGCAGACTATACCTTACGTCAAAAAACTCGACAATGTTATTGTTCTTAGAACCTTTTCCAAGATATACAGCCTTGCCGGGCTTCGCATAGGTTACGGTGTCGCTGTGCCCGAACTTATAGATTATCTAAACCGAATAAGACCGCCTTTTAATACGAGTACAGTAGCTCAGGCCGCAGCTCAGGCGGCGCTAAGTGATAAAGAACATCTGAAGAAGACGCTCAAATTCGTAGCTGAAGGCAAAAGGTTTCTCTATGCCAAACTCAAAGAGATGGGACTGGCGTTTGTACCTTCAGCCGCTAATTTTATACTCGTAGATGTTGGCAGAAAAAGCAAGGAAGTTTTTATGAGGATTCTGAAGGAAGGTGTTATCGTAAGAGCCATGGAGGAATATGGCTTTGGCACGTATATCCGTGTAACGATAGGCCTTGAAAAAGAGAACAAGAAATTCCTAAAGGCACTCACGAAAGTCCTTAGCAGGTAATTTCAGGAAGAAGGTTATAGACCATGTTTTTAACGCTAAAACCAAAAACGGTTTCAAAAGACATTGAGTACATAAAGAGAAAGATAAAGAAACTCGGATTCACACCTCATATTTCAAAAGGCGTGGAGAGAACTGTCATAGGGGTCATAGGTGAAAACGCGATACTCACAAGGGATATTTTCGAAGCCATTGCAGCGGTTGAGTCAATAACACCCATTTCAAAACCGTATAAGCTTGTGAGCAGGGATTTTAAGCCTGAAGATACTGTCATAAAAATAGGGAAAGTCACCATAGGCGGCAAGCGCCTGGTTGTTATGGCAGGCCCGTGTTCGGTTGAGAATAAAAATCTGCTTTTTTCAATCGCAAAGGATGTCAAAGACGCCGGGGCTCTTATTTTGCGCGGTGGCGCCTTTAAACCCCGCACTTCGCCTTACAGTTTCCAGGGACTTGGTGAGAAAGGGCTGAAATACCTCCAGCTAGCAAAAAAGCGAACCGGCTTGTTAATAATAACAGAGGCTATGAGCATTAAGCAGGTTCAAAGCGTTGCTAAATACGCTGATATAGTGCAGATAGGCGCACGCAATATGCAGAACTTCGATCTTCTAAAGGCTGCAGGCAAGTGTAAGAAGCCTGTCATGCTCAAAAGAGGGATGTCCTCCACTATAAAGGAATTTCTTATGTCCGCGGAATATATCCTAGCACAGGGAAATTACAACGTCATGCTTTGCGAGCGGGGTATACGCACTTTTGAGAATGCTACGCGTTTTACCCTGGACTTAAATGCAGTTCCTGTTATTAAGCGTCTTAGCCATCTGCCGGTTATCGTTGATCCGAGTCACGGCACTGGAGACAGGGGGTTAATCATACCCATGGCAAAGGCGGCTGTTGCGAGCGGGGCGGACGGGCTGATGATTGAGGTTCACAGCAGGCCGGAAGAGGCTCTCTCAGATGGGGCCCAGTCACTTAGGCCGGATGATTTTAGAAAATTGATGCAAGAAGTTGAACCTGTAGCAAAGGCAGTAGGCAGGATTTTATAGGAAGTGTGAAAATATGAAAAGAGTTAAGACAGTCGCAATTATAGGTGTCGGGCTAATAGGCGGTTCATTAGGTATGGCTCTTAAGAAAAAGACTGACATTAGAATAATAGGCATAGGACGTCACAGGCATAAGCTCGAGAAAGCGCTCAGATGCAGGGCGGTGGATGAGATAACAACTGATTTTTTAGAAGGTGCAAAAGACGCGGATGTCCTTGTAGTGGCAACACCTGTTAACATGATCGCAAAGACCATTAAAAGGGTTTTACCCCGCTTAAAAAAAGGGTGTGTCATAACAGATGTAGGTAGCGTAAAAGGTTCCGTGATCGATGAGGTCGAGAAAGTCATAAAGGGGAAAAAGCTCTATTTTGTGGGCGCTCATCCAATGGCAGGTTCCGAGCAGAAGGGTATAGAGGTGGCAAAGGCCGATCTTTTCAGGGATGCTGTGTGTGTAATTACACCCTCAGAGACATCTTCTCCCCAGGCTATTCGCGCTGTTCGCCTTATCTGGCAGAAAACCGGAGCAAAAATTATCAGCATGCCTTCAAAGAAGCATGATAACATGGTTAGCTACACGAGCCATCTTCCCCATGTTCTTGCATTTTCTCTGGTAAGTATTGTGCACCAGATGAGCAAAAAGGACAAAAATATCAATCTGCTTACGGCGGGGAGCTTCAAGGACCTTACGCGCGTTGCCTCAAGTGATCCCGGCTTGTGGACCCAGATATGCATACAGAACAAAAAAAGCATGGTATCTGCCATAGGGCAGTTTATGAAGATCCTTAGAAAAGCAGAGCAGGACATAAAGAGAAGTAACAGGGTGAGATTGCTAAAGAGTTTTTCCAGTGCGAAGTACGTCAGGGATTCCATCCTGAATAAAAAGTAGAAGGGCAGTTAAGTGCAAGAAATATCCGTTAGCAACACTAAAAAAGCAAATGGAACGATATCCATGCCCGGTGATAAGTCTATTTCTCATCGGGCTATAATATTGGGAGCAATTGCAGAGGGCAATACGACGATTAAAGGCATGCTCAAGGGGGAAGACTGTCTTTCTACCATAGCTGTATTCAGGAAACTGGGGACAATAATAGAAGAAATTTCCGATGAAGAAATCGTCGTGTATGGCAGGGGGCTTAATGGGTTAAGCAAACCTACGGGTGTCCTTGATGCCGGGAATTCAGGGACTACTATGCGACTGGTCTCCGGTCTGCTTGCGGGGCAGAATTTTACCAGTACTATAACCGGTGATGCTTCACTTTGTAAAAGACCTATGAAGCGAATTATAGATCCACTAGGCAAAATGGGTGCTTATATAACTCCCACACATGGAAATCTGCCGCCGCTTATTATAAGAGGAACAAAACTAAAGGGGATAGACTATAAATCAAAGATAGCGAGCGCACAGGTAAAATCGTGTCTTCTTCTGGCAGGTCTGTATACAAATGGAGTAACAAGTATCACAGAACCTGTGAAGTCACGCGATCATACCGAAAGAATACTTTCTTACATGGGTTGTCCGGTCACTATTGACGGGCTTAGAGTAGAGGTAAAAGGGCGTAGTAAAATTGAGGCAAAGGATATAACCGTTGCCGGGGATATTTCATCCGCGGCCTTTTTCATATTGTGCGGTTTATTGTTAGATGGTTCTATAAGGATAAAAAATGTCGGGCTCAATCCTACGAGAACGGGGATTCTGAAGGTTTTCGAAGCCATGGGAGCCAATATCAGTGTAGAGGGCGAGCGCATGATTTGCAATGAGCCTGTCGGAGACATTGTTGTCAAGTCGTCTACTCTTAAGGGGATTTCCATAGGTTCTAAACTGGTGCCTTCCTTGATTGATGAGTTCCCAATCCTTGCTGTAGCTGCAACCCAGGCTGAAGGAGTCACTAGAATCAGTGGAGCCTCTGAATTAAGGGTGAAAGAAACCGACAGAATTAACGCAATATGCTCCGAGCTTGGTCGTATGGGGGCAAAAATAGAGGAAAAATCCGACGGAATGCTAATACATGGCAGGACTCCGCTAAAAGGGGCTATTGTTGAGAGTTTCAAAGATCACAGGATGGCCATGTCTCTTGCAATAGCGGGTCTTATAGCCGAAGGCAAAACAACCATAAAGGATACCGACTGTATAAACACGTCTTTTCCACATTTCATGGATAAGTTAAAAAGTGTTACATCTTTATGAGGTGATTCTTGGATAAAAAGTGTTTTGTTATTGCCATTGATGGTCCTGCCGGTTCGGGGAAGAGTACGGTGGCACAGGCAGTTGCCAGGGAGCTTGGATACTTGCATGTGGACAGCGGCAGTATGTACCGCGCGCTCACATGGAAGGCGCTCAAGGACAAGGTGGATATAAACGATAAGGCAGCCGTAATAAAAAGCACCACGGGTGCCAGGATAGGCTTGCGCCAGCAAAAAGGGAAGCAGCGTGTTTTTATTGACGGAAAAGATGTAACATATTTCCTTAGAGGCTCTGAAATTAATGAGAATATTAACACGATCGCGGCAATTCCTGAGGTGAGGAAATATCTTCTTAATCTTCAACGCGAGATTGCCAAAGAAGGCGGGATTGTGATGGAGGGAAGGGATATAGGAACGGTGGTGTTCCCTGACGCCCAAAAGAAGTTCTACCTTGATGCCTCTATTAAGGAAAGAACACGCAGGAGGTTCGAGGAACTGGTACAGAAGAGGGAAATTGTAGATGTTTTGGAACTAGAGGAGTCCATAAAAAAGCGCGATAAGAAAGACAAGACCAGGAGTACAAATCCTCTGAGGATAGCCGATGACGCCATTGTAATTGACACAACGGGTTTATCCGTTGATGATGTTATAAAGAAAATACTAGAGAAAATATCACGGTAACTATGCGAACATGATATACAAAATATGCCAGTACACAGCACTAATAATCCTGAAACTTTTCTTCCGGCTTCGTGTAACCGGAGCCGGGAATATTCCTTCTTCAGGTCCGGCAATTATAGCGGCCAATCATGCCAGTTTTCTTGACCCCCCGATTATAGCTACCTCCATTCGCAGGTCAATATACTTTATGGCAAGGAAGAGCCTTTTCAGGATATGGGGTTTCGGATGGCTCATCAGGCAGACACACGCTTTCCCGGTAAAAAGAGGCGGTTTTGATACCTCAGGTCTTAAAAGGTTGTTTGACCTAATTGAAAAAGGTAATATCGTGCTTCTCTTCCCTGAAGGGACAAGGAGCCATGACGGTTTGTTGCAGCAGCCCCATTCGGGAGCAGGTATGGTTGCCTATAGGAAAAGGGTCCCGATTATTCCGGCTCTTATTAAGGGTTCATATAGTGCTTTACCTCGAACGACAAACATGGTAAAATTTTACCCCCTTAGCGTGAAGTTCGGGGTTCCCGTCAGGCTTGATGAATTCTGGGGCAGGGAAAAAGGCAAAAAAACGTACCAGGACATCAGCAGGAAAATAATGCAGGCTATATCCGAAATGGATTCTTGATAAATTCAGATGTTTAAGGAATAAGGAAATGAACATTATAGTAGCAAAAAACTCCGGATTCTGCTTTGGCGTTGAGAGAAGCCTAAAACTTGCGCTCTCAGCCAGCAAAGAGGCGTCAGGGAATAAAAAACCGTTGCCTGTATATACATTAGGACCGCTCATACACAATCCCCAGGTGGTAAGTTCCCTTGAGAAAAAGGGAATAAAGGTAGTTTGCGACCTGAAGAAGATAAAGAAGGGAGTGCTTATTATCTGCTCCCACGGTGTTTCTCCGGAATCGCTCAAGCATGCAAAGCGCAAGAAGCTAAAGATTATAGATGCCACTTGTCCTTTTGTTCAGAAAACACAAAAACTCGTTCATGACCTGCTGAGGAAGAAATACCAGGTGGTAATAGTAGGTGACAGTTCTCATCCTGAGGTGCTGAGTCTGCTCGGATTCTCATCAGAAAAAGGAATAGTGGTCTCCGGGGTTAAGGATATAGCCAAAGTCGCGTTTGCCAGCAAAACCGGGGTTGTGGCACAGACAACACAGCTTATCAGCAATCTAAAAGACGTTGTATCGCACCTGCTTGATCGAACAAGTGAACTAAGGGTATATAACACGATATGCGAGGCTACGCTTCAAAGGCAGAAAGCAGCCAGGGCGCTTGCGGGCAAGGTGGACCTGATGATAATAATCGGCGGTTATAACAGCGCTAATACCACGCGTCTTGCCGAGGTATGCAAACAGCAGAATCCAGAGAGCTACCATATAGAGAAACTGGCTGATTTTGATATGAGTTTACTCAAGGGCAGAAAAAAAATAGGAATTACAGCCGGTGCTTCCACTCCCCAATGGCTGGTAAACGAAGTGGTGGAAGCTCTTGCGAAAATAGACTGAAATTATTTACTCGGAGGGGTATATGTCTGACGAAAGATTGTCCAATGAAAAAGAACAGATTGATATGATGAATGTCATCAATGACTCTGTTAAAAATCTTCAGGAAGGAGCTATTATAAGGGGAACGGTTATTAAGGTAACGCCTGATTCTGTTCTTGTAGATGTAGGTATGAAAGCGGAAGGCATTATCCCCTTGAGTGAATTTACAAAAAGGGACAGGGGAGACATAACCGCGGGAGAAGAAGTTGATGTATGCCTGAGGCGTAAGGAAGGAAAATCAGGCCATCCCGTAGTGTCCTTTGAAGATGCTTTCGCACTCAATGCGAGAAAGAAGATAGAAGATGTCTTCAGGGAAAAACTCCCAATAGAAGCCGAAGTGATAAAGAAGATAAAAGGTGGCTTTCTTGTGGATATAGGGGAAGAAGCATTTATGCCAGGCTCACAGGCACCCCTTGCAACTAACAAGGACCCGAATGAGCTCATAGGTAAAGTACTCAAAGTACGCATTACGGAGTTTAATCCAAGAAATGACAATATAGTTGTATCGCACAGGGTACTGGTGGAAGAGGAAAAGAAAGAACTAAAAGAAGAGGTGTTGAAGCATCTTAAACAAGACAGCGTCTGTACCGGCATTGTAAAAAATATTACTAAATTCGGGGCATTCGTGGATCTGGGAGGCATAGAGGGTCTCCTGCATATAGGCGATATCTCATGGGGGCATGTGAAAAAGGTGGAGGATGTACTAAAAATAGGTGAGGAGCTGGAGCTTAAGGTTTTGAGCTTCGATCCGGAGACGGAAAAGATATCACTCGGCTTAAAACAACTTACTTCCCACCCATGGAGTGATATAGAGCATAAATACCCAGTTGATTCCGTTGTAAAGGGCAGGGTGACCAACCTTACGCAGTTCGGTGCGTTCGTAGAGCTCGAAGAAGGCGTGGAAGGGCTTATACATATTTCAGAAATGTCTTGGACCCAGTATGTTAAGCATCCTTCGAAGCTTGTTTCTATAGGGGATATGGTGGAGGCGAGGGTTTTGGACATAGACAAAGAGAAACAGAGGATGTCACTGGGGCTAAAGCACTTACAGCCTAATCCCTGGGAGCAGGTTAAGGACAAGTATCCTATAGATGCGCAAATAAGGGGAAAGGTAACAAGGACCACACCTTTTGGGGCGTTTGTATCCCTTGAGGATGGAATAGAGGGGTTAGTGCATGTCTCTGATATAAGCTGGACTAAGAAAATAAAGCATCCCAAGGAGGTGCTAAAGTCCGGAGATGTGATAGAAGTGGTTGTTCTTAGCGTTAATCCCAATGAGGAGAAAATAGCACTAGGTTTGAAACAGGTCAACCAAAACCCTTATGAGAAGTATAAGAAGGGGGACGTTATTAAAGTGAAGGTCAGCAGGCTCGCGGATTTTGGTGCTTTTGTTGTGCTTGAGAAGGGGATAGAGGGTCTCATACATGTTTCGCAGGTTTCCCGGCAGCGTGTTTCCGATGCATCCAGTGTGTTGAAAGTGGACCAGGAAGTTATGGCCAAGATAATAGACGTGGATTCGCAAAAGCACAGGATTGACCTTAGTATAAAGAAGTACGAGCAAGAGCAGGAAGAGAAATCGGTAAAAAAATATATAAACCAGGATGCGAAGAAAATAACATTAGGCGAGATAATAGGCGACCAGCTAAGTGAATTATTCTCCTCCACAGAGGGCGAGAATCAAGAAAGTGTCTGAGGTTTATGAACCATATAATAAAGTCTATTTTGAGAAAAAATAATCTGCTTATTTTCTTTGTTTTTGTATTAGCTCTGCAGTTGAGTGGCTGTGCGGTTCCTACCATACCGCCTCCTTTTGGGAAAAATAAGGTCATTACCAAACAGATTAGATGGTATGTGGCCCAGACCCCGCATTTTGAAGTCTATTATTATAAAGATATAGAACCTCTTATTCCCAGGATAAGTGAGATACTGGAGAGTACATATGAAAGGGTCACCAAGAGCCTGGATTATGAGCCCGAATCAAAAACCCCGTTTTTCGTTTACGCTACCCATAATGATTTTGAGCAGACAAATATCTCCGATGGCGTGGGTGAAGGGGTCGGCGGGTTCGCCGAAGCATTCAAAAACCGCTTTGTCATTCCCCTGACAGGCTCCGACCGTGAGCTTGAATACGTAATAAGGCATGAGTTTACCCATATTGTAACATTTGAGATATTATATGGAGGGTTCTGGAAGTCCGTGAGGCTTCTTAAATCCTATTTCTACCCGTACTGGTTTATGGAGGGGATAGCTGAGTACCAGACCCGCACGTGGGATACCCGGACAGATATGATAGTCCGTGATGCCGCTATCTCGGATGATCTCATACCGCTAAACGACCTAGGTAATTTTGCGCATCTTGAAAGTTCCAAGATAATTCTTGCGTACAAGCAAAGCCAGGATTTTATAAGGTATCTGAAGGAAAACTACGGTGAGGAACACGTATCCCGCATAGCTTTTGAGTTCAAACAGCAGTTCGATATGGCTATTATAATTAAGCAGATAACAGAAAAAGATATTTTCACGGTAAACAAAGAGTGGCATGAGTCTCTGAAAAAAAGATATGAAAAAGCGGTCGAGGGCAAGAAAGAGCCTGGCGATTACGGTAAAAAACTGCCTGATGATCCTTCCGGAGATTCGCGGCCCACTTTCTCGCCTGACGGGACAAAAATAGCGTTCATATCTGCCAGAAACGGCTACAATGACATATTTGTAATGAATGCCGACGGCAGTAATGTCAAACCCATATTAAAACGCAAAATAATGAGAAGAGTTGATCTTGTGCACGGAAGGGGGCATGCACTGAGCTGGTCTCCGGACGGAACTAAAATAGCTTTTGTGGGTGAGAAGAATCAGAAAAACTATATCTACATAGTTGATGTGCAGAACAAGAAGCTCAAAAAGTTAAAGAACAATCTTGACAGTGTTTTCTCCCCGTGCTTTTCACGTGACGGCCAGAGCATCGTGTTTGTGGGTATGAAAGGAGGCGTCAACGATTTATACATGGCTGATACTTCTGGTGCGAATCTGCGCCAGCTAAATGATGATTATTACGATGACCAGTATCCCGTATTCTCCCCTGACGGAAAAGAGATAGTTTATGTTTCAGAAAGAAACGATCAGCTTGATCTTTTTGTTATGGATACTAATAGCCTGAACGTGAAACAGATAACCGATACGCCCTTTGACGAAATAAACCCGAACTGGTCATCTGACGGCACACAGCTTATATATATAAATGATTCTAATCACATATATAATTTATATAAAATGAATAAAAACGGAACAAATGCAGTGCAGGTTACCGATGTTAAGGGAGGCAATTTCAATCCGGAACAATCTTCCGACGGGGCATGGGTTGTGTTCTCCTCCTACAGGGAAGGGGAAATGAGTATTTACCTCTCACAAACAGAGGAACTTTTTAAGGATGCCAGTAAAATCCCTAAAAAGAGATACACTGCAACTTTCAGGGAACTGGAAGAAGAACATGAGTCGGTTATAATATCAACATCTCCGGTAACCCTTTCGGGTATGACGGCCGATGATTTTTCCCCTACTTCAACAGATTCACATGCGCCGGATATGATATATCCTCTTTCGAAGGGTTTGCCTTATAGTTTCAAGGCTTCAACTGATCTTTTTTATCCGCTTTTGTTCTTCTCCTCGAGCGAAGGTTTATACACGGCTGTTTACTGGCAGGCAAGCGAGCTACTTGGCAACCACCAGCTAAGTACCCTGACAGAATATTACAGTGCGGATGACTGGCTTAACCTGCAGATATTCTATGCTTTCAAGAAATGGCGTCCTCAGATCATAGTTGGCACACAGGTGAGAAGGGACGAGTATTTCAACGAAGATAACGAATATATAAAGAGCAAGAGATGGGGGAAACAGATGTTCGTGAGTTATCCCTTTGACCGTTTCAACCGTACTGTCCTGGGACTGCACAGTTTTGACATAACAGAGGAGAACAGGGATTTTAATGACCTTGTTACAAAGGACAGGGTGAATGCATACAGTGCGTCTCTTGTCAGGGATATAACAACCGGCTCCGGTTTTAATCTTACCGGTGGAAGGCGCGTAAACCTCACCATGTACAGGGCCGAGAAGGTCATGGGTGCAAACCAGGAATTCACAAGTTATCTGGTGGATGCGCAGAACTATTACGAGATCAGTTCAGATAATATATTTGCCCTCAGGCTTCTCGGTAATTTCAGTTCGGGTCCGAATAAGGAGGATAATTTCCACCTGGGCGGAAGCGATGTTGTCAGGGGATACCCGCGCGATGATTACAGTAACAGCAAGATATCGGTCATGAATACGGAATCACGTTTCCTTATATTCCCCCGCATAGGCTACCACATGTGGTACATCATTCCTGATTTCTACCTGAAAAGTCTTCAGGGTGTTGTTTTTGTGGATACTGGTCTTGGGTGGAACAGCAAAGGGGAACTTGACAAGAAGGATGTAAATTCCCTCAAGACGAGTGTGGGGATAGGGATAAGACTCAATACTTTCATACTGGAGGCATTTCCTTTCGTGTTCAGGCTCGATTACGCCAAGAGGCTCGACAGGAAGGATAATGGCGTAGTTTATTTCACGATAGGCCCAAGTTTCTAGTTTACGGGAGAATATAGGGTGTCAGTCCACTATATTGTAGACGGATATAATGTGATACATAAGATGCACAAGCTCGAAGGCAAGTCGCTTCAGTATGCCAGGGATTATTTCCTGGCTTTTTTATCTAATGCAAGACCCCAGGGGAGCCTCCAGAACGAAGTTACCGTGGTATTTGACGCAAAGGGTGATGTGTTCTATCCCTGGAGGAACCCTTCAGATATAAGGGTTATTTTTTCCTCAGGCAAGAGCGCTGACGAGGAGATCGAGATCCTGGTTCAAAAGGCTTCTAATAGGAAAAGGGTGATTGTGGTAACCGATGACAAGGCTTTGAGATTCGCGGTAAGCGGGATAGGAGCCGACTATATTTCAGTCAGGGAATTTCTACAAAGAGCAAAGAACCGTTCCGGGGCGAAGATATTAAGGAAAAGAAACAAGCACGGTCTCAGCGAAGAAGAGACTCTGAATATAACAAGGGAGTTTGAGAATATATGGCTTTAGGGTTGTATTTTGCTTGACAGTTGCAAAAAATGCATGATACAATCTATGTAGATAGGAGGGGGGTCGTTATGGAGCACGTGCTGCCCGAACGCAGGAGATCTGTTCGTATTGAATCCGCGGTCTCTGTTCACTATTGTGACCAGGAGCGCTCTGTAACAAGCCTCAGCAAGGATATAGGTGAGAACGGGATTAGATTTACCACAAATAAATTTATTCCCGTTTTTTCTAGGGTATTGATGGATATATCGCTCTCTTCAAATTCCGAACCCGTGAGGGCACTTGCGGAAGTTGTGTGGGTGTCAAAGCTCCCTCACATGGATATGTATTCTATAGGATCGAGATTCGTGGGCGTCTCCGGGCAGCAAAAAAAAGCCATATCCGAGCACATGGAAAGAGAAATTGCCGGCGTATAGATAGGTTCTAAAGTTGAAAAAACATTTCTGATTTGTCTTTGAAGGGTCTGGCATCCGGCACGACAAGCCGGGAGTCCGGCCCTCATCTTGTAGAGGTGCATCATGCTGTTTTCAAAAATGTTCATACCTACGCTTAAGGAAAATCCCCAAGAAGCGGAGATAGTAAGCCACAGGCTTATGCTAAGAGCCGCTATGATAAGAAAGCTTGCTTCCGGTATTTATAGTTATCTTCCCCTTGGCTACAGGGTTCTAAAAAAGGTTGAGAATATTATACGCAGGGAGATCGACCGCTCGCAAGGCCAGGAAATCCTTATGCCAACACTGCATCCAAGACATCTCTGGGAGGAGACAGGTCGGTGGGCAGAGTACGGAAGCGAGATGCTAAAGCTCCTGGACAGGCACAAAAGGGAATTCGGGCTCGGGCCCACACATGAGGAGATCATAACGGACCTTGCAAGAAGGGAGATAAAATCCTACAGGCAGCTTCCCGTGCTCCTTTACCAGTTCCAGACCAAGTTCAGGGACGAGATAAGGCCGAGATTCGGCATTATGCGCTGCAGGGAATTCCTTATGAAGGATGCCTATAGCTTTGACAGGGATGAGGAAGGCCTGAAGAAGAGCTACGAGGAGATGTACGATGCATATAAGCGCATTTTCACTGCATGCGGGCTGAAGTTCAAAGTGGTAGAGGCGGATTCCGGGCTTATAGGCGGGTCTGTTTCCCACGAGTACATGGTACTTGCGGACACAGGAGAGGAAGAGCTCCTTAGCTGCGGGAAATGCGATTATGCCATAAAATCAAAAGGGGATGATAAAGAGGGAAAATGCCCGAAATGCAAGGGTGAGATGATAACAGTCCGGGGAATAGAAGTCGGGCATATATTCCAGTTAGGCACTAAATACAGCGATGTCATGAAAGCCACCTTTCTTGATGAAAAAGGCTCTAAGATGCCCTTTGTCATGGGATGCTACGGCATAGGGGTCAGCAGGATAATTGCCGCTGCCATTGAACAGAGCCATGATGAGGAAGGCATTATATGGCCGGCTCCAATAGCTCCTTTTGAGGTATTGATACTGCCTGTCAGCACGAAGGACGATTCTGTTATGAAGGTTGCTGGCGAATTTTATAAGCAGTTATGTAAAAAGGGCGTGGATGTACTCTTTGATGAGCGCAGCGAGCAGGCAGGAATAAAATTCAAGGATGCTGATCTTGTAGGAGTGCCTGTAAGGATCACCATAGGAACCAAGACCCTCAAGGAAAAATGCGTCGAAATCAAGCTGCGAGGAGAGAAAGAAGCTTCAAAATGCAAGGTTGACGAGGCTGTCGACAAAGTTATAAATATCCTAAAAGTCTTGAAAAATAAGGAAAAATAAAAGCAAAAATTTAGCTTGACAGCCCTAACGACTAGTGGTATATTTATAATAGGGGTATGTGAGTTTTTACCTTTAGAGTGGAAGGGGGTGAATAGATAATGAGGTTTAAGATCAGAAGCAAGAAGGGTTTTACATTAATTGAACTTATGATAGTTGTTGCGATTATTGGAATTTTGTCCGCTGTTGCCATCCCGAGATTTGCTGATTTGATCACTAAATCCAAGGAAGGCGCAACAAAGGGTAATCTTGGCGCATTAAGGAGTGCTGTTTCCATATATTATGGGGACAACGAGGGTTTTTTCCCGACAGCGATCACGAGTGTTGACTTTATTGGAGCCGATGATTACATGGAGACGATTCCTGAGGCAAGGACAGGTGACCATGGAGACAACACAGGCGTGGATGAGTTTGCAACCGAAGCCTTAATGATAGCTGGGTATAATGATGATGGTGAGTGGTCTTACGGGAGTACAACCGGGGTAGTAAGGGTCGATTGCAGTCACACTGACAAATCAAGAGCTGCTGTGCTCATCAATACCTGGTAAGCTAGAAAATAAAAGTTTAAGTCTTAATTAAAAAGAGGGTAAATCAGAGAAGTTTAGGTTTATCCTCTTTTTTTTATTGACTTTTTCAATGTATAAGGGTATTATAAACCCCGAGGTTATAAACCCTCTAAATACTTATATTTTATACATTTTTTTGGGGAATGGCATGGTAATGGAAGAGGAGAAAAGAAGAATTACACTCGTTGAGATTATGATCGGGGTTGTAATTTTATTTCTTTTGAGCGTTATTGTCCCCGGGTTTCTTAATTTGCAGGGTGGAATAAAAAGGGCGACCACGAAAGGGCACTTGAATGTAGTGCGTAAAGCCCTGCAGCATTACTACTACAAAAACTCCGGGACTTATCCGGAGAAGCTTGATGAGCTTGTTCCCGTGTATATAGGAAAAATCCCAATAGTTAATTTGGGCTTTTTTTTCCGGTATGAAAAAACCACCGAGACAACGGATGAATTAACAGATTCTGGAAAATGGTATTATAATCATGAAACTGGAGAAATTCATATTGATTGCTTCCGAAAGGATGAAAACGGTACGGCGATCAGTTCCTGGTGAGAAGGGATTAGGATTATGAAGAAAAGAAAACGTTTAATAGTGGATAAAAGATTCCAGTTCAGCTTTATAGGTGTCGTTATATTTTCCCTGTTTTTATTCCTTCTTATGGTGGGATGGACCGTCTACAGTAATATATGGGCAATACTGCTCAGGGGAGCGCAAAGCCCGTATCTTCTTATAATAAAAAGACAGGCGGATATTGATATTTTCTATAAGCTCACCATTCTTATGATAGTCATAGGAATTATAAGCTTTTTTATCTCCCATAAATTCGCTGGACCTGTGCATCGAGTTAAGAAAGCAATGAGACAATTGTCCAAGGGGGATTTTTCTGTTAGGGTAAATCTGCGCCGGGGGGATGAGTTTGAGGATTTGGTAACTGATTTTAACAGCATGGTAACGAAACTTAAAGGTTTCATTATCCAGGACAGGGAAGAACTTATGCGGATTACGGGTAAACTTATTGAAATATCAAAGGAAACTCAGAAGAAAGAAATTAACCAGGAAGACAAGAAGATGATATCAACAGAGCTCAGTAAGATATCAAATGAAATAGAACAGATACGGCACGAGTTCAAGATTTAGTTAGGGGGAAAATATGGCAATAAAGACTAAAGAAGATGTGTTAAGGGAAGTTAAGGATAAAAAAATAAGGTTTATAAAGATCTGGTTTGTTGACATTCTAGGCCAGTTAAAGAGCTTTACAATAAGCGACAGGGAGCTGGAAAATGCCCTGAAAGAAGGTATGGGCTTTGACGGTTCCTCCATAGAAGGGTTTGCCAGGATATACGAAAGCGATCTTATCGCAAAGCCGGATCCCAGCACTTTTGCTATTCTCCCGTGGAGTACCGAAGAGCATACGATAGGGCGCATGTTCTGCGATATTCTCACCCCTGACGGCAAGCCTTATGAAGGGGATACACGCTACATCCTCAAGAAGAATTTAGAGGTGACAAAAAAACTCGGGTATACTTTTTACGTGGGTCCGGAGCTTGAGTATTTCTATTTCAAAGATGATAAAACACCTTCTGTTATAGACGAAGGCGGATATTTTGATTTTCTGCCTCTTGATGCAGCACATGATTTAAGAAGAGATACCATAGTGGGCCTTGAAAAGATGAACATACAGGTGGAGTACAGCCATCACGAGGTCGCTCCCTCCCAGCATGAAATTGACTTAAAGTACAATGATGCTCTGACTATGGCAGATAATGTTCTGAGTTACAAGGCTGTAGTAAAAGAAGTGGCAGCTTCCAAGGGAGTATATGCCTCATTCATGCCAAAGCCTATTTTCTCGGTAAACGGCAGTGGTATGCACACCCACCAGTCACTTTTCAAGAACAAGAAAAACATATTTTTCGACAAGAAGGATAAATACCATCTTTCCAAGGAAGCAAAATCCTATATTGCCGGCATATTGAAGCATATAGCGGAATTCACTTCTATTACTAACCAGTGGGTGAACTCATACAAAAGGCTTGTTCCAGGATATGAGGCCCCTGTATACACTTCATGGGCTCGCCGTAATCGTTCCGCTCTTGTCAGGGTACCCATGTACAAGCCGGGTAAAGAGACTGCCACAAGGGTGGAGTTAAGAAACCCCGACCCAGCCTGTAATCCATATCTTGCTTTCACCATAATGCTTGCGGCAGGTCTTGAAGGCATGAAGCACAATTACAAGCTGCCTGAGCCGATAGAGCAGGATATCTATCACATGACGGATAAGGAGAGGGCGGCGAAGAAGATAGAGTCCCTGCCGGGCAGTCTCATAGAGGCAATCAACCTCACCGAAAAGAGCGCCCTTGTCAAGAAGACGCTCGGAGAGCATATTTTCAACAAGTTCATCGAGAACAAGAAGATAGAATGGGATAATTACAGAATGCAGGTAACGGATTACGAGCTTAAAAAATATCTGCCTATACTCTAAATCTAAATTAATTCTTTGAATATATGATAAGTTTAATGATGAAAGGGCCTGTTAAAGCAAAAAGCTTTGATCGGTCCTTTTTCTTCATATTTAAATATTTACTTAATATATAATAATGTGGTATAATTCGCTATTCGAGAAGCTTTAATGTTTGGAGTGTTGGATGATTGGATACATTATAAAAAAACTCTTCGGGAGCAAGACACAGAGGGACATAAAGAAACTCACCCCTCTTATTGAAGAGATAAACAGCCTGGAAGCTGGGATGTCTGCTTTGGGCGACGCTGAGCTTGCCGCCAAGACAAAGGAGTTAAGGAAGAGATATCAGGAAGGCGAAGGTCTTGAAAGCCTTCTTCCGGAAGCTTTTGCCGTTGTAAGGGAAGCAGCAAAGAGAACCCTTAACATGAGGCATTTTGACGTCCAGATCATGGGGGGCATAGTTCTTCACCAGGGCAAGATAATAGAGATGAAAACAGGTGAAGGCAAAACCCTGGCAGCGACGCTTCCTATATACCTCAACAGTCTGACAGGCAAGGGCATTCACGTTGTCACTGTAAATGACTACCTGGCGCAGCGAGACAGCGAATGGATGGGTCCAATATACAAATTTCTGGGCTTGAAAGTCGGGTTTGTACAGCATGATATGCAAAACATTCTTCGAAGGCACGCATATGCGTGTGATGTCACATATGTCACCAATAATGAGGTCGGGTTTGATTACCTCAGAGACAACATGGCTATCAGCAAAGAAGACAGGGTCCTCAGGGATATCCATTACGCCATTATAGACGAAGTCGACAGTATCCTGATAGACGAAGCGCGCACGCCTCTTATTATCTCCGGCCCTACTGAATCTTCCACGGACAAGTACTACACTATCAACAAACTCATACCGCGCCTTAATGGTAAATTCGTCACCGAGCAGGAAGAAATAGAGGCCAAGCACAAGCAGATAAACATTACTATAGGTTTCGATTACGTAATAGATGAAAAGGGCCATTCGGCTACGCTGACCGAAGAAGGGGTGTCAAAATGCGAGAGACTTCTTGGTATAGATAACCTCTATGACGATGTCCAGAGCGAGTGGGTGCACCACATAACCCAGGCACTAAGGGCATACAATCTCTTCAAGCGCGATGTTGACTACGTGGTCAAGGAAGGGCAAGTCATCATAGTTGACGAATTTACAGGCAGGCTTATGCCAGGCAGGCGCTGGAGTGAAGGACTGCACCAGGCTGTTGAAGCAAAAGAGGGCTTGAGTATAGCACAGGAGAACCAAACTCTTGCCACTATAACCTTCCAGAATTATTTCAGGCTCTATGAGAAACTCTCGGGTATGACGGGTACCGCGGTAACAGAAGCGGAGGAGTTCCACAAGATATATAAACTTGAGGTAGTGGAGATTTCCACGAATATGCCCATGGTGCGTGAAGATCATGCCGATGTCATATATAAGACAGAGAGGGAGAAAAACAAGGCAATAGTACAGGAAATAGCCGAGAACTATAAAAAAGGAAGGCCTCTGCTTGTAGGGACAAGGTCCATAGAGAAGAATGAGCAGTTGGGCAGCATGCTCAAGAAGGAAGGAATTCCACACAAAGTCCTTAACGCGAAGTTCCATGAACAGGAAGCCCAGATAATAGCTCAGGCTGGAAGAAAGAAAGCCATCACTATCGCAACAAACATGGCCGGGCGCGGGACCGATATAGTGCTTGGCGGAAACCCCGGGTATATTGCACATGAAGAGTTGATAAAACGCGGGTATGCGAGCGAACTTGTGGCTCTTGCAAGTGAGTATACCCCAACCATTGACCCGGAGGTCCTGAAAGCCAGGGAGGAATACCAGCGCGTACTAAATGACGTTAAAGCTGTCACTGACAGAGAACACCAGGAGGTAATAGAGTTGGGAGGCCTGTATGTTATGGGAACTGAGCGGCATGAATCGCGCAGGATAGACAACCAGCTAAGAGGAAGAGGCGGCAGACAGGGGGACCCGGGTGCGTCAAAGTTCTTCCTGGCTCTTGATGATGACCTGATGCGTCTTTTCGGTTCTGACAGGATAGCACCTATCATGGAGCGTCTCGGAATGGAAGAAGGCCAGGATATACAGCATCCGCTCATTTCGCGTTCGACAGAGTCGGCCCAGAAAAAAGTTGAAGCCATGAATTTTGATGTCCGCAAGCAACTTCTGGAATACGACAATGTAATGAATGAACAGAGAAAAGGGATTTACGGCTACAGGCAAAAGATACTCGAAGGTGAAGACCTCAAAGAAAATATCTGGGAAATGATACAGGACATCCTTGATGAGCGCCTTGATATGTGGGCAAGCAAGAATGATTACCCGGAAAAATGGGATATTTTCTCCTTGCAGCAGTGGTTCTCGCACGCTTTCGGGATTTCAGTCTCACTTGAAATGGATGTCATCAGGACCTGGAAGCAGGAGGACCTGAGGGAATTTATAGAGGAAGAGATAAAAAAGAAATATGAACAAAGGGAGCAGGAGCTTGGGCTTGATGTCATGAGACATGTTGAGCGTATGGTGATGCTTCAGGTGGTGGATAACAGGTGGAAGGACCATCTTTATTCACTTGATCAGTTACGCAAAGGAATTGGACTTAGGGCATATGGTAATAAAGACCCGCGTATTGAATACCAGAAAGAAGCATATAACATGTTCATGAATATGACATTCCACATAAAAGAGGAGATAGTAGAGTACGTATTCAAGGTGCGCGTGGCAGGTGAAAGGCAGGAGAGCGCTCAACTCAGAAGGCCGGCAGCTCGTCCCAAGAGCCCCGGTAGACCGCTTGACCCAAAGCCCGCAAAGCAGGAAGCTGAACTTAATAAGAAAATAGGCCGCAACGACCCGTGTCCGTGCGGCAGCGGCAAAAAATATAAGAAATGTTGTGGCAGGTAGATATGGATACACGTTATGCGTATGCTGTAGGCAAGATAAGAGCGCTTGAGTCCAGGATGATAACAAGCTCCAAAATGGAAATGCTCGCCCAAGTTGAGACTATGGATGTTCTTATCCATGAGCTGGGTGATACAGAATATGCCGATATACTTTCTAATAGCAGGGATGCACATGACTTGACAGAGAAGCTGGATAATTATTTGTGCAATGTATACAGGATGCTAAGAGCATTATCACTGGACCCCGAGATAATAGACATATTCCTTCTGGCTCATGATATTGAGAACCTCAAGATGCTTCTAAAAGCCGGACTAAACAGTTCTGAAGTACAAGTATCTCCTGGTCCTAAGGGGCTGTTCCCTCCTGAAGAGTTAAAACAAATGGTCCAGAGAAAAAATTATGCCGGATTACCGGCACTCATTGCCGATGCCGCGGTGCATGCTCCTGTAGAGGCCAAAAAGAACTCAGATTCTCAGCTTATTGACATTATATTGGATAAAGCTATATATGAGTACGCAATGGGAGTTTTCGTTAAACACAAAAATGCGTTTCTTAAGGCGGTGTTTGAGAAGAAGGCTGACCTTACAAACATAAAGACATTCCTGAGACTCAAAATGCGCGGTAAGTCAAAAGAGATGCTTGGCAGACTTCTTGTTTCGGGAGCAAAGATACCGAAGGATGTTTTCTTAATACTGTATGAATCTCCGGCAGAGGATTTATTTGCCAAACTCGCAACAAGCGATTACGGAAGACTGTTAAATAAGGTAAATGATGATTTTAAGAAGACGGGTTCACTGAGCGTTCTCGAGACGCTTTTTGACGATTACATTCTTTCCTTCATACAGAATGCCAAATCAACTGTCTTCGGGGTTGAGGCATTAGCCGGGTATGCGTTCGGCAAGGAATATGAAGTGAGAAACCTAAGAACAATTATATTGGCAAAAGCTTACGGTGTTAATGCTGATTCTTTGGGAAGGGCAATACGTCGCAGCTATGTGTGAATATACACATAATTTAAGAAAGTGTTTTAGGAAAGACCAATGAAAGAAACAATGGCGATAATAGGAGAAGATGCTTTTGTCTGGGGATTCAGAGGTGTGGGCCTGAAGGCCATAGCGGTAGAGGATACCGAAAGTGCCCGCAATGCTCTTAAGGGTCTTGTGGACCAGGAGTACCCGATAGTCTATATTACAGAGGCATATGCCGGTGATATGTTAGAGCTAATTGATGAGTTCAACCGTTTCTCGGCAACCAGTATTGTCATAATACCGGCGGTAGGCTCACAGCAGGACGTTAGTGCCTTAAGGCTCAAGAATATCATACGAAGGGCCGTAGGCACAGATACGTTTGAGACCGAAGAAGGATAAGGTTTTTAATACCGGAGGGCGTAATGAAAAAGGGAAAGATAGTTAAAATCTCAGGACCGCTGGTCGTGGCGGAGAATATGAGCGATGTAAAAATGCACGACGTGGTTCTTGTAGGAAAAGAGAATATTATCGGCGAAGTGGTGGAGCTCAAAGGCATAAAAGTCGCCATACAGGTTTACGAGGAGACCTCCGGTATTGCACCCGGGGAGCCTGTTGTTTCAACTGGAATGCCGCTTGCGGTCGAACTCGCTCCGGGACTTATGTCATCTATTTATGACGGCATACAGAGGCCTCTTAACGTTATAAGGGAGAAAGTGGGCGATTATATAACACGCGGTATAAATTTAACTGGAGTAGACCACGAAAAGAAATGGAAATTCAAACCCTCTGTTAAAAAGGGTGATAAAATTAAAAGCGGAGATGTTCTCGGAACTGTACAGGAGTCCTCAGTCATAGTTCATAAGATAATGGTCCCTGTTGGTGTAGAAGGTGAGATAAAGGCAATAGCTGAGGGGGATTTTACGGTTGACGATACGGTAGCCGAAGTAAAGTCACATAGTAAGACGCACAATATAACAATGCTCCAGAGATGGCCGGTGAGACAAGGAAGGCTTTATAAGGAAAAACTTGCTCCAAGTGAGCCTCTTGTTACGGGCCAGCGGGTTATTGATACATTCTTTCCTATAGCAAAGGGAGGTACGGCCTGTATACCGGGGCCTTTCGGGAGCGGGAAGACAGTTGTGCTTCATCAGCTTGCCAAGTGGTCCGACGCGGACATTATCATTTACGTGGGATGCGGTGAGCGGGGCAATGAAATGACCGATGTCCTCTTGGAATTTCCAGAGCTAAAGGACCCAAAGACAGGGGAATCCCTTATAGAGAGAACAGTTTTGATAGCCAACACCTCCAATATGCCTGTTGCCGCAAGAGAGGCATCTATTTACACAGGGATAACCATAGCCGAATATTACAGGGATATGGGATATAATGTTGCACTGATGGCGGATTCCACCAGCCGTTGGGCTGAAGCCTTAAGAGAAATGTCTGGAAGGCTCGAAGAAATGCCTGGAGAGGAAGGATATCCGGCATACATGGGAACCAGAATAGCCGAATTTTACGAGCGTGCCGGTCACGTGAAGTGCCTGGGCAGCGGTAATGTGGAAGGAACTCTTTCTATTATGGGAGCGGTATCTCCTCCCGGGGGAGACCTCTCGGATCCTGTGGTGCAGGTCACTCTTCGCATGGTACAGGTTTTCTGGGGGTTGGAGGACAGACTGGCATATATGAGGCATTTCCCTGCTATTAACTGGCTGAGAAGCTACTCACTTTACTTGGAGGGGATAAGAAAATTCATGGCAGAGAATGTAGCCAAGGATTTTCTTGATTTAAGAAATAGAGCTATGAGGATACTTCAGGAGGAAGCGTCTCTCGAAGAGATAGTGAGGCTTGTCGGTATAGAAGCGCTCTCGGCAGAGGAGAGGCTGGTTCTTGATACTGCTAAATCCATAAGGGAGGATTTTCTTCATCAGCATGCTTTTGACGAAGTGGATACCTATACTTCCCTAATGAAACAGTACAGGATGCTGAAGGTTATACTGCTCTTGAATGACAATTGCACTAAGGCCATCGAGAGAGGTGCCCAGTTTGATGAGATAGAATCCCTGCCGGTGAGAAATAATATAGCAAGGATGAAATTCATAGATGAGAATAAAATAAGTGATTTTGATAAGATGGAAAGCATTCTTAAGAAGCAGGCAGGAGCATTGGGTACACAGAAAGTCCAAATTACGACATGAGGAGTTCACTTTATGTTCAAAGAATATCTGACAGTCACTAATATATCAGGGCCTCTGGTTCTTGTTGAGAAGACAGAGGGTGTTGAATACGGGGGAATGGCTGAGATAGAACTCTCATCAGGTGAAGTGCGCCGGGGAAAGGTTCTTGAGGTTGACAGCGACAAAGTCCTTATACAGTTATTTGAGGGAACTACCGGGCTTAATCTCGCATCGAGCAGAGTCAGGTTCCTGGGTAAAGGGATTGAGCTTTCTGTTTCACCTGATATGCTGGGCAGGGTGTTTGACGGTCTTGGTAAACCCATTGATAATGGACCGGAGATAATCGCCGAAAAAAAGATAGACATAAATGGCAATCCCATAAATCCTTGTGCTCGCGACTATCCGTCGGAGTTTATACAGACTGGTATATCCGCTGTGGATGGTATGAACACGCTGGTAAGAGGACAGAAACTTCCCATCTTCTCAGGCTCAGGACTTCCTCATGCACGTCTTGCGGCGCAGATAGCCAGACAGGCAAAGGTTCTTGGCAAAGAAGAGAAATTTGCGGTTGTCTTCGCAGCCATGGGTATTACTTTCGAAGAGGCCAATTATTTTATCAGCGATTTCAAAAAGACGAGTGCCATAGAAAGAGCCGTACTGTTCATGAATCTTGCCGATGACCCTGCAATTGAGAGAATAGCCACACCAAGGATGGCACTTACAGCTGCCGAGTACCTGGCGTTTGAGCAGGAAATGCATGTTCTGGTCATACTTTCCGACATAACCAATTATGCTGAGGCTCTTCGCGAGATATCCGCTGCACGAAAGGAGGTTCCGGGAAGACGCGGTTATCCGGGCTACCTCTACACGGACCTCGCTACTATTTTCGAGAGGGCCGGAAGAATAAAGGGAAAGAATGGATCGATCACACAGATTCCCATACTTACAATGCCTGAGGATGATAAAACACATCCCATTCCAGATTTGACGGGATATATTACCGAAGGACAGGTCATTCTTTCAAGGCAGCTTCACCGCAAGGGTATATATCCTCCGATTGATGTTCTTCCTTCACTTTCCCGTCTGAAGGAGAAGGGTATAGGCGCGACAAAGACACGGGAGGACCATGGTAATGTTACCAGTCAGCTTTTTGCAGCATATGCCAGGGGAAAAGAAGTAAAAGAGCTGGAAGTCATTCTCGGGGAAGCAGCACTTTCCGAAGTTGATAAGAAATTCTCCAAATTCGCGGATGCATATGAGTCGGAATTCGTCAAGCAGCGCCAGGATGAGAACAGGACTCTTGCTGAGACTCTGGATCTGGGTTGGAAACTGCTTTCAATCCTGCCGCGGTCCGAACTAAAACGTGTCAAGGACGAGCAAATAGAGAAGTACATGGGAGAATAAATGCGTTTAGCCGTAAACCCTACCCGCATGGAGCTGTCCCGTCTGAAAAAAAGGATTGCTTTAGCACGCAGGGGTCACAAGCTTCTTAAGAATAAACTCGATGAACTGCTTCAGAAGTTCTTTCCGCTAATTCACGAAGTGCAGAAGCTTCGCGAGGAAGTGAATTCTGGTATAAAAAGGGCTTTTGACAGTTTTACTCTTGCGCGCGGTCTCATGTCCAGGACCATGATTGACGAAGCAATTATAACTCCGCAGTACAGGTTTTCAGTAAAGCATTCTCTGAGGGTAATAATGAATTTGAGGGTGCCCATGTTTGAGATTTCTAACAAGGGCAATGTGCTCTCATATGGGTTTGTAAATACTTTTGCAGAGCTCGATGAGGCGCTTTACGCATATTCTGATATTAGTCCTAAAATGGTAAAGCTTGCAGAGGTGGAAAAAGCAATCCATCTGCTCGCGGATGAGATAGAACGTACGAGGCGAAGGGTTAATGCACTTGAATATATACTCATACCGAATATGGTTGAGACGATAAAATATATAAGCCAGAAACTAAGCGAAGTGGAGAGGGGAAACCTGACCCGCCTGATGAAGATTAAGGATATAGTAAGGGCACATTAATAGTAAACATTTTGAGGTTATTGTGGGTCTATACATAGTGGCTACACCGATAGGGAATCTGGAAGACATTACGTTGCGGGCGCTTCGTGTGCTAAAAGAAGCGGATATTATAGCATGCGAAGATACACGCAGGACCAGGAAGCTGCTGAGCCATTATGATATACATACCCCCCTGACAAGTTATTATCAGCACAACCGCGTTACAAAGGGAAAGATCCTTTTGGAAATGCTTGAACAAGGCAAGGACGTGGCCCTTGTTACCGATGCTGGGACACCCGGTATCTCCGATCCCGGTTTTTTAATTATAAAGGATGCCGTGGGCAGGGGATTGGATGTTGTCCCGGTTCCGGGGCCGTGCGCCCTTATAACCGCACTTGTAGCCTCAGGTCTGCCAACTAACGGTTTTGTCTTTATGGGATTCCTTCCGCGAAAGAAGGGTAAAATAAAAAAGGAGCTTGAAAAAGCCCTTGAGTCAGGGAAAACAGTTGTTTTTTATGAATCCCCTTACCGTATTGTGTCCACTCTGTCCATATTGAAAGATATACCGGGCGATTACAAAGTCGTGGTGGCAAGGGAGATGACCAAGAAGTTCGAGGAAATACTCAGGGGTAGGGCAGAGGAGATTCTTGCCGTACTCGGAGGAAGGAGCATAAAGGGTGAGATAGTGGTAGTGGTATCCCCACTGTAATATTCAGATTCATAAAAAAATGTAGTTTACAGGATAGCTTAGTTTATGGTATAAATATAAAACTTATAAAAGGTAAGGAGTCGCTGAATGTTTAAATATATAATTAAAGTATTATATTTAAGTATAATAATATGGGTTCTGCTTTGCTCTGGTGGTGCTTTCGGCCTTCATGCCCAGGAAGAGGACGGTCTTGAGGTTATCCGTATAGAGGTTGAAGGCAACAAGAACATCTCGGATAGGGAGGTCCGCTCATCAATAGGGACCAAAAAGGGAAAACCCTTCAGCACAGAGCAGCTGGACGAGGATCTTCAGAGTATTTATGACCTTGAATTTTTCAGTAATGTTGAGGTGGATGTACAGGAAGTCGAGGAAGGGGTTGTTGTTACTTTCCTTGTGACCGAGAGACCCATTATAAAAAAGATCGAGTTAAGGGGCAGGGAGAGCTTAAGCAGCCATAGCCTAAAAGAAGAGATAACCCTTAAAAAAAGGGGTGCTTTTGATGAGGATACGATGGAGGATGACCGTATCAGGATAGTTTCGCTTTACAAGGACAAGGGATATGCTAATGTAAAGGTGGAGGCATACTCAACCGTGGATGAGGAATCAGGAAAAATAGAAGTTGTCTTCTTTATAATAGAAGGAGAGCAGATAACGGTCGGCAATGTGGATGTCGTAGGAGTTGAGGCCTTCAAGAAAAAGAAAATACTAAAACTTCTTAAGAAAACACGCAGGAAAAAGGTTTTTAAGGAAGACCTTTTTCAGGAAGATCTTGACAGAATACGGCTGTATTACCGTAACCGCGGCTATCTTGAGGTTTCCACAGGGGAGCCCGAGATAACCTATACTGATGAGGAGACAAAGATTAATATTGTCCTTTATATTTCAGAGGGCGTGAAGTACAATGTTGGTGATGTGAGTTTCTCAGGCAACAGTATTCTGACAGATGAAGAGTTAAGCGAGGCGATTGCTCTTAGGAAAGAACATATATACAGCCAGGAAAAATATGAACTGACGAAGCTCAATATAGAGGCTCTCTATGCTGACAGGGGCTATGTGTTCATGCGCGTGGAAGGTGTGACTGATACAAATGAAACAGATAAGATCGTTGACCTAAAATTTGAAGTTACGGAGGGTCCGCTTGTTTACGTGGGTAAGATTTTCATTACAGGAAACGATAAAACACGTGATTACGTCATAAGGCGTGAGATACTCTTAAAAGAGGGGGATCCCTTTAACAGGAGCAAGTTGCAAAGGAGTCAGCAGAAAATATACAACCTTGGTTTTTTCAAAGAGGTGAATCTCACCCCGCGTCCGGCAGGCATGGAGAAGCTTGATCTTATCTTTGACCTGCTTGAGCAGCAGACCAACACGATAAGCGCAGGTATAGGGTACAGCACCGTGGATAAACTCCTTGGTACCGTGGAGCTTGGTATAAACAACCTTTTCGGACGAGGGCAGCGCCTGAGTATGTCGTCTGAGATAGGCAATACAAAGCAGTACTACGAGGTGGATTTCACGGAACCCTGGCTGTTCAATAAACCCTATTCTTTTGGACTGGGTGTTTATGATAAAAGACGGGCGAAGGAGTATCACTACAGCTATCTGGATGATGAGGGTAATGATGCAGAGAAGGATGACCAGTACTCCGAGGAAAGAAGGGGAGGAAGCATCAGGCTGGGGCGTCGTTTCTGGGATTTCTATACAGCAAGGGTAGCTTATAAATACGAGAGGGTGGCGATTACAGAAGTGAATGCTGACAATACCGATCTTCTTGAAAAGCAGAACCTTGGCTGGGAGACCACCAGCAGCATTACCACGACCCTTGACAGGGATTCCCGCGACAACATATTTGACCCCACAAGAGGAACACATCACAGCGTTTCCGCTGAGGTTGCCGGGGGAATTTTGAGCGGTACTCATCACTTTACAAAATATATAGGAGATACAAGCTGGTATTTTCCAACAATAGGAAGGTTCATTCTTGCATTTCATGCCAGGGCCGGTATCGCGGACACTTTCAACCCATCTAATGAAGTACCTATTTATGAGCGCTTCTTCATAGGAGGCGCTGAGACGGTCCGCGGTTATGATTATTTCGGGCATATAGGTCCTACTGATGGTTCAGTGAGCATGCTTTACATGAATGTAGAGTACAAATATACGATCCCCAGTACACCTATACAACTTGCTATATTCTACGATGCTGGAAATTCCTGGGGGACAATCCAGCATGATTCATATGATCTTAAGGAAGGCATAGGTGCGGGGCTTCGTTTCATAACCCCTGTATTTCCGATACGCATAGATTACGGTCACGGTCTCCAGCACAAGCCCGGTGAGGCCAAATCACAGTGGTATTTCAGCATAGGTCAGGTATTCTAAAGAATTTCCCATTTAGCAAGGAGGAGTTTATATGAAGAAAATGATAGTTTTAGGTGTAGTAATTTTGGGTCTTTTCTTAAGCCCAACATATTTAATAGCCCAGGGTAGCCCGGGAGCTCATCCTGAACCCTCTGTAACCGATACTGATATAACAATAAATCCTCCGGCTCAGTCGCCTATGGCTGTGCCGCAGCCGCAAGTAGCCATGAAGGTGGGCTATGTGGATGTTTCTCGGGTATTCGAGGAATACAAGCGCACAAAAAGAGCAAAAGAGGATATTAACAGAAAGATTAAGGATAAAGAGCAGACCATAAGGGCTATGGAGAAGGAGCTGCGAGAATTACGCAGGGAATTTGAATCACAGAAAAGCAGGCTGACAGAAGCAGAAATAAATGAGCAGGAGCGTGCCATCGCAGATAAGGCGGACCGTATACAGATATTTACAGACTCAGCTGAGGAAGAGCTCTCACAGCAGGAGGCAAAGATGACAGAAGAGATACTGGGTGAAATCTATGATGAGATATACGGTGTCGGGGAAAGAGAGCATTTCAGCATAATAGTTGACAAAAATAATATAATTTACGGTGCCAAGACGCTTGATCTTACAGAGAGGATACTTCAGGCTCTTGAAAAAAAGTAACAAATTCCCTGGAGTAAAATCTATATGAAGAAAAGTCTAAAAGAACTTTCCGAGTTAGTCGGCGGAAAACTCAAGGGTGATACAAACATCGAGATTAGCGGTGTAGCTGGCCTTGATGAAGCCTCAGGTGGGCAGATAACGTTTCTGGCCAATCCCAAATATACTAGCAAGATCAAGGATACTTCTGCATCGGCCATCGTTGTGCCTGTTGGCATAGACACCTCGGATAAGCCTATAATAATTGTAAAAAATCCTTATCTGGCGTTTGCCAAGATAATGGAATTATTCGTGCCTGAGAAGACTAAGCCTACTTGCGGAATAGACAAGACCGCAATTGTGGGCGAAGGGGCGGATATAGCGAAAAGCGCAAGCATCGGGGCGTATTCAGTTATAGGGGATAACGTTAAGATAGGAGAAAACGCTGTCATCTATCCGCATGTCTGGGTAGCAGAGAATACGACTATAGCAAATAACACCATAATATATCCCCATGTCTCTATAAGGGAAAATATAAAGATAGGCAGTTCTGTTATAATACATTCAGGTGTTGTTATTGGTTGCGATGGGTTTGGTTTTTTATTTAATGATGCCGGAAACATTGAGAAGATCCCGCAGATAGGAACGGTTGTTATAGGGGACAATGTTGAGATAGGGGCTAATGTGAGCATTGACAGGGGAACCATGGGTGCGACAAAAATAGGAAATGGCACCAAGCTGGATAACCTAGTGCATATAGCCCACAATGTTGAAGTGGGAGAAAATTGCATGATATGTGGCCAAGTAGGCTTTGCCGGGAGCACAAAGATAGGAAACAATGTGCTGATCGCGGGGCAGGCAGGACTGGTCGGGCATATAACAATAGGAGACAAGGTCAGAATCGGCGCGCAGGCAGGCGTAACGAAGTCTGTTGGAACCGGTGAATCGGTTTCGGGATATCCGGCACGAGCGCACAGGGAGAGTCTGAAGATAAATGCCCAGATACAGAATTTGCCGGAATTGGTTGAGAGAGTAAAAAAATTAGAGAAAAAACTGGGAAAATAATATCTAACCTGACGAAGGAGGAATTGTTGTAATGGAATATCAGCGTACAATCGCAAAACCTGTAACATATACAGGTGTCGGTGTTCACACTGGTAGCAAGACATCTATGACATTTAAGCCGGCTGATATAAATACCGGCGTGAAGTTCGTGCGTGTTGATCTGCCGGGTTCCCCTGAGATAGAGGCTAACATTGACCATGTCAGCGGAGTGGAACGCGGGACTACGATAAACCAGGGTGATGCCAAGATACACACTACGGAGCATATCCTTTCAGCGCTTTGCGGGCTGGGGATTGATAATATAATAGTTGAGATGGATGCTAATGAGCCTCCAGTCTTTGACGGAAGTGCCCTGCCTGTGGTTGAGAAGCTCAAGAAAACAGGCATAGTTGAACAGGACGCGCCGAAGAACTATATCATTCCAGAGGAGACTATAGAGCTTTTTGAGAACGGTGCCCAGTTGATAGTGCTTCCTGACACGAAATTTAAGATAAGCTGTACGATAGACTACGATCATCCGGTGCTAAAGACACAGTACAACTCTTTTGTCATGGACCCGGCTACTTTCGAAAAGGAAATAGCTCCGGCAAGGACGTATTGTTTTGATTATGAGATCGAGACGCTTAAGAAGCGAGGGCTTGCGAAAGGCGGAAATCTAGACAATGCCGTGGTGATTGGGGAAGAAGGTATACACAATACTAACTTGCGTTTTCCTGATGAATTCGTCCGTCACAAAATTCTTGATCTGATGGGAGATCTTTATCTTCTCGGGAGACCGCTCAAAGCACACATTATTGCCATTAAGTGCGGGCATCCTTCCAATATAAAGCTTGCCAGGAAAATAAAAGAGGTTATGAGTGAAAAACAGAATTTTGGGGGCGGCAGAAAAAAACCCTCGGATATAAGCAATGTCAGCAAGGATAATGTTCTTGATATAGATACTATTCAAAAGGTTCTGCCTCACAGGTTCCCGTTTCTTTTCGTTGACAAAATAATAATAGTAGAAAAAGAGAAGAAGGCTGTAGGGATAAAGAATCTGACTATCAATGAGGATATGTTCAACGGGCATTTTCCGGGGCATCCCATAATGCCCGGCGTGCTAATAATAGAAGCAATGGCGCAGACATCGTGTTTTCTGGTATTGCAGAAACCGGAATTGTCCAATAAACTTGCATATTTTATGTTGATCGAGAATGCAAAATTCAGAAAACCGGTAGTGCCTGGAGACCAGTTAAAGTTGGAAGTCGAACTGGTGAGAGCCAAGAGTAAAACAGGAAAAGTTCAAGGAAGAGCATTTGTAGACGATACGCTTGTAGCTGAAGCAGAGTTTACGTTTTCCCTTGTAGATAGATAGGGGGTATAGTGAAAGCTCATGAAAGCTCAGTCGTGCACCCTGATGCGCAAATAGCTGAAGATGTTGTTATAGGTCCGGGATGTGTGATAGGCAAGGATGTCACGATAGGTAAGGGTAGCGTATTGGGCCCGCACGTGATCGTTGAGGGCATTACCTCCATAGGTGAGAACTGCAGGGTTTTCGCCGGGGCTATACTTGGGACCGCCCCGCAGGACCTGAAGTACCGCGGTGAACCCACAAAGCTTGTTATCGGAAATGACAACACCATCAGGGAATATGCGACTATTAACAGGGGAACGGTTTCCAAAGGTCAGACAACCATAGGAAACGGTAATTTGATTATGGCATATGCCCACATAGCACACGATTGTACCATAGGAAACTCAACTGTTCTTGCAAATGTCGCAACACTGGCGGGACATGTGGAGCTAGAGGATAAAGTTATTATCGGAGGGATTACCCCAATACATCAATTCGTACGCATAGGCAGGCTTTCCATAGTCGGGGGTGCGTCCCGGGTAGTGAAGGATGTTCCTCCTTACTGCAAAGCCGCCGGCTCACCGATGAAGATGGCGGGATTGAACACCATAGGGCTTGAGCGCAATGATGTGCCGGAGGATGTGAAGAAGCAGTTGAAGATGGCGTACAAGATGATGTTCAGGTCAAAAGTTACCACCAAGCAGGCTCTAGAGAATATAGAAAAACAAGGTGGGCTATCTGAGGAGGTTATGCATTTTGTTGAGTTTATCAGAAAGTCTGAGAGGGGAGTCTGCAGAGAATAGCACAAAAGAGGTCTCGCCATGGATGACAAAATATTAGAAAAGAAGAAGATAGGGCTGATTGCGGGGAATGGTGAATTCCCCTTATTTTTTGCACGCTTTGCACGCAAAGAGGGGCACAGCATAATTGCAGCCGCGATAAAGGAAGAGACAAAACCCGAGCTGGAGAACGAGGTTGACGGGATATATTGGCTGCACCTGGGGCAGCTTAAAAAACTCATAGATATATTCAAGAGTGAGAATATAAGAGAGGCTGTCATGGCGGGACAGGTAAAGCATTTTCGCCTTTTTGACGTGCTGAAGCTGGACTCAAGCGCGGTAGCTCTTCTGTCCAGGCTCAAGGATAAACGAGCTGACAGTATACTCAAGGGTGTGGCTGATGAGCTCGGAAAGCATGGTATAAAGCTGATGGATTCAACAAGATTTCTCTCTTCGTTTCTTCCCGCAAAAGGAATCCTCACTTCTCTGAAACCAACAAAGGACCAGTGGAAGGATATTCGCTTCGGGTATGAGATAGCGAAAAACGTCGCAGGACTTGATATAGGGCAAACAGTGGTGGTGAAGGACAGAGCAGTTCTTGCGGTAGAAGCTATGGAAGGAACGGATGTTACGATAAAAAGAGGTGGTAAATTCGCCAAGAAGGGTGCGGTGGTAGTAAAGGTAAGTAAACCCAGGCAGGACAGGAGATTTGACATCCCTATTGTAGGTGAGCGAACTATTAAAGTGCTAAGAGAAGCGGGGATAAGCGTATTGGCATTTAGCGCGGGTTCCACTCTTCTTTTGGAAAAAGAACTTGTTGTTAAAGAAGCGAAGAAATCTAAAGTATGTCTGGTCGCAGTGGACGATACTATTCTTGAGGATTTTTAAGAATGGCTAACAAACAAGACTCAAACAATGAAATAAGGGTGGCGGTCGTTGGTGTGGGGCAGCTTGGACAGCACCACGCACGTCTTTACTCCGAGATGCCTGGGATAAAATTAGTAGGGGTAGTTGATGAGGATATTAAAAGGGCTAAGAAAATAGCCAAGCAGTGCAAGACAGAAGCGTACAATAATTACAGGGATATGGATGGCAAAGTAGATGCGGTAAATATCGCTGTTCCAACGGCACTTCATTTTTCTATTGGCAGTTTTTTTCTAAAAAAAGGTATCCATTGCCTCGTAGAAAAACCGATTACCCCTTCCCTGGAACAAGCCAAAGGATTGCTTGACATTGCCCGCAGCAGGAAACTCATCCTTCAGGTAGGCCATATAGAGCGCTTCAATCCCGCGGTTACAGAAGCCCAGAAATACATAGAGAACCCGCGCTTCATAGAAGCCAACCGTCTGGGTCCTTATTCCCCGAGGACCTCTGATGTGAGTGTAGTACTGGATTTGATGATTCATGACATAGAGATCATACTTTACCTTGTCAATTCCCCGCTTGAGACCATAGATGCCATAGGTGCCCGGGTTTTAAGCCCGTCAGAGGATATAGCGAACGCACGTCTTAAATTTGCCAACGGTTGCGTAGCTAATGTCTCAGCAAGCAGGATATCCATAGAGAAGTTTAGAAAAATACGTATATTCCAGGAGAACAATTATATATCGCTTGACTATGCCAAACCGTCGGTAAAGATATACAGCAAGAAAAAGGAAGTCATTAATTCTTTCAAGGATATAAGGATACAGCATCCGCGCCTTACAAAAATAAATGCGCTAGGTGAGGAGATAAAACATTTTATAGACTGCGTGAGGCAGCAAAGAACTCCTATTGTCTCAGGTGAGCGTGGCAGGGATGCTTTGGAAGTGTGTCTGGAGATACTAAAAACCATACAGAGAGAGAATAAGAGATAAAGGGTTTTTTATGGTTAAAAAAATATTAATGCTTGCCGGGGATCCATCAGCAGACAAACACGGCGAAGCGCTTATTCGGGCTCTTTACAACCACAAGACGCGCAAGGTTGATTTAGACATCTATGCTCTTGGCGGTCCAAGGATTGAGAGAACAGGCGTCAATTTTCTTTTTAACCTTGTGGGTATGTCCCTTATAGGATTTTCCGAGGCTATAAAGAAGTATTTCTCTTTTCGGGCTGTCTTTAAGAAAGTCGTACAGCCGTTTATGGAGAAAAATCGTCCGGACGTCGTTATCCTTATAGATTCTTATGCGTTTAATATCCACGTGGCTCGTCTTGCGAAGAAACTTCGTATACCCGTTGTCTATTACATCAGCCCGCAGGTATGGGCCTCCAGGTCGGGCAGGATAAAAAAGCTTGCGCGCTGGGTGGATAAGATGCTCGTTATATTTCCCTTCGAGGAGAAAATTTATACCAAGGCAGGGATGGACGTTACGTTTTTAGGGCATCCCTTCCTCGATGTCGTGGAGCAGGTAGGGGATAAAAAGAAGACTATGACCAAGCTGGGATTTGACCCTCATAACCCGGTCATAGGGATTTTACCCGGAAGCAGGATTCAGGAGATAGAGAAACTCCTCCCTATCATGCTTAAGGCCACAAAGAGTATAACAGAGCGGTTTCACGATGCTCAGTTCGTTCTTCCTATCTCAGATAACATCGATACAGATTACGTCAGGGGTTTTGTGGACAGATTTATACTTCATGAGAAGGATTTGCTGAAAATACCCAATTTGAAGGTTATGAGGGACTCTCAATACAAAGCCAGAAGTGTTATGACAATGGCGCTTGTCGCTTCGGGTTCGGCTACGCTTGAGAATGCGTGCCTTGGCATTCCGATGATAATAGTTTACAAGATATCATCTATTTCTTACCTTCTTGCAAAAATGCTTGTGAGTGTGAAGTGGATAGGTATGGCAAACATAATAGCCGGTAAAAAGATAGTGCCGGAATTAATACAGCATAAAGCAACCCCCGAGAGAATTAGCAAAATCGCCATAGACTGGCTTCTTAATCCCGAGAAATTGAAAAGCATAAATCAGGAGCTCTTAAAGGTCAAGGAAAAACTCGGTTCAACCGGAGCATCTGGCAGGGCGGCGGAGATTGTCTTGGAGATGATCAAGAGCTAGACTAATAATAAGTTTGGAGGGAGTAGTGGTTTATAAACGTCTGATTCAATATGTAAAGCCGTATTCGACGAGATTTTTTGAAGCGATGGTATGTATGATTTTTGTCGGAGGGCTGACCGGCCTTGTAATGTATATCTTAAAGGATGTCATAGACAAGATATTCATCCGGCCCTATCAACCCGAGATGCTTCGATTTGTCGTGATAGCTGTGCCGGTAATTTTCCTGCTCAAGGGCATATTCTCTTATATCCAGGGATATCTAATGTCATACATAGGGCAGAAGGTAGTCATGGATATAAGAAACGACCTTTACGAACACCTGCAAAAACTTTCCCTTGATTTCTACACCAACAAATCAACCGGCGGTATTATGTCACGCCTGACAAATGATATTATAGCCATACAAGACGGCGTGACAAAGGTTCCCATGTACGTCATACGAGACGGGTTCACCGCTCTTGCCCTTGTTGGTCTCTTGTTCTACCTTCATGCGAAATTCGCTGTTATAGTTCTTCTGGTTTTTCCTATTGCCAGCATACCGATTGTTCGTTTCGGAAAGAAATTGCGCAATGTGGGCAGGCAGGGCCAGCAGAAGATGAGTGATATGTACAGCATGATGCAGGAGACCATATCAGGGGCCAAGGTAGTAAAGGCATTCAACATGGAAAAATATGAGATGGGCAAGTTTGAAAAAGAAAACAGGACTTATTTCGACATTACAATGCGTTCAATGAGGGTCGAGGCACTTTCAAATCCCGTTATGGAGTTCATAGGTGGAATCGGCATAGCCTTCGTTATATGGTACGGAGGCAGGGATGTCATCAACGGCGTATGGACTGCCGGCGCTTTCTTTTCCTTCATGGGAGCGGCTTTTTCCACGTATAACCCGATTAAGAATTTTTCCAGGATGAACGTTAATATACAGAGGGCCTTTGCGGCAAGCGAGAGGGTATTTCAGGTAATAGATGAAAAGCCTACCGTTGTGGAATATCCTGATGCCAAGACTCTTGAGAAGTTTGAAAACGAGATCTTATATGAGAGCATATCATTTGCATATCTTCCGGGTGAAACTGTCTTAAGAGACATAAATCTCAAGCTTAAAAAAGGTCAGATCATAGCACTTGTCGGGCCATCCGGAGGTGGGAAGACAACACTTGTTAACCTTCTGCCCAGGTTCTACGATCCTCTGACAGGTGCTGTAACCATTGACGGCAAAAACCTTAAGAGTTTCACATTTAACTCCCTCAGGAGACAGATAGGTATTGTAACACAGGAGACGATTCTTTTTAATGACACTTTAGGCAACAACATATCATACGGGAAGTCAGATGCTAAAAGCAAAGATATAATTAAAGCGGCCAAGGCTGCCAATGCTCACAATTTCATAATGCGCTTTCCCAAGCAGTATGACACGGTTATAGGAGAGAGAGGCGTACGTCTTTCGGGAGGAGAGCGTCAGAGAATAGCCATAGCACGGGCTATACTTAAGAATCCGTCTATTTTAATCCTTGATGAGGCTACTTCCGCGCTTGACACAGAGTCAGAGGCGCTGGTGCAGGAAGCGATTGATAACCTTATGCGCAATCGCACCACCTTTGTTATCGCTCACAGGCTATCAACCATCCGAAAGGCTGATAAGATCGTGGTGCTTGAGGGCGGAAGGATAGTTGAGTCTGGTGTGCACAAGGAGCTTCTCGCAAAAGGCGGCCTGTACAAGCGTTTGCATGACATGCAGTTCAGGGAATAGAAGGGGGAAGTATCAGTGGCACTTGATATAAAGACCAGGTTAGTCTCCTGGCTGGGCTGGTTGTTCATATGGTTTGTAGGCAAAACATCCATAATAAAAAGGATAGACAGTCCGGGCTTTCTCAATCTAAAAGAGAAAGGTGAAAATTTCATCTATTGCTTCTGGCACGGAAGACAGCTCTTCCTGGTGTACTCTCACAGGGGGCAGGATATATGTATACTGATAAGCGAGAGTAAGGACGGGGAGTATATTGCCCAGATAACCAGGCTTTTTGGATTCAGGTGGGTGAGGGGCTCATCAAGCCATGGCGGGATGAGGGCTCTTATCAGGATGAAAAAACAGATAGAAGCTGGATACCCCGGTGCTTTTACACCTGACGGTCCGCGCGGGCCTTTTCAGAAAGTACAGCCCGGTGTGATTTATGCGGCCCAGAAGACGGGACGTCCCATAATCCCCCTGACATTCGGTGCCAGGCGTAAGAAGGTGATAAAGAACTGGGATGAGTTTTTAATTCCGTATCCCTTTAATTATATCGTGGTAATGCACGGTGATCCATTCTATGTATCACCCGGTGATGATACTCTCATAAAGGCCGGGGAGCTTGAGAAGATCTTAACAGAAATGAATGCCAAAGCTGATGGGCTCTGTGAATAGAATTCTTAGAAGGTATCCAGATGTATTCTTTGTATAACCTTGTTCTTATACTTTTTCTTCTTATCAGCTGGCCTTTTTTCGCGCTCAGGATGATTTTCTCAAGGAGGTGGAGGCAGGGTGTAGGGGAGAGGTTCGGGTTCCTGCCTTCGGGCAAGATCCCGTACAAGAATTCCAACAACAGGCATATTCTTATACGGGCGGCTTCCGTAGGGGAAGTAAAAGCAATAAAGGGCTTGATTGATCAGTTAAGGGAGGATTTTCCTCAGTACGGAATTGTTCTTTCCGTTGTCACCCCAGAGGGTTTCAAGGTAGCCGGGGAGATGGGGCTTGCGGATGTCAGGATTTTCGCTCCTCTTGATTTCCTGTTTTGTGTAAGAAGAGTCCTTAGAATATTTAAGCCTGTTCTTCTTGTCCTTGTTGAGACAGAACTCTGGCCCAATCTTGTAAAAGAGGCAAAAAAACAGGGTGCTAAGGTAATAATAGTCAACGGAAGGATTTCCGAAAAGAGCCTTGCTCATTATAGTCTTTCGAGGCCGTTAATAAAAGAGGTCTTGGGTTATATTGATTCCTTTTCCATGCGTGAGGAGCAGGATAAAGCACGTATAATATCGATTGGTGCAGCTGAAAGCAAAGTTAGCATCTCCGGCAATATCAAGTATGACCAACAGGCCCAGACCTCTGGGAATGATGGGAAAGCCGAAGATTTCGGTCTAAAACCCTCAGATATTGTTTTTGTGGCCGGAAGTACACGCGAGGGTGAAGAGGAGATAATAGTTGAGGCATATAAGAAGGTCCTGAAAAAATTTCCTCATCTCAAAATGATTCTTGCTCCCAGGCACCTTAAGAGGGTGAGTGAAGTAGAGCAAGTGCTTTTACAAAATGGTCTTTCCTTTGTAAAAAAAACCCGTATAGGGACTGATTCCACCGCTAATGTTATACTTCTTGATACAATGGGGGATCTTGTAAAAGCCTACGCTCTTTCAAGTGTTGCTTTTGTCGGCGGAAGTCTTGTTCCCAAGGGCGGGCAGAATATCATGGAACCCGCGGGTCTGGGGAAGCCTGTATTGTTCGGTCCTTCAATGGAAAGCTTTTTTGAGACGGCAAGGCTTCTTAAGAAAAAAGGCGCAGAGGAAGTGAGTGATGCGGCACAGCTCTGTGAGAAGTTGATGTATTTTCTCTCAGATGAGGGGTTAAGAAAAAGAACAGGGGATGAATTGAGAAAAGCTGTTATTTCCATGCGGGGAGCCACGAAGAAAAACATGGATTTAATTCATTCTCTTATCAGATAAGGGAGTTTTGTCAGGTATGAAGGTAATTGCTTTTAACGGTAGTCCAAGAAAAGACGGCAACACAACACTTCTTATTAAGCGTGTATTTAGCGCTCTTGAGAAAGAAGGTATTTCCTGCGAGCTTTTCGAGTTCTCTGGAAAATCCATCCATGGATGCTTAGCATGCATGAAGTGCAAGAAAAACAAGGACAAGAAATGTGCCGTGGATGACGATATTGCCAATGAATGCATAAAGAAGATGATTGAGGCTGACGGCATAATACTTGCCTCGCCGACATATTTCGCGGACCTGACAAGCGAGATGAAAGCGCTCATTGACAGGGCAGGGTATGTCTGCCGGGCTAACGATAATATACTGAAGCGCAAGGTGGGCGCTGCTGTGGTTGCGGTGAGGCGTGCCGGAGCAGTTCATGTGTTTGATTCTATAAACCATTTCTTCTTCATAAACGAGATGATAGTACCGGGATCTAGCTACTGGAACATGGGCTTCGGGGGTGCAAAAGGCGATGTTTCGGCTGATGAAGAGGGCCTCAGGACAATGGATGATCTTGGAAAGAACATGGCCTGGATTATGAAGAAGCTTCAAGGTTAGAAGGTAATATAAAAGATGTTCGAAGGCAAAGAAATAAAGAAAATACTGGTCATACGTCTTAGTTCTCTTGGTGATGTTGTGCTTACAACACCTGTTTTTAGGAATATTAAAGAGGCGTGGCCCCATGTGCATGTAAGTGTGTTTGTGAAGAAAGAATACATGGATGTATTCAGGGGTAACCCTTATATCGATGAGGTTATACCTTTTGTGAAGGATAAGGGCATATTCTTCTACATATCCGAGATAAAGAAAAAGAACTTTGACGTTTTAATCGACCTGCACAATAACATAAGAAGCAACCTCGTCGGAATGCTCTCCGGGATAAAGCGCAGGGTGAAATACAATAAGGGGGTATTGGCTAGGAGGCTTTTTGTCTGGAACAGGATACTGTCTCCCGAGTTAAAACTTCATACGGTAGAGCGCTATCTAAAGACCCTGGAGGAGATAGGGATAAAATCCCGGTTCAAGCAGACAGAACTTTTTTTCCCTAGGGAAGTGACGGGTATAACGCCCGTAGGCTTGGAATACAATAACAATATTACGCGCATACTCATCATACAGACGGCGTTTTTGGGTGATGTTGTTCTTACAATACCGCTTATAGTAAGTGTAAAGAAAAAATTTCCAGAGAGTTTTCTTGCCGTCATGGCTATACCTTCTACCAAGGATGTGCTCGAGGCCCATCCGGCAATAGATGAGCTGATAGTGTTTGATAAAAAAGGCTCCGAAAAAGGATTGTTTGCCTTTATAAAGCTTATTAAAAAAATAAAAAGCAAGGATTTTGATATAGCCATACTGCCTCACCGCTCATTTAAGAGCGCTCTTATGGTATGGCTTGCGCAAATCCCGAGACGTCTGGGGTTTGACAGGAGTCAGGGGAGTATATTTCTAAACGAACTTGTAGCTTATGATGTCAAAAAGCATGACCTGGAGCGCAATCTTGATCTTGCAAAAGAAATAGATGCCACAACCAGCGATAAAGAGATATTTATAAACACAGACAAAGAAGACTGGCTGGTAGTTGAGGATATACTTAAGGCGGAAGGCATTTCTTCAACAGATGTGGTAATAGGTATAAGCCCGGGTTCGGTGTGGCCCACAAAGAGATGGCTTGCCAAGCGTTTTGCGCTGCTTTCTGACAGGATAATAAAAGAGCTTGGAGCAAAGGTGGTTGTTTTCGGGGGGCCTAAGGATGTCATGCAGGTTGAACAGGTAATGACTGCCATGAAAGAAAAAGCCCTTAACCTTTCAGGCAGGCTTTCTCTTAAACAGCTGGCTGCCTTTATAAAAAGATGCCGGGTTTTCGTTACAAATGATTCCGGGCCAATGCATATAGCTGTGGCGGGAAAAGTGCCCGTGGTAGCTATTTTCGGGCCGACAACAAGAGAGCTGGGGTTTTATCCCTACGGTGATGGCAATACCGTCATAGAAAAAAACCTCGATTGCCGTCCGTGCGGTTTGCACGGGGGCAGGAAGTGTAAGAAGCAAACATTCGATTGCATGGAATTAATTACCGTTAGCGAGGTATTTATAGTGGTAAAAGATAAATTAAATAAAACAGAAGGGGTGCGGACGTGAACATTATACAGATAACAGATGAGCGTTGGGACAGTGGCATTACTAATTATGCTCTTGCATTGTCAGTAGGCCTTAAGAAAAAAGGACATAAGGTTGTTTTTGTAGGCCTTGAGGATAAGCCGCCTGTAATTCAGGCGAAGAAGATGTTCTTGAATGTGCGCTACATAAAATCCACAAGAGATATGCTTGGTTTTATCCGAATAATAGAGGAAGAGAAAATTGATCTTATAAACGCACATACTGGCAGCAGCCATACACTTTCTGTTGTAAGCGCGCTTTTTGCAGGAAGAAGGCTCGCTATCATAAGAACACGCGCGGATAGAAGGGCTCCTAAGGAAGGCCTGCTTAGCAAACTGGTCTCTTACAAGACGGACAGGTTTATAACAGCAGGAAATTTTATAAATGATATGTACACAGAGTTAGGAGTTCCAGAGGGAAAGATTGAAACGGTTTACCAGGGAATTGATATAGAACAGTTCTCGGCGACAAGCACGCTCCACTCCTCGCTTTTCTCTGAAAAGGACAAGAAAAAGAGAATAGGTATTGTAGGAAGGCTTGACCCTGTAAAGGGGCATTACAGTTTTTTGCGGGCAATGGGTCTTGTAAAGGCAAGAATACCTGATATAGAAATACTTGTTGTAGGTAAGGAAGAGAATGTCAAAGAGATAGAACTACGGCATCTGGCGCGTGACATAGGAATACAGGAAAACATTCTCTTTATAGGCTATACACAGAATGTGCCGGAGATAATGGCAAACTGTGCCGTGGGTGTTATATCTTCTGTAGGTTCGGAGGCCACATCAAGGGTGCTTCTTGAATGGATGGCTGCGGGTAAACCCATAATTGCGACAAAGGTAGGTGTTATACCCGAGGTTGTAAAGGACGGAGTAACAGGATTTCTGGTTCCTCCAGAGGATTCCGAGATAATGGCCGAGAAAGTAATAACCCTTCTGGAAGATGATGATGTGCTTAAGCGTATGAGCAAGGAGTCAAGAAAGCTCGTTGAAGAAAAGTTCAGTGAGAATGTTTTTGTAGGGCACACTGAAAAGATATATGCCGAGATACTCGCGTCTAGAAAGATAGTAAAGGACATCAATAAGCTTCTGTAGCAGAGTAGAAAAATGAAACAGAATGTTTTGCTTCACATTTGCTGCGGTATATGTGCCGCACACAGCGTAATAAGGCTGAGAAAAGAAGACTTTCGGGTTACGGGATTCTTCTACAATCCAAACATACACCCGAGACAGGAGTACATAAGACGCCTTGAGGTAGCACATCAGGTTTCAAGAGAGCTGGATTTTGAGCTAATAGAAGGTAAATACGAAGATACAAAATGGGATATGTTGACTCTGGGGCTGCATAATGAAAAAGAGGGCGCCAAACGCTGTGGGGTGTGCTTCAGGCTAAGACTCTCAAAAACACGCGAGAAAGCAGAAGAGATGCAAATCCCGTTTTTTACGACTACACTTACAATAAGTCCACATAAGGATTCCTCTGTTATAAACAGGATAGGCAAGGCGATTGGCAGACAGGCTTACCTTGAATATGATTTCAAAAAGAAAGACGGTTTCAAGAAGACAATGGAATTTTCAAGGACTCACAATCTATACACCCAGCATTACTGCGGGTGTGTGCACAGTATGGCGGATAGGCATAAAGAGAAGGTGACTGAATGCAAGTAAGAGAAGCAATAAGGAAAAGAAGAAGTGTCCGGAGCTACCAGAAGAAAGAAGTCGAAATGGAAAAACTCGAGTGTGTTCTTGAGGCCGCGAGACTTGCCCCTTCGGCAAAAAACCTTCAGGAGTGGCGTTTCGTTGTGGTGAAAGAGGAGAAAACAAGAAAGGCACTCTCCGAGGCTGCAAACAACAGGGCACTTGTCGGAGAAGCCCCGGTTATCATAGCGTGCTGTGCCGAGACGGATGATTATGTCATGAGATGTGGTCAGCTTGCTTATCCAATTGATGTTGCAATAGCCATAGACCATATGACACTTCAGGCAGTGGAAGAAGGTCTTGGTACTTGCTGGATAGGCTCTTTCCATGAGGACAAGGTCCGGGAAATATTAAAAATACCTGATAACATAAAAGTAGTTGAACTCCTGCTTTTGGGATACCCGGAACCTGTACAAGATAAGCCCAAAAACAGGCACCAGCTTCAGGAAATAGTAATGTATGAAGAGTGGAAAAGGCAATAATCGGGTACAGATATATGGGCTATCGAATACTTCATATAAATACCGCCAAGACATGGAGGGGGGGGGAACAGCAGACCCTCTATCTGGCACAAGGCCTACAGGGCCTGGGACACAAAAATTTTGTTGCATGCCAGCCAGATGGTATGCTCTTAAAACGTCTTGCCCAGACTGATGTGGTTACAATACCTGTTCTCATGAGAGGGGAATGGGACATGATATCTGTCATAAAATTAGCGAGAATCATCAGAAACCATCAAATTGATATTTTACACATCCACACAGCACATGCGCACACCCTGGGGGCTCTGGCTGCGAAGATAAATCCTACATGCAAGGTTATAGTGTCAAGAAGGGTGGATTTTCATATTCACAGCAAGGCGAAGTATAGAAGGGGTCTGGACAGGATAATCGCGGTTAGCCGCGGAGTCAGGGATGTCCTTGTTGAGGATGGTATTGCCGCAGAGAATATAGCTGTGGTCCATGACGGGATTGATCTTGAGCGTTTTAAGAAAATAAAAGACAATAAGTATCTGAGAGAGGAATTTAATCTAAAGGATGATATGCCAGTAGTGGGTATTGTTGCGGCACTGGCTCCACATAAGCATCACGAAAACTTTCTGGAAGCCGCGGCGATTGTGAAAAAAGAGATGCCAAATGCGCGCTTTTTGATAGTCGGTGAAGGGGAACTGGAGGCAAGGTTAAAAAAACTTGCCAGGGCACTGGAGCTTGAAAAAGAAGTCATATTTTGCGGTTTCAGGGAAGACATTCTTGAGCTCATATCCACGTTTGATGTCTTTGTTCTTTCTTCATATCTTGAAGGGATGGGAAGTACACTTCTTGAAGCAATGGCATTGTCTAAGCCTGTAGTGGCTACACAAACGGGAGGTATTCCCGAAGTGGTAAAAGACGGCCAAAGCGGCATACTTGTGCCATCCAGGGATAGTGAGAAATTGGCAGCAGGGATCGTTGATCTTCTGAAAAACAAGGATAAGAGAATTAATATGGGAAAAGCGGGGAGGAAGATCGCAGAGGGTTTCGGGGTTGGGCGGATGGTAAGCCAAACAGAGGAAATATACAAGGAAGTGAACTCCTATGTCAAAGCTTAGCACGGTTATAATAACGAAGAACGAATGGCAATCCATAAGGGACTGCCTTGAAAGCATAAAGTTCTCTGATGAGATAGTGGTATTTGATGACTATTCAACTGACGGCACCCTTGATGTTGTGCGTGAATATACGGACAAAGTTTACCAGCACGAGTGGATGGGCTACGGGAAGCAGAAGCAGCTCGCAGTAAGCAAGGCCCAGGGAGACTGGATACTCAGCATAGATGCCGATGAAAGGGTTACACCTGAGCTAAAAGAAGAGATATTAAAAATTATAAATACACCGGAGTCTGATTTTGACGGTTTTTATATACCGTTTAAGTTTTTTTTCCTAGGACATCTTATGCGCTTTGGCGGCTGCAGCGCTGAGAAACACCTGAGATTGTTTGCCAAGAGAAAAGGAACTTTTGATGAGAAATTTATCCACGAAGGCATAAGTGTTTATGGAAAAACAGCTAAACTTAAAAACCACATACTTCACTACAGCTACAAAGACCTCGAGGATTATTTTTCCAAGTTCAATGTATACACTTCGCTTGACGCACAGAAGCGCTTTTCTGCGGGCAGGAAAGCCTCTATGTGGCATATTCTTATACTGCCTTTCTGGACGTTCTTATCAATGTTCGTTTTCAGGCTGGGTTTTCTGGACGGTTTCTACGGTTTTATCTGGGCTGTTCTTTCCAGTTTTTATGTCTTTGCAAAATATGTCAAGCTAAGAAGACTTCATTCGAGATGATGCGGACTTTATGAATCTTTCTAGGCCAACTCTCACAATCGGTTGCTTTTTTTTTCTTTTCCCCCTGTTTGTTTTTTTAACCGTTGGATTTGCCTGGGGCGAGGAAATCAATTACCTGGACGATCAGTTTCGTTTTAACAGGGTCTATTATAAGGACGAACAGTTAGAACGCTATCCGGTTTTTCTAAACGAAGCCGAACTGGATATAATCTACAGGGCCCAGACAGAATTCAATGCTATGCTTGAGGACAACAAGCTTATTGCGATAAAAACTGCAGAGATAGCATTGCTGAATGTCTTGGGTTTTGGATCTCTTGAGAAGAACCCTGAGATGATGCTTTCTAAGAGATGGTATATAGAGAAGGAACTTGGAGGGGATTTAGGGTTAAAATACCTGAACTGGGAAAAGATTTCTGTTGCTGAAGATGAAGTTGCGGTTGATTTTCACCTGCACACGATTTTTTCATTTGACTCAGTTTCTCATGTAGAATCGTTTTTACTTAAATCACAGTCAAAAGGGCTTGGGGCAATAGCTGTAACGGACCATAACCATTTAGATGGTATAGGCGAGGTTATGAGGGTTGCAGAGCGCCTTAAATACGAAGGCAGGCTGCGTTCTGATTTCATAGTTATACCCGGGGAGGAAATATCCACCCATGAGGGTGCCCATATAGGGGCACTTTTTATAAAGTCTTATATAGAGCAGGGTATGACAAACGAGGAAACCATACGCGAGATACACGCCCAGGGGGGGCTTGCTTTTGCCATGCATCCCGGGGCAAACGCTGAGCTGGGAGTGAAGCTGGCCCAGAATCTCGATTTGGACGCGGTAGAAGTCGCAAACGGGTCTGATTTCCTCCCGTATGATTTCTACAGGAACCTGAAGCTAAACAGCAGCCCCAAACTAAAAGGCAAGGCTAAATTCTCGGCAAGTAACACCCATATGAGCCAGGGTGTTGCGTGGCTCGGATATACGGTGGTCAGTGTGGATGAAAAGACTCCTGAGGGGATAAAGGCGGCAGTTAGAAGCGGGAATACAAAACCCGTTTTTATGAGCCTGTACAAACCCTACAGGAGATTTTTTGAGAACCAGGCGATTGATCGTATCTACTGGGCTTTTGACACATATGACCGTGTTAAGAGAAACCTTGAGTTATTGTGCGGGTATATCCTGTTCTCGTCGGATTTTAGGGTAGTGACAACCTGGGATGAGTCCCTGCATGATATTTTCAATGTTGTCGGTATATACAGAGCCTACAAGAATGAGGATGACGATTTAAAAGAACCCGTGAAGCTAAGCCGTATGTGGGTAACATACGGCATGGTTAATGTAGAATACGATTTTTTGCTCAAGAAAACGAATCTCCTGGTAAAATTCATGTTTTAACAGTAAGAGGGAATTATGTACGATATTTTGGCACTCATTCTCATATTGGTTTTTGTAGGAATGTCTCTGAGGTGGAACTGGTGGAGGAAAAAACGCCAAGGCGTCACTATCCTTATGTACCATAATATAGATCTTGCTCCAAGGGACTCAAAGATGAAGAAACTGTGGATAAGTCCTATGATGTTTGAAAAGCAGATGAAGTTTCTTTCAAAAGGCGAATATAATGTGATAACTCTTAGAGAACTCTATAATGCGTTTTCCGAGAAGCGAAATCTTGGTGATAAGACCGTGGTTATCACGTTTGATGACGGATTTCTTAACAATTACACGCATGCATTTTCAATTCTTAAAAAATATAACTTCAAGGCAACAGTATTCTTAAGTGTCGCATATGTGGGTGATAAAAGTGCCTGGAACTCAAATTCTGTTGAATCTCCCCATGATATGCTGGGCTGGGAAAACATAAGAGAGATGTTTGACTACGGTATAGATTTCGGTTCCCATACGCTTACTCACGCGAACCTCATCTACTGCAAGGATGAACCAAGACGTCTTTCGTTTGAGCTAAACGAGAGTAAGCGAATAATAGAGGAAAAGCTTAATATGCCCGTTATGGCTTTTGCTTATCCCTACGGTGCCGGTGCCTATGATGAGAATATCAAGAAATCGGTAAAGGTGGCGGGCTATCATCTCGCATGCGGGATAAAGCAGGGTAAAGCACAGTTATCCCAAAAGAATATGTTCAATTTACGGCGCGTTCTGGTCAGAGGTGATGAGAATATGTTTGATTTCAGGCTTAATATAGAGAGAGGGAAGGCGAGGTTATAATGCGTATTGCCCAGATTACAAGTTCTGTCGGGTGGTCAGGTGGGGCACAGCAGGCGTTCTTTTTATCAAAGGGTCTCTTGGATAAAGGCTATGAGATAAAATTGATTTGTCCACCTTCAAGCGAGATAGGTCAAAGAGCTGCCGATGCAGGAATTCCCGTAATTTCCCTTCTCATGAGGCAGGAGTATGATATCGTTGCCATCATAAAGCTTGTTAAAATTCTCAGGAAGAACAAAATAGATATTCTTCACGCACACCATCCCAAAGCACATGCCCTGGCTCTTGCAGCAAGTAAAATAGCAAAAACCCCTGTTTTTATTTACAGCCGCAGGGTAATATTTCATGTGCGCAAGGGGATCTTCAGCCAGATTAAATACAAGAGCAAAAGGACGGACAAGATAGTAGCTGTTAGTAAGGGTGTAAAGAAGATACTTGTGGATTACGGCATTGCCCCGTCAAGGATAGAGGTCATATACAGCGGTACTGATGTAGCTGTGTTCACCCCTGAGGTCAAAGGAGACAGCATAAGGAAGGAGTTCGCCATACATGATGATGAGCTCCTGGTAGCCCTTGTGGGCAATTATTCGTATTACAAAGGGCATACCTTCTTCCTTGAGGCCATACCCTCTATACTTCAGAAGGCAAAAGGTGTGAAATTCATACTTGTAGGAAGGGATACTGATTCGGATGAACTTAAAGGGCTCGTTGACAACCTGGATATAGCCAACAGCACGATACTCGCAGGATTCAGGCGAGATGTCCCTCTTATACTTGCTGCAGCGGATATAACCGTGAACGCTTCACTTCAGGAGGGGTTTGCCGGAACGATAAGGGAATCCCTTGCCATGGGCAAGGCGGTTGTTGCAACGGATGTGGGGGGAAACCCCGAGATGGTTTATCACAAGAAAAACGGTCTGCTTGTGAGTGCCGGGAACTCACAAGCGCTCTCTGACGCGATAGTTATGCTTTTGAATAATTCCGATCTAAGAAAAGAGATGGGTAAAAACGGGAGGAAACTGGTCGAGGAAGAATTTTCAGTCAAGCATATGGTCGATAAAACAGAATCTCTTTACAAGGAGTTACTGTTTGCTAAAAAGGTGGGTTAATGGCTGTTTCGGTTCCTGTACTTCTTTATCATCATGTTAATGCGAAGAGAGAAATAACACCAGCCGGGTTCGAGAAACAGATGGAATTTCTTTCAAGGCAAGGCTACAGATCTATCTTTCTTGATGAGTTGGTTTCATTCTTAAAAAATGGTGTTCCCAAGGACAGCAAATATGTAGCTATTACCTTTGATGACGGGTACCTGGATAACTGGCTCCTGGCTTATCCGATTCTTAAAAAATATAACCTGAAAGCTACTATATTTGTCGTAACAAGCAGAATACAGGACACGAATAAACGAAACAGCTTTGATTTCGAGCTGGATCTGCACAATGAAAGAAATCCCGAGAATTTTCTTTCCTGGGATATGATGAGAGAAATGGGAAAAAGCGGGATGGTTTCGATAGAATGCCATACACATTTTCATTACAAAGAAGGCGAAAGCTGGTCCCCCGAACCCAATATGCCTTTTGCCCAAGAGATTTCTATGTCCAGAGATATTATAGAGACTAAGCTTAAGAAGAAATGTCGTTTCCTGGCATGGCCGTGGGGGGAGTACACCATGGAAAAAGAGAAAGCCGCACAAGAAGCAGGCTTTGAAGGAGCGGTAATTACAGAGGTAGGCGCAAACAAAAAGGGAACGGACTCTATGAGGATAAAGAGATTCAAAGTGCACAGGGAGGACCTTGGATGGTTCTCAAAGCGCCTTTCTCTCTATGGTTCATCATTTCTCTCAGGCATGTACTCTGCGGTGTACGGGCTTGAACGCGGGATAAAGAGATTATGGAAATAAAGAATGTAAAAAAAATACTAATAATTCAGTTAAGACGTATAGGAGATGTACTTCTTACTACCCCAGTAATTGAATCACTTCGTGAACATTTTCCCCAGAGCTCTATAGATTTTCTTGTGGAAGAACCTGCAAACGAGGTAGTGCAAGGAAATCCCTACCTTGATAACGTTATTATTTCCAGGAAAGGTTTTTTCGATCAGGTAAAGCTTATAAAAAAAATAAGGCAAACCGGATACGATATGGTTATTGATTTTTTGGGTAACCCGCGTTCAGCGTGGATATGTTTTTTCAGCTCTGGGGGCTACAGAGTAGGGTTTGATTTCAGGGGGAGGCAGTTTGCATATAACATAATAGTTCAGAGAGATAAAAGCATCGAGTACGCGGTGGATTTCAAGATGCAGGCATTAGGCAAGATAGGGATAACTTTGCCTAGAAAGGAAATGTTTTTTGCGATAACACCCGAGGCTCAATCCTTTGCGGATAAATTTCTAGATGCTCATCGAAAAGACGGCAGGATATTTGTAGGCATAACTTCTTGTTCCAGGCGTAGCGCCCGTATGTGGCTCAAGGAGTATTTCGCCCAGATTGCTGACGTCTTGATAGAGAAATATAACTCCCAGGTTATACTTTTCTGGGGGCCTGGTGAGAAGAAGCGCATAGATAAGATAGCCTCTCTCATGAGAAACAAACCTGTTATAGCTCCCGCTGTTACCTTAAAACAACTCGGGGCTTTGATCTCAAGGTGCAAACTTATGATTACAAATGACAACGGGCCTATGCACATAGCTGTTAGCGTAGGAACTCCAACGGTTACAATCTACGGGCCTACGAGCCAGTATAACTGGAATCCGCCCGGGGAACTCATGCATAAGGCTGTTACCTCTGATGTTGGTTGCCTGAGGTGCTACATGCAGGATTGCGACAGCATGGAGTGCATGAAAAAACTGACTCCCGATAAAGTAGAGCCGGTGATCAAAGATATGCTTTCAATACTTACTCAGAAAGCGGTGAAAAAATGAAACAGTACATACTGAGAATCGTTAGAGATGAACAGAAGGGGTTTGTAGCATCGAGTCTGCGAATTATCCTTTTAGGGCTTTCCGGGATTTATTTTCTGTTTATGGAAATAAGGCATGTTTTGTATACTTCGAATATCCTAAAAAGCGTGAAAGTGTCATGTCCTGTCATTTCTGTGGGCAATATAACAACGGGAGGTACGGGTAAGACTCCTTTGGTCATGCTTCTTGCGAAGATGCTTTCGGGGAAGTCAAACAAAGTTGTTATTGCAAGCAGGGGATACAGGAGAATTATTCCCGGGGAAAAAGAGAAACAGGACGTAAAGGTGGTATCTGACGGTAAAAAAGTGCTGTTGAGCGTAGGTGAGGCGGGAGATGAACCTTATCTTATGGCTCAGGATTTAGAAGGCGTGGGTGTGGTTGTCGGGGCCGACCGCGCAAGTTGTGCGGAGGTGGCAGTTAAAAAGCTCGAGGCCGAGATTGTCATACTTGATGACGGATTTCAGCATTTGCGTCTTAAAAGAGATCTGGACATTGTAGTTATAGATTGTCTTGATCCATTCGGTGGGGGATATCTCATTCCCAGGGGGCTTCTCAGAGAATCCCTTTTTAATCTTTCAAGAGCAGATGTTCTGGTACTAAACAGGGCTAATCTTGTTGCTCCATCTATTCTTAAGAGAACGAGATCCATAGTGGAAGAGATAAACCCAAAGGCACTTGTGATTGAAAGCACCCCGCGCGCAATTCATATTGAATACCTTCAAAAAGGGAAAAATGTGCAAAAGGAAGATGTAAGTTTTCTGAGAGGAAAAGATGTTGCACTTCTTTACAGTATAGGCAACCCGCTGTCTTTTGAGAAGACCCTTAAAAGTCTTGGTGCGAAGATATTAAATAAGTTTATATTTGATGACCACTATGAATACGATGCTGAGGATATAACAGGTGTCATTAAAGAAGCGGGCAAAACGATTATTGTTACCACAGAGAAGGACGCTGTTAGAATAAAACATATCCTTCCCGAGGGAGCACAAATCATGGTTCTGCTCATTGAAGCCGAGATAACAAAAGGAGCTTCTTCTTTGGATGAAATACTCACCTCCAGGCTCAAATAAAGGAAGCAGTATGGCTTATTTTCTCCAGTACGTTTTTATGAATATTTTCATGTTTTTTGTGCATCTGCTGCCATGGAAGGCTGCATATGCTCTAGGGGTATTTCTCGGGTCTCTTTTGCATATCATATTTGGTTCCAGGACACGCCTGGCGAGGCAGAATATAGATAAAGCTATTGGAAAAGGGATGAGTGACAAGGAAAAGGACCAGCTTGTTCGCAATGTATACCGCAATTTCGGCAAAACCCTGATAGAGTTTGTTAAGATCATAAGATGGGATAATGCGGCTCTCAGACGTATGGTAAAGATCGAAGGCATTGAAAACCTTAAGAAAGCCTGTGAGAGTAATAAAGGTGTCATATTACTAACGGGTCATATAGGGAACTGGCATGTAATGGGCATGGCTCTTGGATCGCATGGTTATAAGGTCACAAATGTTATTAAGAGGCAGAAGAACCCGTGGGTAGCTCACTGGATAGTCGATCAGGTATATCGCGCGAGAATGAAGAGTATATTCCAGAATAATAAGAATCCCAGACAAATAATAAAGGCACTTCGAAACAGGGAAATAGTCGAGTTTTTAGGGGACCTTCATGCGGGAGACAGGGGGATATTCGTTGATTTCATGGGACGTCCTGCATCTACTTTTACGGGTCCTGTTATACTCGCGATACGCACAGGTGCTCCAATAGTTGTAGCCGTGGATGTTAGAAACCCCGATAATACACACACGGCTTTTATAGATGAGCCTATATACCTGGATCGTTCCAGGACAAGTGATGAAGATGTACATGATTCTCTCGGCGTTATTACAAAAGGTTTAGAAAGTTATATATTAAAATATCCAGATCAGTGGTTCTGGTTGCACAATCGCTGGAAGACGCAGCCTAAGGACGGGGCATAGGCCTTTCTATGAATATCCTTGTTATTTGCCTTGATAATATAGGTGATGCGGTTATGAGTACAGCTTTACCGCGTCCGCTGAAGGGTAAGTTTCCCGATTCATCTATTGTTTACCTGGTAAAGGAATATTCTAAGGATGTGGTGCTCTTTCATCCTTTTATAGATAATGTTCTTATCTTTAACCCGTCCTGGCTCAAAGATCCTTTAGGGAAGAAATCTACATTAAAAGAGACACTTGATCTGCTAAAGGTATTAAGACAAAGGCGCTTTGATATTGCTCTTGTGGCGAATGCTGACTGGAAAAAAGCTTTACTGGCTTACCTAAGTCGTATCCCGGTTAGAATAGGACGCTCTCAGAAGAAAGCAGGGGTGTTTCTTAGCGAAGATATTGCCCGCGATGTTTCAGAAGTACGCCACATGCTCGAAGACGATCTTGATCTCTTAAGGGCTCTGGAGATAGAAACAAAGGATGCACTTCCAGAGGTGCATACTGACCCTAAACAGGATGCGCTTGTAGATGAGTTTATAAAAAGCAAAAACATAAAGGCTGAAGCAGGGATTGTAGGTATACATCCCTCGAGCCTGCATGCTTCACGTAACTGGGAGATTGAAAAATTCATTGAACTGACCATAAAGCTTTCTTCAGCTGGAATTGGTGTTTTCTTTTTTACACCATCCTATAAAAAATACCTTGATAATATAGTGGGCACAATAAAAAACAGAAATATACATGTGATAAGGGATATAACGGTAGGGCATATGGCATCCTATATAAAGCGCTGCAGTGTTTTTGTTGGAAACGATTCCGGTCCTATACACATTGCTGCGGCAGTAGGGGTTAGAGTTGCGGCTTTGTTCGGGCCTTCTGATTTCAGGCGCTTCGGTCCTGTAGGGCAGGGGCATTTAGTCTTAAGACATGATATGTCCTGCAGTCCCTGCGGCAGCAGCCCGGATTGTGATTCTCTTGAGTGTATAAAATCGCTAAGTGTTGATGAAGTCTACGGCGGGCTACGTTCTCTTCTTGAGAAAAGGAGATAATATTGAAAGGGACTATTACCCAAAAATGCGAATATTTAATTGATATAGGGCTACTTCTCTTTGCCTTGTTTTTGCCCATATCCATAGCCGCGGCACAGTTTTTCTGGGGACTCCTTATGCTGGCATGGATAGTCAAAGTTGTTGCTGGAGGGGCCTGGCGGCTTAAGAGCACCTTTTTAGACAAGGCTATCCTTGTTTTTATTATTCTAAGCATTGTTTCCGTGATTTTTTCAGTTGACGCAAGGCGTTCTATGAGAGGGCTGCAATCCGAGATACTTGTATCCATATTTTTCCTAATAGCACATAATGTAAAAAGTGCAAAACAGGTAAAGAAGCTCCTTGTATTTTTCCTTATGGGTTCGGTTATAGTTTCTATTCAGGGCATCCTGCAGTATTTTATCGGCGTTGATATGCTTTCCGATGAGATAATAGCAAAGCCGGATTTTCTCTCAGATGCACCTCTGGATGTCTTAAGATTCTTAAGTATGCATAATGGAAGAGCACTGGCTTCGAGGGGGCATCCACTGACGCTTGCAGAGGGGCTTGTTTTCGCTCTTTGTATTGGAATGCCGCTTTTTCTTGTAGGCAAACCAAAGGATAAACCAAAACTCGCAATTGGGCTTGTTATCATGGGTGTTGCCCTTGTATTTACGTTCAGCAGGGGACCCTGGTTTTCAACGGCTGCTGTTATGGTGTTGCTGATTGCTTTCTTGCTTATTAGCGCCTCCGCGCGTATTAAAAAAATGACCTTGATAGTGGGAGTTCTTATTATTGTAATGGTAATTGCAAGCGGTGCTATATCTGTTATGATGAAAGGTTCTCGCATGTCCATTGTAGAGCGTTTCAAAAATCTTAAAGATGCAGACAGGATTAAGATGTGGGAGACAGGAGTGGATATTGTAAAGGATTATCCCTTGTGGGGTGTTGGCATGAAGAATATATCCACGGTATATTCTACTTACAATCCCGAGCATGCTAAAAAAACACAGAGCTGGGGTGAGCTCCACAACAATTTTATACATATCATGGCATCAAGAGGGATACCAGCTTTGGTTGCATTTGTATGGATATTTATTAGCTATTTTAAGAATGCATTCCGGGTTTATTTTGAAACCCGTCTCAAAAATGATGAATTTTCCATGCTTGTTATAGCTTGTGTCACCGCGTGTCTTGGGTTTTTGTTTGCCGGGATGACGGAATATAATTTCGGGGATTCCGAAATAGTTATGATGCTATGGTTTGTTATGGGGTTGACGGTTGTTTTAGTTAGAGAAGGGTATAAAAATATAGAGGGAGAAATAAGCAATTGAAAAGAAAAATAAACGTTGATGGAATAGCTGTATTCCTGGACAGAGACGGTACTATAAACAAGGATAGTGGATATATCAACCATCCTGAAAGGGTCGAGCTTATTGCGAGGTCTGCCAGGGCAATAAGGAAGCTAAACAGTGCAGGAATTCCTGTTATTATAGTGACTAACCAGAGTGGTGTTGCAAGGGGATATCTTAATAAAAAAGTTCTTTCCCTGATAAATAAAAGGCTGGGTGAATTGCTTGACGCACAAGGAGCTAAAATTGACGCTATATACTACTGCCAGCATCATCCAAGCCAAAAGTGTTCTTGCAGGAAACCAAAGCCCGAGATGTTAAAGAAGGCATCCCGTAAGTTTGCACTTGATCTTTCAAAGTGTTTCGTGGTGGGAGACAAGTATTCCGATATAGCTTTTGCTCATAATGTCAAAGCATCCGGCATACTTGTTCTTACCGGATATGGCAGGGGGCAATGGGAGTATGAGAGTAAAAAATGGAAAAAGAAACCTGATGCGGTGGTTGCTGACCTCTGGGATGCGGTTGGTTGGATACTAAAGCAAATACACTCATCCAGAAAAAAATAAAAGGTAAATAATGGATATAGCATATGAGGACTTGAAAAAGCAAAGGGACAGGGTAGTGGCCACACTTCTTCTGTTCGTTCTGGTGTGTTTTCTTGCGATTACTAATCTCATATGGCTTGCCAATGACAGCCGTCCGCCTTCCTGGGACCAGTCAACACATCTTCGCTTAAGTATAGAATATTTTGACATCATTACCCAGCCTTCACTTGATATGTTCGGCAGGCTTCTTGACGTATCTTCCTATTATCCGCCTTTTTACCACATTACACTCATCCCGAGTCACCTTCTTTTCGGTGTCTCCCATTCCGGTGCGGCCATGACAAATATATTCTACCTGGCGCTTGCGGCTTTTTTCACATACAAAATAGGTAAACACTTCTTCGATTCCACCGTGGGACTTGTCGCGGCATTTCTTGTATCAATGTACCAGTTCCCAATTTATCTGTCGCGCTCATGCCTTATAGACGTTGCACTCATGGCAATCGTCACGATGACTATCTACTTCCTTATAATGAGCGAGGATTTCTCAAGAAGAGATCATTCAATCATCTTCGGCATACTTTTCGGCATAGGGATGCTTACCAAGTGGAGTTTCCTGTTTTTTCTCATTATACCCGTTAGCCTGGTAAAGGTGCGGATTTTCCAAAGAATTGAAGGCAAGTTGTTATTCTATCTATATTCTGTCCTTTTTTTGCTATCAGTTTTTATGTGCCTGTTTTTTGCACTTCCCTATAACCTAATATTTATATTTGGTGCATTTTTTGTGTTGTGGCGTCTGGCAAAACTTTCAAAGGCAAACTTCGAGGTCCACGAGAATATTAAAAACCTATGCATGGCCGCATGGGCCTCGTTTGTTATAGCGGGTCCTTGGTATCTGCATAATTTCACCAAATTATTTCGCCATGTCACCTCAAATGTAGGGACAATAGCAGTCTCTGAAGGAGATCCTTCTCTTTTTAGCCTGAGTTCTGTTTTTTATTATTTTAAGGAACTCGCTATTCAGGTTCAGCTGGTGTTCTTTATTCTATTTATTATTGGTTTGGTTATTTTTTTGGTTAAATGGAAGAAAGAAAGGATTCTTTTACTGCTATGGATAGTAGCTCCTTATATTATATTGATTCTTGTCAGAAACAAGGATGCCAGGTTCAGCATACCGTATCTGCCGGCGGTCAGTATAATTTCTGTTGCTTTTATCAGCTTAATAGAAAAAAAGTTAGTAAAAAAACTGATTATAGCATGTATTTTGATAGTAGGTGTTACTCAATACTTACTGTTTTCGTTTAGCTTTTCTGCTTTTCCTTCAAGGGTCGGTTTTTCAACCCCAATTGGAAATCTAAGCTTATATTCTTCCTATGTTCCGAAGGATGAGGACTGGATGCACAGGGAGATATTTTCTAAAATAGTGCGTGATTCAAACTCTTCAGGCAGGCCCTTTGCCCTGGTCAGGGTAGTGTCAAACCATCCCTATTTTCACAGTTCATCTTTTGAAATATATACCCTGGTAAACAAGCTTGCGGCTTATCCAATAAGCTACAACAAAAATGTCGGTGAATTCACCGATTACCTGATATATAAAACAGGGAACAGGGGACCTGCGTTCACTGTTCCCCATTATGATGAGGTTGTGCATAAAATAGAGAAAAAAGAGGCGTCATTTGCTAATATGTTCAGCGTGCTTGATGAATTTGCCCTGCCGGATGGCTCAACGGGTATCGTGTACAAGCGTGACATAAAACCCGTGGAAGATGTCAGCATTGACCAGATAAGAGCCGAATTAAAGAAATCCCTTGCTTCTCTTATGGGTGTCCGGGAGGGGCTAAATGTTGACATCATTGCTTTTTCCCAGACAAGAACAAAACAGGGGAAGTTCAAAAAGGTCATCATCAGTGCGGAGAATATTATAATAAACGGTGTCGGTGTTGAGAAAATGAGAGTGGAGGTAGGGGATCTTTGGCTAAGCATTGGCGAGCTTATGGAAAGAAGCAATATACTGGTATTTGGTATAGAACAGATAAGTCCGGAGATTGTTATAAGTGAGCAAAGTCTGAAGAATTTCGTATTAGCCAAGGATAAGAACAAAGTTCTAAAAGATACAGAGGTTTTTTTGCGAGATGGTTTACTGCAAATAACGGGAAATGTAAGGATAGCGGGCTTAAGGTTGCCTGTACTTGTTGAAGGCAGTGTTTATATAGACCGTGATAAGAATGCTCTTATTACAAGGGTAAAAACCCTAAGGGCAGGACCTTTCGTGCTGCCTGCCTTTCTTTATGGCTCTTTTGTTAACAGGGAGTTTTCGCTTGAGCCCACGGCTGACTGGGCCTTGAGGACAAATATAAAAGAAGTTGTTATTGATGATGGAAAGTTAATTCTTCGCTGAAATATATATATAATTATGTATATTTATGTGGAAATCTGTTTTGCCATATGGTAAAATATATTTCGTAATTATTTTTGATATTTGGCCTGTTGGCAAAAGGTAAAAAAGGAAAATTGGATGGAAGTCTCACTGACGCTGCCCTGTTATAACGAGGAAAGCAATATCAGGGAAGTGGCTACAAAAGCATGCGAATACCTCAATCTATTTACAGATCGCTACGAAGTGATAGTTGTTGATGACGGAAGCATAGACAAAAGCCTTTCCATAATAAACGAATTAATTAACGAAAACCCAAATATAAGAGTTATACACCATGATATAAACCAGGGGTACGGCTCAGCTGTTTCGGACGGTCTCAGGGATTCCCGCTATAAGTATGTGTGCTTTGTAGATAGTGACGGGCAGTTCGATTTCAAGGAACTTAAACAGTTAATTGAGCTCATGCCTGGTAATGATATGGTTCTAGGCTATAGGGCCACGCGAAAAGATCCGATTCACCGACTGATCAACGCTAAGATGTATGCTTTTCTTTTGAGGATTCTTTTTGGTCTTAAGGTAAAAGACATAAACTGTGCTTTTAAGGTATTCAAGAAATCCTTAATCGATGATATATACATGGAATCTGAAGGAGCCCTTATAAACGCTGAAATACTTATCAAGGCGAAGCAAAGGGGATATACAAAGATAAGGGAAATTCCTGTCAGCCATTATCCGCGCATTTCCGGCAAGCAGACAGGAGCAAATATTAAGGTAATATTGAGAGCATTCGCAGAGCTTTTCCGTCTAAAGATGAAGATACGTTAAAAGGGAGGGAGTTATATGAGTGCTGAGAAATTCAAAAATCTTCTTGTATCCAAAAGAGTGACATTCGGTTATATTTTCGCTGTCCTTTTTGTAATATTTGCCGAGCCGCCTTCAGTGCTTTTTTTCGTTATAGGTCTTGAGATTGTGATTTTCGGAGAGGCTGTACGCATATGGGCTTCGGGCTATGTGAAAAAAGGTGAGGCACTTGCCGTCAACGGTCCCTATGGATATGTGCGTCATCCTCTTTACCTGGGAAGCTTTCTTGTGGGAACAGGATTTTGCGTAGCAGCGCAGAGCATTAATTTATTTATACTCTTTCTTGTCCTCTTTGGCCTGGTATACCGCTACGCGGCAGCTCACGAGGAAAAGTCCCTGCAGCAGAAATTCGGCGTGGAGTTCGTGGAGTACAAAGAAAGCGTCCCGTTTTTCCTTCCTGCTTTTTCGCCTTACAGTACAAATATTCTGTCGAAGTTTGGCTGGGATCAGGTAATGGATAACAAGGAATACCGCAGCTGGTACGGTATACTCATCATAACCGCAATTCTCGGGGCAAAGCTATATCTTCTCTATAAACCACAATAAGGGTTATATTAATTGAAAACCACCAGAGCATTAGCAGCATTTACCGTTATTATACTTTTTTCAAGCCTAGTATATTTTTGTTTGAGCAAAGGTGCTTTTGCCGAGGAAGAAAAATCCCGCAAGGTCCTAAACAGAGCTTTCGAGGTAGGGGAAAAGCAGACCTTTGCTATAAAATGGGGCGTTGTAACGGCAGGCTATGCCACACTCGAAGTGAGGGGTCTTGTCGAGATAGACGGCCACGAGACTTACGAGATAGTCTCCGAGGCCAATTCAAGCTCTTTCTTTGATGTATTCTACAAGGTGCGGGATACCGTACGCTCATACATAGATAAAGATGGAATTTTCGCCCTCAGGTTTGAAAAATATCAGCGGGAAGGCAAATACAGGCATGATGAAATAATAATTTATGATCAGAAGAATCACAAAGCAGATTTTAACGGCAGGATCATCGAAATCCCGGAATATGTCCACGATATCCTCTCCGCTTTCTATTACGTGCGCACCCAGAAACTAGAGATAGGCAAAACCCTCAAGATGCCTGTCAATGCGGGTGACAGGAATTATGAACTTATAGTCAAGGTCCTTAGGAAGGAAAGGGTAAAGGTTCCAAAGGGAAAATTTGACACCATCCTTATAGAACCGGTTGTAAAATACGGCGGGCTCTTCCAGCAGAAGGGCAGGCTTCAGGTCTGGCTGACAGATGATGAGCGCAAAATCCCCGTGCTTATGAGGACCAAGATAGCAGTTGGCTCGATAGATGCCGAACTCTCAGAACTATGGCTTCCCTGAAAATATTTGCAAAAAACTGTTGAAATATCAGGCTGAAAATGATATAATATATTTTTTAATAAAATAAAACATAAAAGGTATAGACTATGGACAAGAAAAAATTGCTTAAAATACTGGATCGTATGAATAACACAAGTGTCATGGTTCTCGGGGATATAATGATGGATAAGTTCGTATGGGGGAAGGTTTCCCGTATTTCCCCGGAAGCTCCTGTTCCTATCGTTGAGATAGAGAAGGAGACACACACCCCGGGCGGAGCCGGTAATGTTGCCATGAATGTATGTAGCTTGGACAGCAAAGTGCTTCTTGTCGGGGTCATAGGCAATGATTTTGTCGGGGATAAGCTTATAAACGAGATGTCACGGGGGGGAATTGACACGACGGGTGTTTTCAGGGATGATAAGCGCCCGACCATACTTAAAACCAGGATCATCGCCCAGCACCAGCAGGTAGTGCGTACTGACAGGGAGATAATAGGCAAGTTGTCCGCTCAGCTGACCAAGCAGATAACGACATTTCTGGATGAGAACATATCTCGCGTTAAGGCAGTCGTTATTTCCGATTACGGCAAAGGGGTTATATCTCCTGTTATTTTGAAGAAAGCAGTTAGCCTTGCGAGAAAGCATAAGAAACCCATAGTAGTGGATCCCAAGGTAGAGCATTTCCAGCAGTACAAGCAGGTAAGCTGTATAACGCCCAACCAGTCTGAGGCAGCCCTTGGTATGAGGGAGCATTCGGTGCCCGAGGGTGAGGGTTTAATAAAACTTGGGAAGACGATACTCAAGAAACTGCACTGTGAGTCCCTTTTGGTTACCCAGGGAGAGAAGGGTATGCTTCTCTTTGAGTCCAGGGGAAAAATAACACATATACCCACTGTGGCAAGGGATGTATTTGACGTTAGCGGAGCCGGTGATACGGTCATAGCGGTATTGACGCTTGCCCTGGCTGCAAAGGCAAGTATACTTGATGCAGCGCAAATTGCAAATTATGCTGCCGGGATAGTAGTCGGTAAATTAGGCACTGCTACAACCAGTATCAAGGAAATAAAAAATAAAATCAGGGGTTGATATGCGTGTTATAGCGATGATACCCGCGCGTTATGATTCAAGCCGTTTTCCGGCCAAGGCACTTGCTGACATTGCCGGTAAGCCGATGATACAAAGGGTTTACGAGCAGGTAAAAAAGTCCTCTGTTCTCGAAGATGTAATAGTTGTGACAGACAGTGAGAAGATATTAAAGACGGTTGAGTCTTTCGGCGGGAAGGCCATGATGACATCCAAGGATTGCCAAAGCGGAACAGATCGCATAGCCGAGGCTGTAAAGGATGTGGATTGTGAAATAGTTGTGAACGTTCAGGGGGATGAGCCGCTGATAGTTCACGAAGTAATTGATGCGGCTATTGAGCCTCTTCTAAACGACCCCAATATACTTATGGGTACGGCTGTATCTAGGATAAGTGACCTCGAAGACATTGAAAATCATAACGTTGCCAAGGTAGTGCTTGACAAGGATAATTTTGTAATATATTTCTCACGCTCAGCGATTCCTTGCTCAAAAAACTCTCAGCCTGATATTTACACGCAGGTTTATTACAAACACATAGGGATCTATGTTTACAGGAAGGATTTTGTGCTTACTTTCTCAAGTCTCCCGCAGATGCCTCTTGAGAAAATAGAAAGCCTTGAGCAGCTCAGAGCGCTTGAGCACGGGTATAAGATAAAAGCCACTATTATGGATTATGATTCTGTAAGCGTTGATGTGCCTGAAGATGTTGAAAGGGTCAAAGAGTTGATAAATAAGCGAAAAATGCTCTAGTAGGGGTGAGGATATGGCGACTAAGTACATTTTTGTGACAGGTGGAGTGGTTTCATCGCTTGGTAAAGGTATAACCTCAGCAAGTGTAGGGCTTTTGCTAAAGGCAAGGGGTTTGAGGGTGGATATACTAAAGTGTGACCCCTACATAAATGTTGACCCGGGAACAATGAGCCCCTATCAGCACGGCGAGGTGTTCGTAACCGATGACGGCGCCGAGACCGACCTGGATCTCGGGCATTACGAAAGATTCCTCGATGTGAGCCTTAACCAGGACAACAATGTAACGACGGGACGGATATATGATACCGTCATAAGAAAAGAACGAAGAGGTGAGTATCTCGGAGGAACCGTTCAGGTAGTGCCGCATGTTACAAACGAGATAAAATCACGCATACGCAAACTCGCTCACAACAAGGATGTGGTGATAGTAGAGATAGGCGGTACGGTGGGCGACATAGAAGGTTTGCCTTATTTGGAAGCCATAAGGCAGTTCAAGCGTGATGTCGGAAGGAATAATGTCCTGTACATGCACCTGACGCTTGTTCCCTTCATCAAAGCTGTGGAGGAGCTTAAGACAAAGCCTACCCAGCACAGCGTAGGTAAACTGCGGGAGATAGGAATAGACCCGGATATTATTATATGTAGAACAGAGAAGAACCTTTCCCAGGCTATAAAGAGCAAGATAGCGCTTTTCTGCAACGTTGACGAGAGGGCGGTTATAACCGAGAAGGATGTTGGTTCCCTTATTTACCAGGTACCATTGCTTTTGAAAAAAGAGGGACTGGATAATCTCATACTTAGGCTCCTGAAGATTTCAAGCAAAAAAGATGACGTCACAAAATGGAAGCAGATGGTCTCTGACGCGAAAAAGATTTCTGAAACGGTTCTGATAGCCATAACAGGTAAATACACAAATGTAAAGGACGCATACAAGAGTATACATGAAGCTCTTATTCATGCTGGACTGGTTAATAAAGTAACTGTTAAAATAAAATATGTTGATGTTCAGACAAACAAGCTCTCAAAGGCCCTTGAGGATGTTGATGGTATACTTATTCCGGGTGGCTTTGGCGACAGAGGTATTGAAGGAAAGATAGATGTTGTAAAGATAGCAAGGGAAAAGAAGATACCGTTTTTTGGAATATGTCTTGGAATGCAGTGTGCTGTGATAGAATTTGCTAGGTCTCTGGCTAAGATGGAAAAGGCAAGCAGCACGGAATTCGCTCCAAAGACACCGTATCCTGTCATAGATCTTCTGCTTGAACAGCGTAAGGTAGAATCAAAAGGTGGAACAATGCGCCTTGGTGCATACCCCTGCAAGCTCAAGACGGGGACACTTGCTTATAAAGCATATAAGAAACCTCTTATTCACGAGAGGCACCGTCACCGTTATGAGGTCAATAACAAGTACAGAAAACGGCTGGAGGCCGCCGGATTGGTAATAAGCGGTGAATACAAGGAGAAACATCTTGCAGAGATAATAGAACTAAAAAAACATCCATGGTTTGTTGCCTCGCAGTTTCATCCTGAGTTCAAGTCAAGGCCCGGCAGACCGCACCCGTTATTTCTGGATTTTGTAAAGGCCGCACTCATGGAGAAGAAAAGGAATAAGCGATGACAAAGAAGATAAAGATACAAAACATATTTGTAGGTGGCGATGAAAATCTTGCTCTTATAGCCGGGCCATGTGTTATCGAGAGCGAAAAAATCACACTCGAGGCTGCTTCCGCCATAAAGAAAATAGCTGAAAAATTAAAAATACCTTTTATCTTCAAGAGCTCGTTTGACAAGGCCAACAGGACAAGGGTAGAGAATTACCGTGGGCCAGGCCTTGAGAAGGGTCTTGCCATACTGGCAAAGGTAAAGAAAGAAATAGGTGTTCCTGTTGTCTCAGACATCCACACTCCGGATCAAATAGCTCTCGCGGCCGAAGTGCTCGATGTTATTCAAATCCCGGCATATCTTTCACAGCAGACAGACTTGGCAGTAGGCGCAGGAAAGACGGGAAAAGTGGTTAACCTCAAGAAAGGCCAGTTTCTCGCACCATGGGATATGAAAAAGATATGTGCCAAGGTTGAAAGCACGGGCAACAAAAGTATTCTTTTGACGGAGAGAGGAACAGTATTCGGTTACAATAACCTGGTAGCTGATATGCGTTCAATTCCTCTTATGAGGGAGATAGGTTACCCGGTTTTCGTTGATGTAACGCATATAGTCAGGATGCCCGGCCCGGGAAGCAGTGAAGCCCAGGGTGGTCAGCCCCATTTTATAGAAACACTTGCCATGGCTTGTGTGGGAGCGGGGTGTGACGGATTATTCCTGGAAGTGCATCCGAACCCCAAAGAAGCGCTTTGCGATGCTGCCAGCATGCTTAGCATGGATAAACTCGAAGATCTGCTTGAGCAGGCAATAGCAATCAACAAGATAGTAAAAGGGAGGAATTGATGAAGATATTTCTTGACTCGGCAAACGTCGAGGAGATAAAGGAAGCTGTATCGTGGGGAATAATTGACGGGCTTACCACGAACCCGACGCTTTTAGCAAAAGAAGGCAAGGATCCCCGGAAACTGTTAAAGGACATATGCGCAATAGTTCCCGGTCCTGTAAACGCCGAGGTCATAAGCCTTGATGCAAAGGGTATTGTTGCCGAGGCGGATGAACTTGTTAAGATAGCCTCAAATATTGTTATAAAGATACCCGTGAACCAGGAAGGCTTAAAAGCAGTCTCTCTTCTGGCCAAGAAGAAGATAAAAACCACGGTTACGCTTATATTCTCTTCCACACAGGCTCTTCTTGCGGCAAAGGCAGGGGCTACTTATGTGTGTCCTTTCATAGGTCGTCTTGATGACATATCACAGGATGGTATGAGCATGGTCGATGAGATTAAAGTGATGTTCGATAATTACAACATTTCAACCCAGATACTGGTTGCAAGTGTGAGGCATCCGATACACGTTGTCCAGTCTGCGCTTATAGGCGCGGATGCTGTTACAGTTCCATTTAAGGTGATAAAGCAGCTGCTCAAGCATCCTCTGACAGATGCCGGGATAGAGAAGTTTCTTGATGACTGGAAAAAACTGGAGAAATCCAAGAAATAATAAGCTAATCGGAGAGTAAAATGGCCTTCAGGAACAATTACGGCATCGATGAGAAGATAAAAAAGATAAAGCTCCTCATTGTTGACGTTGACGGGGTGCTGACAGACGGTAAATCATATATTATGCCTGACGGCAGGGAAATGAAGATATTCTGCGTAAAGGATGGCTCGGGTATAGTCATGGGACATCGCGGAGGCATTAAGACTGCCATTATAAGCGGGAGAAAATCGTCCATAGTGAGTTCCTGGGCGAAAACACAGGGTATAAAGGATGTTTTTCAGAAAGTGTTCCACAAGACAGATGTGTTTGATAAGCTGAAGCAAAAATATAAGTTAAAATCCGAGGAGATAGCTTTTATCGGTGATGATATGATAGATATACCTCTGCTTCGGAAAGTGGGTCTAAGCATAACGGTAGCGGATGCTGCGAAAGATCTCAGGAAGGAAGTTGACTTTATAACAAGTGCTTCCGGTGGGCAGGGGGCCGTGCGCGAGGTTATGGAGCTTACCTTGAAGACGCAGAAGAAATGGAAGAAGGCAACCGAGGTATATTTTAAGAAATAAGAGGACTCCGGATGAAGTGTCCTAAATGTGATAAAGAGAATAGCGAGCAGGATTCTTTTTGTGTTTCGTGCGGGGAACAACTTGGAGATAGTGCATGGATTCCTGGCTGGAAGTGGCACGCAAAGGTGCTGGCGTTTATATACGTGGTCCTTTTCATGGGGTATTTTATCCTAAAGGCAGTGATTAAATAAAGAGGTCCAAAAATGGTTCTTGAACATGCAAAAAATACACTTAAGATAGAGTCCGAAGCCATAAAGGCGCTTATCCCGCGCCTGGGCAAGGGATTTACTAATGCTGTTGACGCAATATACAAGTGTAAGGGAAGGGTCATTGTAACAGGCATAGGAAAATCAGGGCTGGTTGCAAGGAAAATAGCCGCCACGCTTGCAAGCACGGGTACACCGGCGTTTTTCATACACCCTGCAGAATGCATACACGGCGATATTGGCATGATAATGAAGGGTGACATAGTAGTTGCGCTTTCCTACAGCGGTGAAAGCGAGGAGATAGGCAAGATCCTTCCAGTAATAAAGAGGATGGGCCTTAAGCTGATATCACTTACAGCAAAGAAGAAATCTTCCCTTGCTACCTACAGTGATTTTGTGATTGACGTTACGGTAAAGAAGGAAGCCTGTCCTTATAACCTGGCTCCCACGGCATCCACAACAGCCATGCTTGCCATGGGCGATGCACTTGCAATAGCGCTTCTCTATAAGAGGGGATTTAAGAAAGAGAATTTCGCTAAATTGCATCCTGGGGGGAACCTGGGTAAAAAGCTGCTTCTTAAGGTTTCGGACATAATGAGGAAGGGTAGTGAGAACCCTGTAATTGACCAGGATAAGACCGTAAAAGAGGCTCTTCTTGTAATGACCTCATGCAAGCTCGGAGCTGTGAGCGTGGTTGACAAAGCAGGGAAACTCAAGGGATTCTTTACCGATGGGGACCTAAGGAGACACTGGCAGAAGGGGGATGTTTCCCTTTCAAAGAAGATATCCTCTGTCATGACAAAGAATCCTGTTACCATAAATCCCGATATGCTTGCTACAGAAGCGGTTAAGCTCATACAGGAAAGAAATTTTGACAATATACCCGTTATTGACGCCAAATTGCGTCCCGTGGGCATTGTTGATGAGAGGGACTTGCTCAAAGAAGGCTTGGGATAAGGGTGTAGCTCGAGGAAATGTATAAGTGAAGAATACACAAATATTCATTCGCTCACTTATTTACATAAGCGTGCGAATTCTTCATGTGGTTGTTTCTTGTTTACCCTGGAATCTGAGCGTCCGAATAGGCTCTGTGACGGGATTTATAAGTTATTACCTGCTAAGGGCACCGCGGCGTATAGTCTGCAGTAACCTTGCCCTCGCGTTTATCGAAAAAAGTCCCAGTGAAATAAAGAAAATCGCAAGGGAAGTATTTTCGAACCAGGGGGAAAATCTCTTTGAGCTCTTGTCATTCGGGAAGTTAAATGCCCAAAGAGTAAAAAAACTTGTCAATGCCCAGGGTCTGGAGCATCTAGACAAGGCTCTTGAAAAGAAAAAGGGCGTTCTTCTGCTTTCAGGGCACATAGGTAACTGGGAATTGCTTGGAGCCTACCTGTCGCTTGTTGGTTACCCTATAAGCGTTATAGCCCGCAGGGTGTATGATGAGAGGCTTAACAAGTTACTCGTTGATATAAGACAATCCAAGGGCGTCATGTGCGTTTTAAGGGATGAATCCTCTAAACAGCTGTTAAGATGCCTGCGTTCTAACCGGGCGCTGGGTGTTCTGATAGACCAGGATACAAAGGTGCAGGGTGTTTTCGTGGACTTCTTCGGTAGGAAGGCTTACACACCTCAGGGATTGGCTACGCTTGCGCTTAGGACAGGTGCTGCTGTTGTCCCGTCGTTTATAGTAAGAGATGGCTATAAGCACAAGATTATATTAAAAGAAGAGCTGAGTCTTACCCATTCAGGTGATGAGGCAAAGGACCTGGAGATTAACACACAGACCTTTACAAAGATTATAGAGGAAGTGATACGCCAGCATCCGTCCCAATGGGTGTGGATGCACGAAAGGTGGAAGACGCGTCCAGAGGATATTGCGGACAAATGATATGAAAACACGAAAATTTCTTATTATATTAGCACTAATAATCCCGGTATTTGTGTACCAGCTGGGATGCTCTAAAGGAGAGGATACTTCAGGCAACTCGGGTGCCGGGAAAGTAGTTGCCGACCAGGAACTTAGAAAATTCAATATTGTGCAGACCACGGATGGCAGTAAGCAGTGGGAGATGGACGCACAAGAGGCCCAGATATATAAAGAAACAAAAAGTGTGGATGCGAAAGACCTTTATGTAACTTTCTTTGAGGAAGGGAAAAAGAGCTCTATCCTTACAGCCCAAAAGGGAAAACTCAATACAGATTCGGGTGATATAGAAGTAGAGGGAAACGTGGTTGTCAATTCGCTTGTGCAGAACACGACTATTGAAACAGAAAAACTCTTCTACATCGCAAAAGACGAGAAGATAGTCTCGAATGAGTTTGTAAAACAGACCAGAGAAGACAGTATAATAACAGGATATGGACTTGAAACAGACCCCGGTCTTAGAAAAGTACAGATAAAAAGAGACGTTAAGGCGGAGGTCATAGAGAAGGATAATCAAGAGGTAAAATGATGCTAAGTGACAGGAAGTTTTTTGCTTTTGCCATAATAATATTTTTTGTTCTAACTTGTACCGAGACTTTAGCACAACCAAAACCCAAGGAAGGCCCTCCTATCATTACAAGCGATACCATAGAGATGCTTGAGAAGGGCAAGATAATCGCTTTCAAGGGTAACGTCAAGCTTGTCAAGGGAGATACTGTTATAACTGCTGATGAGATGACGAATTTTGTTGATAAGGATTTGGTTATAGGCAAGGGCAACGTGCATTGTGTAAGCAGGGGAAAAAAGGAAGAGTTTGTAGAAGTAAAAAGCACGCTTGTAGAGTACTTTGACAAGAAGAAAATAGCGATTCTGACCGGTAATCCCTGGGCATACCAGGACAGCGAAGATTCCAAGGGGGAATACAGCGGGGATAAGATGACTGTTTTTACCGAACAGGAACGCCTGATAATAGAAGGTAATGCCAAGAGCGTTATATACCCTAAGAATAAGCCGCAAGAGCAAAAGACTCAATAGCAGGATCATGAGGATGATCGGTGAAAAAGTATATCCAGGAATTCATAAATTATCTGAAGGTCGAAAAGAATGCCTCTCCTTACACCATACGCAGCTACAGAAATGATGTAAGTCAGCTTGAGGATTTCGTTAACACAGATAAGTCTCTCAGGGTAAGGGAAGTAGAGGATATAACCTATCATGTGCTAAGGCATTTCCTCGCCCAGCTGCAGAAAAAGAGTTATAGCAAAAGGACGCTTGTAAGGAAGATTTCAAGTCTCAGGATGTTCTTTAAATTTTTGAGCAGGCAGGGTTATATAAAATCCAATCCCACCACATATATTGTCAGTCCTAGGTTGGGAAGAAAACTCCCTGATTTCCTGGAAGTTGCTGAAATAGAAGAACTGTTATCAATTCCGAAGACAGGTTCGTTTATCGGGTTGCGTGACAGGGCTCTGCTCGAGGTGCTCTACACCACGGGTATCCGCGCCGGAGAGCTTGTCGGGTTAAACCTCGAGGATGTGGATTACCTGGGCGGTGTCATGAAGGTTAGGGGCAAAGGCAGGAAGGAACGCCTGGTTCCTCTCGGGAAAGGCGCTGTTTTTATGCTCAGAGAATATCTCGAAGCCCGGGATAAGTTGATCGAGGGACAAACCAAGAGCGACTATGGCAGATCTCTATTTCTAAATGCCAAGGCGTCGAGGATATCGAGCCGGAGTATAAGAAGGCGCATCAGCTATTATATTACGCTAACGGGTATAAAGAAAAAGGTCAGTCCGCATACGCTAAGGCACAGCTTTGCGACGCACCTCTTAAATGCGGGCGCTGATCTAAGGTCTGTTCAGGAAATGCTCGGACATGTAAGCCTTTCGACAACGCAGATATACACGCATGTTACAACCGAGCGTCTGAAGAAGGTATATGACAAGACCCATCCGAGGGCATAGTAAGAAGGGGTTTGTAAATGAAGGACAAGGTCCAGTTGTTAAGGGAAGAGACAGGGTGTGACGAAGAGCAGGCCAAGGTAATACTTGAATCGACCCATAACGACGTATCCAAAGCTATAAAGGTTGTAAGCACGCTACTAAAGCATATAGTTGCCATCAAGGGTAGGTTCAAGTGCGAGAAGAACAATGTTTACGGTCTTTTCTTCCTGATAGCAGATATACGCCAGAGGGTACTCATTAGGCTTGGGGCTCTTGTAACATACAACCCCGGGGTGTATGAAAAAGATCTTGCAACTAACTGGCATGATTATGAAAAACAACTTTACGCGTTAAAACTGGGTGAAGGAAGTATACAGGATCTGACTCAGAACCTGCAGCACTGCCTTCAAACAAAATTGACCAGGGAAGAAAGCAAACCTTTTTACCAGTACCTGAGGAATCTCAATACAAGGGAGACGGAACAAACTCTCCTCTCAGAGATAGTTATGGTGACGGGGGACCAGAATGTTGTTCTTAACACTGCTCTTGAACAGCTGACACTGGCACAGTTTAAGGAGCTTAGAAAAGATCCTGAAGACAAGATAGGCGATACTCCCAGTGACCAGCGCAAATCACACGATTCTACGATAATACTTAAGACCGAACTTGTAATGGACCCATACAAGGGTACTCCGGCTGTTAACGTAAAAAAGGGTGACCTTGTATCCGCGAAAATCGTTGATATGCGGGACATAGGACGCTACCTTGCAAAACTGCTTGGCGGGGAGCAAGATGATGAAGCATTCCCGCTTGTTGTGCCTGTTGACAATGTTGAGTTAAAAGACAGAGATGTTGTTATAAAGACGAGATTTAGTCCTGGAATAGTGGGTAAAGCGGTCATGGCTCAGGGTGACAGGGTAGAGATATCCAAGGATATTCATCCTATAACGGTATTCCTGAGGCGCCACATGATAACAGGTCTTATAATAATAGTATTGACAATTCTTGCAATTTGGTTTATATACAAATAAATATAGTATAAATATAATATAAGGCGGACAATGTTGCTCTGATTGAGACCTGGTGTGGGTCGAATCATCCAGTATTACGCCATAACGAATATATAATGCAGGTGATGAATAAAACGACAATAGAAAGGGAGGATTTTAATGGCAGTAATTTCAATGAAACAGCTCCTGGAGGCAGGAGTACATTTCGGACATCAGACAAAAAGATGGAATCCCAAGATGGCTGAATATATTTTCGGTCAGAGGAACGGGATTCATATTATTGATCTTCAAAAGACAGTCAGGAAGATCAAGGAAGCGTATAAATTCATAAGGGACATAGCCGCAAGCGGAGAAGCCATCATGTTTGTAGGTACCAAGAAGCAGGCGCAGGACCCTGTTTTTATCGAGGCCGTAAGATGCCAGATGTTCTTTGTCAATAAGAGGTGGCTTGGTGGAACCTTGACCAATTTCGATACCATAAAGAAGAGCATACGCCGTTTGGAGGAGCTGGATAAGATGAAAGAGGAAGACGGCTTTGTGGGGTTATCCAAGAAGGAAGCGGCGAAGATGGAAAAAGAGAGGGTAAAGCTTGATAAGGTCTTGAAAGGGCTTAAAGGGATGAAGAAGCTGCCCTCGGCCATGTTTGTAATAGATCCGACTGGAGAGGGCATAGCTATCGCCGAAGCCAGAAAGCTGGAAATTCCCGTTGTTGCGGTAGTTGATACAAATTGTGATCCGAGCAACATAGATTATATAATTCCTGGAAACGACGACGCTATCAGAGCAATAAAGCTCATGAGCTCCATTATTGCCGATGCTGTCAATGAGGGAGTCCAGATGCGCAAGGATGCTAATGCAGAGCAGGGCGGGTCGGACCAGGAGTCATTCTTAAAGGGAACCCAGGAAGAGCCGATTTCACTTGGGGAAGAAGATTCTAAAGACAAAGAAGAGGCAGAAAAAAGTATAACAGAAAATAATTAAGGAGGAATAATATCGTGGTCGATGTAGCTTTAGTGCAGAAATTACGCGAGATGACCGCTGCGTCCATACTGGATTGCAAGAAGGCTCTCGATGAGTCAAAAGGTGACATAGACAAGGCCGTTGAATTTTTAAGAAAGAAAGGTGCTGCTTCGGCAGTAAAAAAGCTAAGCAGGCAGACAAAGGACGGTCTTATCAGCTCCTACATACATCAGGGAGGCAAGATAGGGGTTCTAATAGAGCTTAACTGCGAAACAGATTTTGTCGCCAAGACCGATGAGTTCTCAGCACTTTCACGCGAGCTTTCAATGCAGGTAGCCGCGGCAAATCCCTCATATGTTAGAAGAGAAGAAGTTCCAGAAGAAGAGATAAACAAGGAGAAGGAGATATACAGAGAGCAGATTAAGGGCAAGCCGGAGAATGTGGTAGATAAGATCCTCTCAGGTAAGATCGATAAGTACTTTGAAGAGATATGTCTCATGGAGCAGCCTTCTATAAGAGACCCCAAAACCAATATTGATGCTCTCATCAAGCAGTACATTGCAAAGCTCGGTGAGAATATATCCGTGCGCAGGTTCACGCGTTTTGAGGTAGGCAAAAACTGAAAATAACCCAAAAAGAGGGTAAATTGTGAAGCAAAAGGCAAAATACAAGAGAGTACTGCTTAAGCTAAGCGGGGAAGTACTGCTTGGTACGAAAAAGTACGGCATAGATTTCGAAAAGGTTGATGTCATAGCTGAGCAGGTAAAGCAGGTTGTAAACATAGGAGTTGAGGTTGCCCTGGTTGTGGGAGGCGGCAATATCTTTAGAGGTGCAAACGCCCAGGGGATAGAGAGAGTATCTGCGGATTACATGGGTATGCTTGCGACCGTTATAAATGCGCTGGCAATCCAGAGTGCTCTTGAACGTCACAATGTAACAAGCAGGGTTCAGACCGCGATCGAGATGCAGAAGCTGGCCGAGCCTTTTATAAGGCGAAAGGCCATGAGGCACCTGGAGAGAGGTCGTGTTGTCATCTTTGCAGGAGGAACCGGCAATCCGTATTTCACGACAGATACAGCCGCTGCTCTTCGTGCTATGGAGATTGAGGCCCAGGTCATAATGAAGGCAACCAAGGTTGACGGTGTATATGATTCGGATCCTATGAAGAATCCCAACGCAAAGCGATTTAAAACACTTACATATCTCTATGCCTTGAAGAAAAGACTGAAAGTTATGGATGCAACCGCACTGTCGCTTTGTATGGACAATCAACTTCCCGTTATTGTTTTTAACCTCAACACTCACGGCAATATTAAAAAGGTGATTCTTGGCAAAAGAGTAGGCACGATTATCAAGGACGATGCCAAATAACATTATAACTTCTTAAAAAGAAGGAGGATGCACCATGATAAAGGATGTCTATGCGCAGATGGAAGAAAAGATGCAAAAATCCCTGGAGAAGACCAAGCATGAGTTTGCCGGCATAAGAACGGGCAGGGCTTCAAGCGCACTGCTAAGCGACATCAAGGTGGAATACTACGGGACCCATGTGCCTATCAATCAGGTAGCCAACATAGCCATACCCGAGGCGCGCTTGATTGAAATAAAGCCCTGGGATAAAGCCGCTCTGGGAGAAATAGAGAAGGCCATACTTAAATCCCAACTGGGGATAAATCCCAACAATGACGGTAAGATGCTAAGGCTCTCTATCCCTTCACTTACAGAGGAACGCCGCAAGGAACTGGTGAAGATGGTAAAGAAGATGGGTGAGGAAGCTAAGGTTTCAATGAGAAATATCAGGCGTGAGGCAAACGATGCGCTGATGAAACATAAAGATAAAAAAGAAATTACCGAGGATGATTACTTCAAAGCTCATGAGCACGCACAGAAGGTGACCGATCAGTACATAAAGAAGATAGATGAGGTGCTGGAGGGAAAAGAAAAAGAGATCATGGAAGTATAGAACGATCTTCGGGTGAAAACTTTTGAGTATAAAGGAATCGATTCAAAAAATAGATAAGCAGAAAATCCCCTCACATGTTGCGATAATCATGGACGGCAACGGACGCTGGGCCAAGAAACACGGGCTTCCCCGTATATTAGGGCATCGCAAGGGGGTTAAGAGGGTAAAGGAAGTAGTAGAGGCAAGTAACGATATCGGTATAAAAGTCTTAACCTTATACGCCTTCTCTACCGAGAATTGGAACAGGCCTAAGCGAGAAATAGATGCCTTGATGAAACTCCTGGTAGTGTTCTTAAAGGGAGAGATAAAAAACCTGATGAAGAACAGAATCAGGATGGTATATTCCGGTGATATCACCCAGTTTCCCGAGAAGAGCCGTGAAGTTTTGATGCAAGTGGTCCAGATGACAAAGAACAATGAGCGGCTTATATTAAATCTCGCTTTGAATTACGGGGGGCGCGATGAGATAGTAATGGCTGTAAACGCCATAGTGGAAGAAAGCCTCCGGGAAAACCAAACAGTTAATAAGAAAATAACAAAAGAAAATTTCGAGAAGTATCTTTATACAGCCTCAATGCCTGACCCGGACCTTCTGATAAGAACAAGCGGAGAGGTCCGAATAAGCAATTTTCTTCTCTGGCAGATTGCCTATACCGAGTTGTATTTTACCCCGGTTCTTTGGCCTGACTTCAGCCAGAGACATTTTTTAGAAGCCCTGGTTTTATACGGGAAACGACAGAGGAGATTTGGCGGCATATAAGGGCAGAAGCGAGGGTGTATGCTTGCTAAGAGAATCATAGTAGCGCTTATCGGTATACCTTTGATACTTTTCTTGATACACATCGGGGGTATTACATTTCTTCTCTTTGTGCTTATCGTAATGGCTATGGGTTTGAGGGAGTTCTATAGCCTGATACGCAAGGAAAGCCTCGAGTCTCTTAAGGTAGTAGGCATCCTGAGCGCTCTTTATCTGGGTATAAGCACCTATATGAATGTCGACACTGTTGGCCTTGGACTGTTTGTAAGCGTACTTATAATAATACTTTTCCTCACCAGGGTATACACGAAGAATATAGAAACAAGTGTGCCTGATATAGCGGTGACTCTTCTTGGAGTTTTTTACGTGGGATGGCTGCTCAGCCATCTCATATCCCTCAGGCAGCTGCCTCATTTTGGCAGGGAATACACTTTTCTTGTGTTTCTTACTACATGGTCCATTGACAACGGTGCATATGTTGTCGGCATGACAATGGGCAAGCACAAGGCAATCCCTAAAATAAGTCCTAAAAAGTCCATAGAGGGCATTGTAGGGGGTCTTACCGGGGGGATCATAGCTGTTCTCATAGCTAAGTGGTGGTTTTTGCCTAATCTGAGTTATACCCACTCTATAGGTATAGGATTGCTTCTGGGTGTCATGGGTCAGCTGGGAGACCTGGCTGAGTCCCTTATTAAGCGTGAGGCAAACGTGAAGGATACAGGATCATTTCTGCCTGGTCACGGTGGAATACTTGACAGGTTTGACAGTATTTTCTTCACAGCTCCCGTCCTTTATTATTACATTAAATTTCTTTGTTAGGATACCCAAATAGATGAAACGGATATCTATTTTAGGCTCAACAGGCTCAATAGGCGCAAGTACCCTCGGTGTAGTAGACTGTATGCCTCGGGATTTGAAGGTGGAAGGGCTCGCGGCATGCAAGAATTACTCCGTTCTTCTGAAGCAGGTAAAAAAATACCGTCCTAAGGCTGTGGCTCTTGTGGATGAGGGGGCCTGCGAGAAGATAAGAAAAGAATGTGCTAAAATGGGCGTAAAGCTATACAGCGGGCTTGAGGGCATCACTAAAATAGCCACTCTTAACGGCGTTGATACCGTTGTATCAAGCATGGTAGGAGCGGCAGGTCTTATCCCTACTTTTGAAGCTATTAAAAAGGGAAAAAATATCGCTTTGGCCAACAAGGAAATCCTTGTAATGGCCGGGGAGATAATAATGCGTGAGGCAAAAAGGAGGAAGGTAAACATACTTCCTCTTGACAGCGAGCACAGCGCCATATTTCAGTGTCTAAAAAAAGAAGACAAAAAGTACGTTAATAAAATTATACTGACCGCTTCCGGCGGCCCTTTTTATAAGAAAAGCAAAGCTGTTCTTGGTAAAGTAACTGCCAAGCAGGCTCTTGCCCATCCTACATGGAAGATGGGCAGGAAAATAACGATCGATTCCGCAACGCTCTTAAATAAGGGCTTTGAGATTATAGAAGCACAGCATCTCTTCGGCATGAATATAAACAATATAGAGGTATTCATTCATACAGAGAGCATAGTGCACTCAATGGTTGAGTTTATAGATGGTTCGGTACTTGCCCAGATGGGTATGCCGGACATGAGGCTTCCTATACAGTATGCTCTTACATTTCCCGAGAGGAACAATAGGATTATTCCGCAGATAAGTGTGGACAGGATGAAAATACTGCATTTTGCAAAGCCTGATTTTTCAAAATTTCCACTGCTTAAACTCGCAAGGGAAGTGGGAAAAACAGGAGGCACACTGCCTGCGGTGTTAAATGCCGCTGATGAGCTGGCAGTAGATGCATTCTTAAAAGGAGAGATCAGTTTCTTAAATATTGCTACACTCATAACAAGGGTTCTCAAAAAGCACAAGGTAAAAAAGAAGCCTTCCCTTGATGATGTATTGAGAGCCGATAAATGGGCCAGGATTACTGCTAAGGAGGAGATATGTTCACAGCTTTCGCTATAATATTTACTTTCGGTATCGTGGTTTTCTTCCACGAGCTGGGACATTTTATAGCTGCTAAAAAATCAGGTGTCAGAGTAGAAAAATTCTCCCTCGGTTTTGGTCCTGAGCTTTTCGGATTTACCAAGGGTGATACGCGGTATTTAGTATCTCTTGTGCCTCTTGGAGGCTATGTTAAAATGGCCGGAGAGAACCCGGAAGAAGGAAAAGAGAGTGCCCCGGATGAGTTCCTTGTTCAACCCTGGTACAAGAAGGTGTTTATTGTCTTCTCGGGACCTGTAATGAATTTTGTGCTTGCGGTTCTCCTGTTCGCATTGGTAGCTTTTGTATGGGGTATTCCTGTGCCTAAAACAGACGAAGCCCGCATAGGGGAAGTATCTGCTGGCAGTCCTGCCGAGAGGGCGGGTCTTAAAAAAGGCGATCTTATCATGTCAATAGATGAGAAAAGAGTAAGTGACTGGGAGGACATGTCAAGGATAATACATTACAGCGCCAATAAGGAGCTGGAGCTCATTCTTGCGAGAAAAGACCAGGAGCTCACAGTAAATGTTACTCCCGAATTCAACGAACAGTCCCATGTGGGGTTAATAGGCATAGCGGCGCCTTTTGATATGGTAAAGATGAACATGTTCCAGTCAGCCATGACAGGTATAGAGCAGACAGCAGACTGGTCCGTTCTGATAGTTAAATTCATAGGGTGGATGGTGATGGGAAAAGTCAAGGCTGAGGTTTCCGGGCCTGTAGGGGTTGGACAGCTCATTGCCAAGGTGGCAAAAACAGGCTTTGAAAACCTGCTTTATTTTATAGGTATTATAAGTGTTCATCTGGGGATATTCAACCTATTGCCCGTGCCTATACTTGACGGTGGTCATATAATGTTCTTTACGGTGGAAGGAATTAAAGGCAGTCCCATTGACCCAAAGAAGCTAAATATAGCCCAGATAGTAGGGATGACTCTCCTTATAGCTTTAATGCTATTTGCTACATACAAGGACTTCCTGAGGCTCTTTATTAAGTAGCAGAAGGAAAAGCACCATGACAAGACGCAAAACAAGAAAGGTAAAAGTCGGCAGTGTCTATATTGGCGGCAATGCGCCTGTAACTGTACAGTCCATGACAAAGACTGATACCAGGGACGTCAGGGCTACCGTGGCTCAGATAAAAGAACTTCAGATACAGGGCTGTGATATCATAAGATGCGCGGTGCCTGACATGGAAGCAGCGCGGAAGATAGGGGATATTAAGAGGAAGATATCCATCCCGCTCGTAGCCGATATACATTTTGACTGGCGCCTTGCAGTTGAGGCTATAAAGCAGGGGGCTGATAAGATACGGATTAACCCTGGTAATATAGGCAAGAAGGAAAATCTCAAGAAAATAATAGCAGCTGCCAAGAAAAAGAAGACAGCGATCAGAATAGGTGTGAATTCAGGTTCCCTTGGTACACTCCGGGGCGTATCCCATGATCCGTCCAAAAGAGCTAAGCTCATGGTATCTGCTGCAATGGAGCATATAAGGTTCTTTGAGAGTATGAATTTTAGAGATATCGTCATATCCTTAAAAGCCTCTGATGTCAGAACAAGCATAGAAGCCTACAGGCTCATATCAAAGAAAGTCAATTATCCCTTGCATCTGGGTATTACAGAGGCCGGCACAAAGGATTCAGGAACTATAAAGAGTGCGGTTGGTCTTGGGGCGCTTCTTGCTGAGGGGATAGGGGATACCATCAGAATCTCACTTACCGATACCCCTGTGGAGGAGGTAAGGGTAGGATGCCAGATACTACAAAGCCTGGGGTTTCGCAGGTATGCTCCTGAGTTGATATCATGTCCTACCTGCGGACGCTGCGAGATAGATATAGTGAAAGTGGCAAAGAAAGTAGGATCTGAGCTTGGACATATTATAAAAACATCTAAGAAGAAGTCAAAACCCCTTACCATAGCCATTATGGGATGCGTTGTAAACGGTCCGGGCGAGGCAAAGGACGCTGATATAGGAATAGCCGGGGGAAAGAAAACAGGTATTCTTTTCAAGAAGGGGAAGATGATATCCAGGGTAAAAGAGAAAGATATGGTCAAGACACTTCTTAAGCATATAAAACAGATGTATAGATAACTTACAAAAGGAGATAGACGTTATGACAAAGGGTAACAATATTAAGGTTATATTACTGGGATTACCGGGTTCAGGAAAGGGAACTTTAGCTGATTTCTTAAAGAAAAAATACGATCTGTTCCATCTTGCTACCGGAAACCTTTTGCGTGCGGCTATACAGAACAACACACCTCTTGGCAAGGAAGCAGAAGGCTACATGAAAAAAGGGGAGCTTGTTCCAGATAATTTAATTATTAACCTGGTCAAGGAAGAGATCACCAAGGGCGGAAAGGACGGAGGCTTTATACTTGACGGTTTCCCCAGGAATATCATTCAGGCCGAGAAACTCGACAAAATGTTTGAAGAAGTGGGTCAGTCAGTTGATATGGCGCTTGAGATAATAGTACCCGAGGAGATACTCATTCAGAGATTGACAGGGCGCAGGACATGCGCTAAGTGCGGAGCACTCTATAACATACATTTCAGCCCGCCTGATGTAGAGAATGTCTGCAATGAATGCCAGGGGGAGCTGTTCGTAAGAAATGATGACACTGTTGAGGTGGTTGATAAAAGGATAGACGTGTACTGGAAGAACATATCTCCTGTTGTTGAGTACTACAGGACCAAGAATCTTCTAAAGGAAGTAAATGGAGGCAGTTCAGCCGGTGAAACAGCGGCTGATGTTGCAAAGATAATAGAAGAACTACCCTAAAAATACCTCAAAGAAGAAATTTCTCAAAGATTTCTACAGAAATTTCCCCTCTAAATATCGTATAATTCCGTATTTTTTCAATAAAAAGTAAAAATAAGGCTTGACAAACCATGAAAGATGTTGTATACTAACTTATGCAAATGGAGAACCATAACGAATAAGGTAAACCTTAAGTGATTAAGGGGCACAAAGCTGCGAGTCTTACGATGATACAGAGACCGCTAGTATAATATTTCCTATCGCAAGACAGCCGGGCTACCGAAAATGGTGGGCCGGCTTTAACATTTTGTGTTATTTTACAAAGGGTGAGTCTGATGATAAAAGTCCGCATCCCAGAGAAGAAGCGCGATATAAAACAATCAATAAAAAATCTAGATATCGCAAACGGTCTTGGTGCGGGCCTTTCTCTTATAAACAAGAAGATGAAGGTTGTCTGGGTAAATAAGATACAGGCAAAGTGGTTCGGTCCTCCTGCTGTAATAAGAGGGTCATATTGCTATAAGATATACCATGACAGGGAACAGGTGTGCCCTGACTGTCCAACGATAAAGTCCTTCAGAAGTGGCAAGACAGAATCCTGTATACAGACTAAATTTACCAAGACCGGAAAGACTAAATACTTTATGGTAACAGCAGCTCCCATAAGGGATAAAAGAGGCATTATTACCCATGTTCTGGAGCTGGTTCAAGATGTATCCAGGCAGAGAAGGCTCGAAGAAGAAAAAAAGAAAACAGGCAAAAAACTTATCGAGGTGAATAAGAAACTCTCGAGCAGCATATCAGAATTAAAGGAAAAATCAAGAACTCTCAAGGATACGCGTGATACGGTCAAAAAACTAAACTTAACGCTCGAGCGAAAAGTCCGCCAGAAGACCAAAAACCTGGAGGTGCTTTATAAGGAATTAATAAGCATATTTGAAATAAGCAGGGTAATATCCTCCACAGTAGACCTCAAAGAGGTCTTCTCTCTTATAGCACGCATGTCCTGCGATCTATTAAATTCCAAGGCCAGCATATTGCGCCTTTTGGATGAGAAAAAGGAGTTTCTGGTACCTGTGGGAAGCGTGGGATTAAGCAGTGATTACCTTAACAATACTCCTATAAAGGACGGGGAAGGTATACCGGGGCTAATTCTAAAGCATAAAAGGCCGATTTTAATCAAGGATACAAACACAGATTACAGGGTAAAATACCCCGACTACATAAAAAAAGAAGGTATTAACGCAATCCTTGGAGTGCCTGTTCTCTTTGACGGAGAAAGCCTGGGTACACTTGTAGTGTATAAAAATTCAGGGAATAAATATTCCGTCACCGATGAGATGGTCCTATCAACCTTTGCAACCCAGGCTGCCATAGCTATCAAGAATGCCCAGCTTCACAAGTATATAAACGAGAACTACCTTGACACGATAAATACCCTTATACTCACAGTAGAAGCCAGGGACCCCTATACACAGGGTCACTCTTCACGTGTCACAAGGTATTCCATCGACATCGCCCGGGCACTTAAGATGTCCGATTCGGATGTCGATGCCATAAGAAAGTGCGGTAAACTCCACGATATCGGAAAAATAGCGATACCGGATCAGCTCCTGAAGACTCCAAAAGCACTAAATGTAACCGAGAGAGCACAGATAGAGCTGCATCCGATTATCGGGGTGCGTATAGTGGCTCCCTTACGATTCCTGGAAAGAGGCCTGGTCATTATACGTTCTCATCACGAACGCTATGACGGAACAGGGTATCCGGATGGTCTAAGAGGTGAATCCATCCCCTTTATTGCGAGGATACTCAGTGTCGCCGACGCGTTCGATGCCATGACATCGAACCGCCCGTACCGTAATAAGATGAATATAGAAAAGGCTATGGAAGAGCTTGAGTTTCACAGAGGTACGCAGTTCGACCCGATTATCGTGGATACATTCCTCAGTATACTTGAATCCCGCAAGCATTAATTTTATATAAAAAGAGCTTTTGTTACTATTTACCCTCAAAAAGGGTATTTTTTTATTGACAAACACAAAGACTTGATAGTATAACATAATTTGAATGTTTGTAACTAAAAAGCAGGGGAGCGCATATGTCTGATAAAGATAAAATGGAGAGACGAAAATATGTCAGGCTTGACACAGAGGTCAAGATAGACTGTGTACCTCTTAAGGGCGAGAAGACCAGGATAAGCGCAGTAACAAGAAATATTAGTGTGCAGGGTGTTTGCTTTACTTCCGATAAGGAATTCAAGCTAAAAACACCCCTTAAGATAAGCGTTTTTATACCTCATTACTGGCAACCCATACAGTTAAAGGGCAAGGTGGTATGGAGCAGGCCGGTAGAATCCAAAGATCCGAATGAGGGGCCAAAATTTGATACAGGAGTAAAGCTCTCAGAGATAGAGAAGTCCAATGAGAGCAAATTCTTCATGTACGTACTGGACAAGGTTGTGGAGAGATATAGCAGGAAGATGGACAAAGAAAAGTAAAACGGACAAGAACAATTCCTGGAGATATAAATATAGCCGAGATCCTGTCTCGGCTATATTATTTATTTTTGGTGCCGAAGGGGGGATTTGAACCCCCACACCCTTGCGGATATACGGTCCTGAACCGTATGCGTCTGCCAGTTCCGCCACTTCGGCATAAGAAATATAAAAAGATATTATAGGAAAAGAGAGAAAAAGTCAAGTATTTTACTCTAATTCATGGTATAATATACAAGAGGACAAAGTGAAAGAAGAGCATAAAAAGACAATTACTCAAAACAGAAAAGCAAGGCACGACTATTTTATCATAGAGACATTTGAGGCAGGCATAGCCCTGACAGGACCTGAGGTCAAATCCCTGCGTAACGGCAGGGCAAACCTCACAGACAGCTACGGTAAAATAGAAAGAGAAGAGATATTCCTAGCCAATGCCCATATAAGCGCATACGATCAGGCCAGGCAGAAGGACTATAACCCGACAAGACAGAGAAAGCTCCTGCTTCATAAAGTAGAAATAAAGAAACTATCTGGTAGGGTCAAGGAAAGAGGCCTTACCATTGTGCCTTTGGAGCTGTATTTCAAGAACGGCAAGGCAAAGGTAGCCTTAGCCCTGGCAAAGGGTAAGAAAACATACGATAAGAGGGAAACACTGAGAAAAAGAGCGGTAGCTAAAGATATGCAACGAGCCCTTAGGGGCAAGACGAAAGGGGGGTGAACAGGTTTCGACTGGGATACAGAAGCAAAAGTAGCATGCCGGCATCATCAGGTCGCCGCAAAATACCTGGTAAATTGTAATTGCAAATACGCAATACGCTTACGCCTGTTAAGGCGTAATGTCTATCCTCTCTTTCCTGCGTGCGGGGAATAGACATCGATCAGCAGGATAGTCTCACCAGATGCCTTGGATAGTGAGGCGAAACTTAACAAGGCCGCTCCGATTGCAATTCTGTCTACGGAAGTGCAAAAGGCTAAGACCAAATCATAGACTAAGCATGTAGCGACTTTTGTGGAAGGATTCTAGGACAGGGGTTCGATTCCCCTCACCTCCACCAAAAACGACATTTATATAGGATATTTGGGATGATAAAATAAGATGAATAAAATAATTGGAATGATAATTTATTCTCTATGTGCTGGGATTACAATATTTTTTGGTGGTCTTTTAGCAAGAATATTTGAAAGATATGTTAAACGAAGTATAGAATCTTATATACTCCACTGGTCAGTGGCTTTTGGGGGCGGAATACTTGTTGCTGCTGTTGCCTTTGTACTAGCTCCTGAAGGAATTCGAACCTTCTCTATTGCGATCTTCTCAATGATATTTCTGTCTGGAGCATTAACCTTTTTCTTTTTAGATAGAATAATAGAAAAAAGTGGGGGTATCTTAGCCCAAACTATGGCTATGCTAATGGATTTTGTTCCCGAAGCAATTGCTTTAGGTGCTGTTTTTGTGCATAAGCATAAATTAGGGATTTTATTAGCTTTTTTTATAGGCTTACAGAATTTACCAGAATCATTTAATGCTTATTTTGATCTAAGAAAAAACAAATATTCTCCCAAAAATATTTTGATCTTATTTTTTATGCTTAGTTTTCTAGGCGTTTTGTGTGCACTTATTGGAAGGTATTTTTTAATTGAGAAACCGATGCTTACAAACGGTATCATGCTGTTCTCTGCAGGTGGTATTCTTTATTTGATATTTCAAGATATAGCCCCTTTATCAAAAATAAGAAATCACTGGGAACCAGCTCTTGGCGCGATCTTTGGCTTTCTTATTGGCATGATAGGGACAAAGTTGTTTGGTTAAATGCAAATTGTTGCTAACAGGGTAATCCATTCATTCCTGCCTTATGTTCTTCAAAAACATGATCAAAGGATGTGCAATGAATTACAAGGGCTTAAAGTTTATTATTCTTTGTTGCGCAGCCACCATGCTTATGGGTTTAAGTGATAGTGATGACAACAATACGACCAAACAAAAACCTTCTCAAGCTACCCTGAAAACCCTAAGTGATGACTTAAATATAGTATGGGGAACATCACTCAGACCAGATGGAATGAGTGATGCTCTCTATAAAGAAGTGATGGCTCAACAATTTAATCTCGTAGTAGCTGATTATGGTATGTACATAGTCAATATTCAATATGAGCAAGATGAATGGGATTTTTCCGATATGGATGAAATTGTTAAATATGGTGAATCTCATAATATGAAGATTCGTGGGCATGCACTTGTATGGGGTTTTGACCTAGATAGATATAAAGAAGGGGATTGGCTTCCAACTCCTGAATGGGTCCATAATAGTGACCTTTCAAGAGAAGATATGATTAATATTATGTATGAGCATATTGACAAAGTTATGAATCGGTATGGAAATAGAATAAATGAGTGGATAGTAGTTAATGAAGCTATCAGCAATAGACGCAATAAAGAAATGGCAAGAAATGTTTGGTTCGAGAAGATTGGCGAAGATTATGTTGAGCTGGCTTTTAAGCATGCAGATAAAATTGCACCAAATGCGGTATTAATTCTAAACGATTTTGGTGCAGATTATGTAGGGCAAAGTTCCCATAAAGTGGACAAACTTTATAATTATACTAAAAAACTTCTTCAAAAAGGGATACCGATTGACGGCATAGGCTTGCAATTCCATTTAACTGTTGGAATAGATAATCCAACCGTAGATGACATTGTGAACAATTTCATTCGATATAGAGATTTAGGATTAGATGTTTATATTACCGAATTAGATGTTAAAATTAAAGAGCCGGTGACAGGAGAAAAACTTAAAGAGCAGGCAAGACTTTATTCAATAGTTATGAAGGCTGTTTTGGAATCAGATGCTTGCAATAGCATTACAGTTTGGGGATACACAGATAGGTATACATGGATTCATGAATGGCAACCAGGCTATGATGCGCCATGCATGTATGATGAGAATATTAAACCTAAACCAGCATATAACTCGGTAATAGAAACAATGAAACGTTAGCTATAATTATTTATTACTCAAAAGGATTCTAGGACAGGGGTTCGATTCCCCTCACCTCCACCAAAAAATTTTATTATGTCCAAACTATCATTATTAATTTTCCTTTCCATCGTTTCCACTATATATTTTGGTATGCATTTCTATGTGTATACCAGGATAGTTAGTGGGCTTATGCTTTCTGCTGGTTTTAGGGTTTGGCTTCGGATTGCATTTCTAGTGCTTGGCATGTCATTTTTTGTCGGCGAGTTTTTAAGCAGGAAATATACTTCTGTTTGGATTAGACCTGTTGAGTTTGTAGGAGCTACCTGGCTAGGTGTCATAAGTATGGCACTGGCCATTTTTATTATCTGCGACATTGTCAGGATATTTTATAGAGGAGAAGATGTTCGGTATTACATCACCATCGCTGGTCTTGTCTTACTTGCTCTTGTGAGCGCATATTCATTGTATAACGGCATGAGAAGGCCTGTTGTCAGGAATATTGATATAAAGATGAGTAAGTTACCTGATGAATTGTCTGGATTTTCTGTTGTGCAGTTATCAGATCTGCACCTTAATTATACTAAGTCCAGGGAATGGTTGGAGGATATTGTAAACAGGACAAATGAACTTAATCCCGATATTATTGTCATTACAGGTGACCTTATAGATGCCGATATATGTAAATTTGAGGAAGTTAAAGAGATATTAAAGAAATTAAAGGCAAGACATGGCGTATTTGCTGTTACAGGCAATCATGAGTTCTATGCAGGTGTCGAAGTGTTCATGGATATAGCGGAGGCTGCGGGTATAACTGTTCTTAGAAACTCTCATGTTACTATTGCTGATAAAATAGAGCTTGCTGGTCTTGATGACGGTGCGGGAAGACACCGCTCCGGCTCTCATCACGAAGGCCCTAATCTATACAAGGCTCTTGATGGGGTTGATTTAACTAAACCTGTTATAATGCTATCCCATATGCCCGATATATTCAACAACTCGCGTAAGATGGGGGTAGACCTTCAGCTTTCAGGCCATACCCATGCAGGACAAATTCCTCCCATGGATCTGATAGTCATGTTTCGTTTTGATTACCCGTATGGATTGTATAAACGAGATTCCTCATATATATACACCACCTCAGGGACCGGTACATGGGGTCCTCCTGTAAGGCTTTTTTCCCGCTCTGAAATAGTAAGATTTATCCTTTCCAAGTAAACTCCGATTTTTCTTGATTTTCCAGAGTGTTATGGTATAATTTATCCGTTGGAGGGATACAACTAAAAAGAGAGGATAACAGAATTGATACGGACCACATCTGTATCCGTTTTAATTCTATTTTTTTTATGCACTTTGTCAGGGTTAATCGAGGCTGAGACTTCCCATAAAGCCGTTCCTATTGAGGTAATATTCGACGATGAGACCAAGGTGGAAGGGATAAACCTCGTATTAATCGATGGAATGGGATACCTGTCGGTTGATGATGTCTCGAAAATATTTAATACCACGACAAGCTGGCACAGCGTATCAAAAAAGATGAGTGTCACACTGGGTGTTGACACCATCGATTTTTTTGTGGACAGTAAAAAGGTCATCGTAAACGGCAAGTCCAAGAATATGGGTAAGAACACCAGGTTTGTTGATGGTACCATAATGGTGCCCCTGGAGTTCTTCCTGACAAATGCCTTTGGTGAGATAATCCTCGGCAGTGTAGAGTGGAATTACGATAAGAAAGTACTAAGGATCCACCGTGATTACAATATCACTGATATCAGGGCATATACTCATACGAAGTATACAAGGATCGTAATTGACACAAAACAGGCTTTGAAATATACTGTGGTCAAGCAATACCCTGACAAGCTTATGGTTACGGTTTATCACGGGGTTCTTAAGTCAAAAGACGGATCTCTAAAGGTAAATGACGGGCGCGTGACAAAGATTGATTCAAAGCAGGATAGAAGGGCCGGTCTTTTTACCATTTATATGGACAATCTTGGGGAGACTTACAATGATTTTCAGCTGGATAAGCCAGAGAGGATAGTTATAGATATAAAAGGCGGAGAGGTTGCTGTAGTTGAAAAAGAAGCACCCGCTGTTAGTGAGAGACCTCCTGTGGCAGTTACAAAAACAGTCCCGGAGAAAAGTGAAGAAGCCAAGAAGCCCGGTAAAAAAAGTACCAAGAAAGAAACATCTGTCTCCAAAGGTTCTTCTGGTGTCGGTATAAAGACTATTGTAATTGATCCGGGTCATGGCGGCAAGGATCCCGGTGCAGTAGGCCGAAAAGGAACAAAAGAGAAGGAAATCGTCCTGGATATTGCTAAAAGGCTGGGCAGGATGCTTGAGGATGCCGGCATAAAGGTTATATTCACAAGGACAAGCGACCATTTTATCACCCTTGATGATAGGGCAAGAATAGCTAATACGAATAACGCTGACCTTTTTTTGAGTATTCATACAAATGCCTCCATATCACGCAGGCTGGATGGTTTCGAGATATATTTCCTCTCCGACACGGCAAGTGATAAAGAGTCAGCAGCCGTGGCCAAGATAGAGAACGCCGTTATTAACCTTGAGCCTGACAGGAAGAAAGATAACCTGAGTAAGATATTGTGGTCCATGAGCCTTAATGAATTTATGAATGAATCAAGCGAATTAGGGTCCTTAATTGCAAAGGAAGTGCCCAAGACAACCGGTATAAAGAACAGGGGTGTAAAGCAGGCAGGCTTTTACGTGTTGCGCGGGGCCCATATGCCGGCAGTTCTTGTCGAGGCCGGGTTTATAAGCAACCACAAAGAAGAGCAGAAGCTCAAGACGAGGGCTTTCAGGGAAAATATGGCGAAGGCGATATTTGACGGCATTATAAAATACAAGAAGAGTGTCGAGTAGAAAGGATAGTGCATGAAAAAGGCAATAGGAGTTTTTGATTCAGGCCTTGGCGGGCTTACTGTGGTAAAGGAGCTCTTGAGGAAACTGCCTTCTGAGGATATAGTTTACTTTGGTGATACGGCAAGGCTTCCTTATGGAACCAAGTCAGAGAGGGTTATAACCGAGTTCTCATTCCAGAATACGGAATTTCTGCTTAAGCATAAGATCAAACTGCTTGTTGTGGCGTGCAATACAGCGTCAAGCATGAGCCTGGCGAAGTTAAAGAAGCGCTACAAACTGCCTATTATAGGGGTTATAGAACCTGGGGTAAAGGCAGCTGCTGGTGCAACACGCAACAAGCGAATCGGTGTTATAGGGACAGAAGGAACCATAGGTACTGGTTCATATGAGAGGGCACTTAAGAAGGAACTTAAGGGTGTTAAGGTCTTCAGTCAGCCTTGTCCTCTTTTTGTGCCTCTTACCGAGGAGGGCTGGACACAGAAAGATATAACGGCCAAGGTTGCTGCGGAGTATCTTAAGGGACTTAAAGCCAAAAAAGTTGATACACTTATTCTTGGCTGCACCCATTATCCATTGCTTAAAGGTATTATTGCAAAGGTTATGGGTAAGAATGTGAAGCTCATAGATTCTGCAAAGGCAACCGCCCAAGAAGTAAAAGAAGTGCTTTCTAAGAAAGGTTTATTGAATAAGTCTTCTCTTCGCGGCAAGCACAGGTTCTTTGTAAGTGATCTTCACAATAGATTTGTAGATATAGGAAAAAGATTTTTAGGAAGGAACCTTTCACCTATCAAACAGGTGGATCTGGGAAAGTAAAAGAGGGAATATATGTACGAGTTAACAGTTACAAGAACATTTAATGCCGCGCATAATCTTAGAAACTACAAGGGGAAATGCGAATCCGTACACGGACATAACTGGAAAGTGGATGTTACCTTAAGAGGTGTTGAACTGGATAAATCAGGCATGGTGCTTGATTTTAAGGAGATAAAGAAAGCGACCGAAAAAGTACTCTCTAAATTAGACCATAAGCACCTTAACAAGATTGTTCCCTTTAACAGGATAAGTCCTTCCTCCGAGAATATCGCCCGGTATATCTACGAGAAACTTGCCTCCCAGCAGGTCTTCTTGCGCAAAAAGGTTTTGGGCAAATACTGGCTTTACAGGGTGATGGTTTGGGAAACTGAAACCTCACGCGTGGCCTACACTGGAGAATAATCAAAATGGATGAAAAAAGACAGAGAATTCTGATAATACTTGTAAGTATCTTTGCGGCTTCTCTTGCAATAGCGTCTGTACTGGCAAGCAAGATCCTGATGATAGCGGGGCTGGTGTTTCCAGCCGGAGTTCTCGCTTATTCCATAACGTTCCCAATAACGGACGTTATAAGCGAGGTGTGGGGAAAGAAAAGGGCTAACCAGGTTGTAATTTCAGGTTTTTTTGCCCTGCTTGTAGTACTGATTTTAGCAAGGGTGTCTATATTACTACCCGCGGCTGGTTTCTGGCAGAAAGGGGAGGCTTTTAACAGTATAATTGCTAGCACCACCAGGATTATTATAGCGAGTTTTGTTGCATACCTTATCAGCCAGTTCCACGATGTGTGGGCGTTCCACTTCTGGAAGAAGGTCACAAAAGGCAAGCACCTCTGGCTTAGGAACAATGCCTCAACCCTGGTATCACAGCTTATAGATACCGTTGTTTTTATAACAATAGCGTTCTATGGTACAATGCCCCTTATGGGCCTGATCAAGGGGCAGTATCTTGTAAAAGCTGCTATTGCAATAATTGATACACCGCTAGTCTACCTAATAGTTAGAAATATTCCTAAATCCCTGCCTATTGGTGATACCGCAAAAAATGATTGACTTTTTTTGGAATTTCTTATATTATATATAAGTTATTTTATTATTAAAAGGGAACCCCAATATGAAAGCATTTATAATGGCAGCTGGGAAGGGAACAAGGCTAAGGCCTCTTACCCATGATGTTCCAAAGCCAATGCTACCAATTGTGAATAAACCTCCTCTTGAGCACACTCTGGAGCTTCTCTCAAAGCATGGCATAAAAGAGGTTGTTATAAACCTGCATCACCACGGGAGCATGGTCAAGAGATATTTCGGCCATGGCTCCAAGTGGGGAGTCTCCATTACCTATTCAGAGGAAAAGGAACTTATGGGGACCGCCGGCGGAGTGAAAAAGTCCGAGGCATTTTTCGATGATACTTTCCTTGTAATGAGCGGTGACGGACTGACCGATATAAACCTGCAGGAAGCAATTAATTTTCATAAGAAGAAAAAGGCGCTTGCCACCATGATATTAAAGCAGGTTGACGCGCGTTTTGAGTATGGTGTTGTCATGGTTGACAAATCCCGCAGAATAAGAAAGTTCCTGGAGAAGCCGACCTGGTCCAGCATAGCAGCAAATGCCGTTAATACCGGAATTTACATTTTTGAGCCCAGGATATTTAAGTATATTCCTAAAAACAAGTTCTATGACTTCGGCCATGACGTATGGCCCTCTCTTCTTAAGAAGAAAGAGAAGATATTCGCCTACGAGATGAGCGGCTACTGGTGCGACATAGGGAACCTGCAGGAATACAGGAAGGCCCAGTATGATGTGTTGGGCAACCATGTGAAAATAAAGATGCCTGGCAAAAGAATAACAAAGAATGTCTGGGTAGGCCTGGGTACGAAGATAGAACACGGCGTGAGATTAAAGGGTCCCTGTGTTATAGGCAATAACTGCACGATAAAAAAAGGCGTGACAATCGATGAGTTTACAGTTATCGGCAATAACGCCCTTATAAAACAGGGTGCTGTTATTAAAAACTGTATCGTGTGGAATGACGTTTGTATAAACAAACACGTGCACCTTAATAACTGCATTATAGGAAATAAGGCTAATATAAAGTCGAATATTTCGGTCTTTGAAGGCTCGGTTATAAATATTGAAACGATTGAAGAAAAATAAAAAAGGAGGAAAGCAGTATGAAGAAGAATTTTCTTTTCACTTCGGAGTCAGTAACAGAAGGACATCCTGACAAGGTATGCGACCAGATTTCAGATGCGGTTCTTGATGAGGTACTAAAGCAGGATCCCACGGGAAGGGTTGCATGCGAAACATTCATAACAGTCGGTCTCGTGATAGTAGGGGGGGAGATCACGACCACCGGTTATGTTGACATACAGGGATTGGTAAGAAACGTTGTTAAGGAAATAGGATATACGGATGCGAAGTACGGCTTTAACTATAAGACCTGCGCTATATTAAATGCCATCGGCACACAGTCTCCTGACATTTCACAGGGAGTTGACACCGGAGGAGCAGGCGACCAGGGTTTAATGATAGGCTATGCATGCAATGAAACACCGGAGCTTATGCCCCTGCCGATTACTCTTGCACAGAAGCTTGCGCTAAGGTTAGCAGAAGTAAGGAAGAAAGGTATCCTTAAATACCTGGGACCGGACGGAAAGTCACAGGTCACGGTTGAATATAAAGACGGTGTGCCTGCAAGGGTTGACACCGTGGTTATCTCAAGCCAGCATACCGAGGAGATCCTTGACAAGACAGGCAAGCAGATCACTGACAAATCAAGACAGGAAATAATCGACCAGGTCATAAAACCGGTTATCGATGCCAAACTCCTTGACAAGAACACAAAATATCATATCAATCCTACCGGTAAATTCGTCATAGGCGGTCCTCAGTCGGATACGGGAATGACCGGAAGAAAGATTATAGTTGATACCTACGGTGGTATGGCGGCACACGGTGGCGGAGCATTCTCAGGCAAGGATCCGACAAAGGTGGACAGGTCTGCTACATATGCGGCGCGTTACGTTGCAAAGAACATAGTTGCAGCGGGTCTTGCCGATAAGTGTAACGTGCAGTTAGCATATGCCATAGGAGTGGCCGAGCCTGTTTCGGTCATGGTTGACACAGAGGGAACAGAGAAGATCCCAACGGAAAAAATCGTTGAGCTCATAAACAAGCATTTTGACCTTACACCTAAGGGTATAATCTCTGCTCTGGATCTGCGCAAGCCGATTTACAGAAAGACAGCCGCATACGGGCATTTCGGTCGAAGTGAGAAGGAATTTACATGGGAGAAGACGGATAAGGCAGAGCTGCTCAAGAAGGAAGCAGGAGTTCTGATTAATAACTAAGCAAAACAACAGGAGACACAAAAGTGAGTTTACTCGTTGTCGGATCTGTGGCGATTGATTCGGTCAAGACACCTTTCGGTGAGGTTACCGAGGTGCTGGGCGGCAGTGCCACGTATTTTTCCTGCGCGGCTCATCACTATACGGATATAAACCTTGTCGGTGTCGTTGGTGATGATTTCCCGGGGAAATATATTGACCTGCTCAAGGCAATAGAAGTGGATACAAAAGGCCTTCAGATCGAAAAGGGTAAGAAGACATTCCGGTGGAAGGGTTTTTATGATTATGACCTGAACAAGGCCCATACTATTTCGACCCAGCTAAATGTCTTTGAAACCTTTAACCCCCATATCCCTGATGAGTATAAGGATTCTGAATATGTGTTTCTTGCAAATATAGATCCGGACCTTCAGATGGAGGTGCTGGACCAGGTGAAGAAGCCGAAGCTTGTTGTAGGGGATACCATGAATTTCTGGATAGAACAGAAGAAGGATTCCCTGATCAAGCTTCTCGCCAAACTCGATATCATACTGTTAAACGATGCCGAGGCAAGGCAGTTGACAGGGGAGTACAGCCTTATAAAAGCGGCCAAGGTCATTCTTGGCATGGGTCCCAAAACAGTTATAATCAAGAAAGGCGAACACGGGGCACTGCTTTGGTCCTCAACAGGACAGCATTTCAGTGCTCCTGTTTACCCGCTTGAGAGCGTTAAGGACCCGACAGGAGCCGGTGACAGTTTTGCCGGGGGCTTCGTAGGGTTCTTGACAAGGGCCGAGGATACAAGCGACGCAAATCTTAGAAGAGCTATGATATATGGAAGCGTCATGGCTTCCTTTGATGTTGAGGATTTTAGTCTAAACAGACTAAAATCCGTAACTGATAAAGACATCACCGAGCGTTTTAAGGATTTCAAGAATATCACTCATTTTGATGAGACATAAAATACAATTTTAGAAGGAGGACGATAGTGAAGTTTGATATTAAGGATGCAAAGCTGGCAAAGAAAGGGAAACTGCGCATTGAGTGGGCGAGTAATAATATGCCTGTTTTAGAAATGATAAGGCAGGATTTCCAGAAGACAAAACCCCTTAAGGATATAAATATATCCTGTTGTCTGCATGTGACTACAGAAACTGCAAATCTGGTTACAACACTCAAGGCAGGCGGAGCAAATGTTGTTTTATGCGCATCGAACCCTCTTAGTACGCAGGATGATGTCGCGGCATCTCTGGTAAAAGACTCCGGGATATCCGTATTTGCGATTAAGGGAGAGGACAACAAGACATACTACAAGCATATAAACGCCGCGCTGGATCATAAACCCGCTATTACCATGGATGACGGTGCCGACCTGGTATCGGCTCTTCATTCAGACCGTTCTGAAATGCTAAAATATGTCATCGGCGGTTCAGAGGAGACAACAACAGGAGTTATACGCTTAAGGAGCCTCGAGCAGAAAGGCTTGCTTAAGTTCCCGATGATAGCAGTAAATGATGCCGATACAAAGCATCTCTTCGATAACCGTTACGGTACGGGGCAGTCAACTATAGACGGGATTATAAGGGCAACGAACACGCTTCTTGCAGGAAGTACTCTTGTGGTTGCCGGGTACGGATGGTGCGGAAGGGGAGTTGCCTCCCGTGCAAAGGGAATGGGTGCAAATGTTATAGTCACCGAGGTTGATCCGCTCGTGGCCCTGGAAGCAGTAATGGACGGGTTCAGTGTAATGCCTGGTGTTGAAGCTGCAAAAATAGGCGATGTATTTGTAAGTGTTACTGGGAATATAAGTGTCTTTGATGAGAAACATTTTAAGGTAATGAAGGACGGGGCGATTGTATGCAATTCGGGACACTTTAACGTGGAGATAGATATAAAGGCGCTTGAGCGCATGAGCAAGAAGAAGAGAATGGTCAGGGAATTCGTGGAAGAATATACGCTTAAGAACGGTCGCAGGATCAATCTGCTCGGAGAGGGAAGGCTTATAAACCTTGCTGCTGCCGAAGGGCATCCGGCATGCGTAATGGACATGAGTTTTGCCAACCAGTCTTTATGCGCGGAGTACGTTGTGAAAAATGCATCAAAACTTGAGAAGAAAGTATACAAGGTGCCTGAGCATATTGACAAGAGAATATCTAGACTAAAGCTTAGTTCAATGGGCGTCAAAATAGACACTCTCACCAAGAAGCAAAAGCATTACCTTGCATCATGGGAGATGGGAACATAAAAAATCCATGAGGAAGGGGATTCCTATGGGTAAGAAGACTTTAGCACTTGTTTTATTAGTGGGTATGCTTGTTATAAATTTCGGATGTAGTCGGAATTTCTATCAGGGACTCCACAAGGATACCGATACTGTTGAAGAGCATATTGCCAAGGGGAATATTTATCTTGATAAGGGAGAACCTGCCAATGCCAAGGGCGAGTTTGACAAGGCTCTTGCTAAGGATCCCTACAATGCAGAGGCTCTCTACGGTCATTCCAAGGCAACTGTAAGAGAAGGTTTGACCATAGATTTCTTTGACCTTGCCAAGGATTTTACTGATACACAGGTAAGCGGGTATCTTCTTGACTATTCAATTACGGACCTGCAGTCTATCTATGATGTTTCGACCGTTGTAAGACAGGACCTTGAGAAAATCGCTCTCGGACAGACTCACGGAAGCATTGGCGTTGAGGATGTATATATTGACCTTGGCATGGCGTTAGCTCTTGAGGGTATATCATATATGCTGCTTAAAGCGGATGAACTCAAGCTACTGCTCGATACGGATGGTTTCAGGTTAGAAAACCTCGATGAACTATCGGCTGATGATATAAATGACATGATCGATACGATCAATACTCTTCTTCCGCAGGCACAGGATTATATAGAAGAGGTACTCACTGATCAGGCCGACCAGATAGAACAAACCATAACAGATGTACTTGCAAATATAAACAAGTACAAGGTGGAACTCGGTGTTGACAATGACGAAGACGGCACCATTGATGAGGAATACTTAAACGGTATCGATGATGATGGTGACGGGCTTATAGATGAAGACTCAACTGGTACCGCTAGTTAATTTCTATAAAAGTTAAGAGGATATTCTCATGAAAAAACAAGTTTTAAGCTTGATTATTCTGGTTTATCTGCTTATAATGTGCGTTTTTTCTAACAGGCTTTGGGCTGAGGATGTCTTCGAATACCAGACTACACAGATGCTGGGTATGGGCGGGGTGCAGATGGGAACAACACATGACGGCGGATCGTTCCTGCATAATCCCGGAGCTCTTGCATATCTTAGCAGGCCCCGTATTTCAGTAGGCTTGCTCTCGCTCGGATGGAACAACGAGATACTGGATTTCTACCAGCTCTCGCGGGAAAGCGAGATGCAGGATATACTCAAGGGGGATAAAGACTGGGAAGACGCCTCAAGCGATCTTAGAAATAAGATGTTTGTCCACCGCATAGCGATGCTTAAGGCAAACTCCAATATTAACGTGATGGTTCCCCTGGGACCTCTTGGTTCGGTAGGCGGGGGAATATACATTGACGGCAAAGCTACTTCCGAGACGGATAGGGGAGTATACGTACCAACAGCTCTTATAAATTATCAGAGAGATTTTGCACTTGTCGTCTCATATGCGAGAAAACAGGAGATGCCTTTTGGGGAAGATATACTGGAACCGTTTGCATTCGGAATAAATATAAGGTACCTGCAGCGCCAGAAAATGCGTGATTTCAGGACACTTGTTGAATTCGAGACTTTCAGTTTCAGTAACATGGTTACTAAGGGTTGGGGTCTTGGTGTTGATTTCGGCATGGCCTACAGGATGCTCCAAGACAGGCTGGGATTTGCTCTTGTGTGGAAGGATATAGGCGATACCAAGATGAAGTGGGACAACAATGACACCACGCAGATATGCACGCGGGCTAATTTCGGTGTTACATATAAACCTACCAAAGTGTATTTATGGAAGGCAAAATTCATCCCTGTAGGAGATGTGCTTGAGCTTGCCCTGGATATTAATGAGCTTGGCAGGTATGTTGATTTTTACAAGAGACTTCACGTCGGTGCGCGGGTGCATTTTCTCATGTTCAGCGCTTCCGCCGGTCTTAATCAGGGGTACCCGGCATTGGGAGCGGGTCTTAAGCTTGGCCTGACGCGTATCGAATACGCGTATTATGGTGCGGAACGGGGTGTATTCGCGGGTCAGGACCTGGACTGGCGCCACAGCATAGCTCTTTCTGCAGCATTCTAGAAGGCTGAGGAATTCTTTAGTTTGACAATCAGCAGGCTTTCTGTTATAAATTATATAGAAATTATAAAGTAATTTAATAAGGAGGCAGAAATGATCAAGCGAGCTGTTTTTTTAGTTTTAACCACGGTATTTCTAATCCCGGGCTTTAACAGTTTTGTTTTTGCACAGATGCCTACCGAGTTAATAGAAATTCCGACAGCTGAGATAATATCATACGGGAATTTTGATCTGAACTTCCGCATGTACGGCAAGGGAGATTTCTTAACAAGGCTCTCGTTCGGGGCCCTGAGAAGTGTTGATTTAGGTTTCCATCTGGACCTTGGAAGTATTACAGGAAACGATGAGATAGAGATGAGAGAACCATCGCTTCGTCTTAAGATAAAGCTCTACGGAGGGAATTTTTACTTTCCGGCCCTTGCAATAGGCTATGATGCGCAGGGCCACGGTAACTATATCCAAAAAGGTGGATTACTTGCAGACGGTACAGTGGCCGAAGAAGATACTTATACGGAAAAGGCAAGAGGTATTTTTGCCGTTGCTACCAAGGAAATATTCTTCGAGGGGCTTTACGTTCACGGCGGAGGCAATGTCTCTGATCTGGACCACATAAAAATACCTGACAACCTTTACGGTTTTTTAGGCGTTAGCAGGCAGTTGGGAGACCAGGCTATCTTGATGGTGGAATACGATAATATAAAGAAGTTTGAAGATGAAGAGAACAACCGGTTCAACATAGGTCTTAGTTATCTTATGACAACACAGCTCAGTCTGGACTTTGCCTGGAAGAATATCAAGAAGCATCATATCCCCGAACGGATACTGCGCATTAATTATGTGGAAGCATTTTAGGAGAAGCGAGAATGGTTAGCAAGAAAAAGTATCACACCTCGTGGGAGAAAGTCCAGTTAGCCCGCCATCCACAAAGACCCTACACTCTTGATTATCTGAGGATACTGAGCCATGATTTCATAGAGCTTCATGGGGACAGGAGATTTGCGGATGATGAGGCCATAATAGCAGGGCTTGCGACCATAGGTGGACAGCCTTTCGTGGTAATAGGGCATCAAAAGGGCAAGAATACCCAGGATAACCTTATAAGAAATTTCGGTATGGCCCATCCCGAGGGATACAGGAAAGCTTTGAGGGTTATGAGGCTTGCCGAGAAATTCTCTCTTCCTGTTCTGGTGTTTATTGACACACCGGGAGCTTATCCGGGTATAGGTGCGGAGGAACGCGGTCAGGCAGAGGCTATCGCGAGGAATCTTTTTGAGATGGCTATACTCAAGACCCCTATCATTGCCGTTGTGATAGGCGAGGGGGGGAGTGGTGGAGCCCTGGGTATAGGGGTTGCAGACAGAGTCATAATGCTTGAGAATGCCATCTATTCTGTTATCTCTCCCGAAGGATGCGCAGCCATATTATGGAAGGACCAGAGTGCGGCACAGACAGCTGCAAGGGCCCTTAAGATAACGGCCAAGGACCTGCTCCATATGGGCATTATAGACGAGATAATTCCTGAGCCCTTTGAAGGGGCGCAGTCTGATTACAACATTATAGCAAAAAGGCTGGAGAATACAGTTCTATCAGCCCTGAAGAAATTAACCTCGATGTCAACCGAGCAGTTGATAAACGAGCGCTACAACAAGTTCAGGGCTATGGGTGTCTTTAAGGATCCTGTTGCGAGGAAAAAGAAAAGTTCTAAACCAGCTAAAAAAAAGCCTGTCAAGAAAAAGAAGAAGAGTGCCAAGAAGAAAAAAATAGTATAGCGGGGAACTAATGTGAAGAAGATAGGATTGTTAACAGCAGGGGGAGATGCTCCGGGTATGAACGCGGCCATCAGGGCTGTTGTTAGAACAGCAATTTACAACGGGCTTACCGTGATGGGAATAGAGAGGGGTTACGAGGGATTAATAAATAACGAGATGAAGCCGATGAGCCTTGGCTCGGTGAGCGGTATTATCAATCAGGGCGGTACGATCCTAAAAACCGTAAGGTGTGCTGATATAAAGACCCTCAAGGGTCAGAAAAAAGCGCTAAGCGTTCTAAAGAAAAGAGCAATAGAGGGGCTTGTAGCTATAGGAGGAGATGGTACGCTAAAAGGTGCGCTTGCGCTTCACGAGTTGGGTGGAATACCGGTTGTGGGGATACCCGCAAGTATTGATAATGACGTTACCGGAACCGAGATGACAATAGGTTTTGATACAGCTGTAAACACTGCCTTGGAGGCGATAGACAAGATAAGGGATACGGCGACTTCTCATGAGAGGACTTTCATAATAGAAGTTATGGGAAGGGAGAGAGGTTTCCTTGCCCTGGAAGTCGGTCTTGCTGCCGGTGCTGAGATAATCCTTATCCCGGAGGTTAAATACAGTCTTGAAGCGGTCTGTAAGAAGCTGGAACACGGCCGTGATAGAGGGAAGTCTTCCAGCATAATAGTGATGGCCGAGGGTGCGGGAAGTCCTTTTGCCATAGGAGAACATATCGAGGAGTATGTCGGGAGTGAAGTGCGCGTGAGTGTTCTTGGTTATGTTCAGCGCGGGGGAAGGCCTACCGCACTTAGCAGGAATCTCGCCAGTAAATTCGGTGCTGCCGCGGTTGATTTGATACGAAAGGGTGCAAAGGCAAGAGCTGTGATACTGCAAAAAGGCAGAATAAGCTCGGTGAGCTTAAGTAAGGCCTGTTCAAAGAAAAAACCAATTGATATGAATCTTTACGAGCTTGATGCCATACTATCTATTTAACAGGGGGAAATATGAAACATACGATTTCGGTGTTGGTTGAGAATAAGTCAGGAGTTCTGTCCCGAATTGCCGGGCTCTTCAGTGCAAGAGGATTTAATATAGAAAGTCTTGCGGTAGGAGAGACGGAAGATCACGCTATATCACGTATGACAATAGTCGTAGGTGGGGATGAAAGGATACTTGAGCAGGTTACAAAACAGCTTCATAAGCTTATAGATGTTATAAAGATAAGCGATTTTACAAAAGAAAGCTTTATCAACAGGGATTTGATACTGATAAAGGTCACCACCGAAAAATCAACAAGGGCTGAAATAATGCAGCTTGTTGACATTTTTAGGGCGAAGATAGTTGATATCGGGCCTAAATCTGTAATTATCGAACTCACGGGAAGCGAGGATAAGGTTGTTGCGTTTACAAATCTCATGAAGCCCTTTGGTATAAAGGAAATGGTTAGAACAGGCAGGATAGCGATGACAAGAGGAAGCAAATAGAAAAACAAAAAGGGGGATATACTACAAATGGTTAAGATGTATTATGACAAGGATGCTGACTTAAAAGCACTAAAAGGTAAGAAAATAGCGATTATCGGGTATGGTAGCCAGGGACATGCACAATCACAGAATCTTCGTGAGAGCGGTCTGGACGTCATAGTTTCTGAGCTCAAAGGCACACCCAATTACGAGCTTGCGATAAAAGATAAGTGGAAAGTCGTCAGTGCGGCCGAAGCCGCCCAGTTGGCTGACATCATACAGATGCTTGTGCCGGACCAGGTACAGTCCATGGTTTACAAGGGAGCCATAGAGCCAAACCTTAAAAAGGGCAAGGCGCTTGTGTTCTCACACGGTTTCAATATACATTTCGGACAAATCGTTCCTCCGAAGGACATAGATGTTTTCATGGTCGCTCCAAAAGGGCCTGGACATCTGGTGAGAAAAGTCTTTACTGAGGGAAGCGGAGTTCCGTGTTTGATAGCGATATACCAGGATGCGAGCAAGAAAGCAAAGCAACTGGCGCTTGCATATGCAAGGGGTATAGGCGGAACAAGGGCAGGGGTTATAGAAACAACCTTTGCCGAGGAGACCGAGACCGATCTTTTCGGTGAGCAGGTCGTGCTCTGCGGTGGGGTTACCGAATTGGTCTGTGCGGCTTTCGATACTCTCGTAAAAGCCGGATACCAGCCTGAGATAGCATATTTTGAATGCATGCACGAGTTAAAACTCATAGTTGATCTCTTCTACGAGGGCGGTATTCACAGGATGAGGTATTCCGTCAGTGACACCGCAGAATATGGTGACCTTACACGCGGGAAACGTATCATCACGGATAAGACCCGTGTTGAGATGGATAAGATACTGGAAGAAATCCGTTCAGGTAAGTTCGCTAATGAATGGATACTGGAGAACCAGGCCGGACGTCCGGTGTTCAACGCCCTGCGCAAGAGAACTGATGATCTTCTTATTGAGAAGGTCGGAGCGAATCTTCGTAAGATGATGAGCTGGCTCAAGAAGGAAAAATAAAACTTAAAATGTGCTTAATATGAAAAAAAGATTAATCCCTATCGCGAGAGAAGGGTTCATTTTAATAAAGTGCTTTGCCGGTCTTACTGCGCTTTTCTACATAACCGGCTACTACGCACGCTCTTTATATTTATTGAGCGGTCTTTCTTTTTTATTGATGATTTTTATGATGTTCTTCTTCCGCGATCCGGAAAGAGTGCTTCCGCAGGAAGATAATGTGGTTGTATCTCCCGCGGACGGGAAGGTAATGGCGGTAGAGAAAACAAAACATGAGTTTATAAATGCAGAAACAAATGTCGTGAAGATATTCATGTCTCCTTTTAATATGCATGTGCAGAGGTCTCCTGTTGATGGAGTGGTAAAGTTTGTAAAGTACACTCCGGGAAAATTCCTGCCTGCGTACAAGCAGGAGGCTGATATTGAAAACGAGAACAATCAGATAGCAATAGAATCGCCTTCGCTTAGGGTTGTTGTTCAGCAGATAGCAGGCATTCTGGCGCGCAGGATTGTGTGCTGGTGCAAAGAGGGAGATAATCTTAAGCAAGGTCAGAGACTAGGGCTTATCAAATTCAGTTCTCAGGTTGATCTTTATGTTCCTTCTAATGTTTTATTAAAGGTTAATGTAGGCGATAGGGTTAAAGCAGGGGTGACTGTCATTGGTAAAATTGAATAACAAGAACCATCAGCTCAGAAGAGGAATATATATACTGCCGAATCTTTTCACTCTCGGTAACCTGGGTGCGGGATTTTTCTCCATAATGAACAGTTTCAGCTCCAATTTTGTTGCAGCAGGCTGGGCTATTCTCGTTGCTGTAGTTTTTGACATACTTGACGGCCAGACGGCACGTCTTACCAAGACAACCAGCAAATTCGGCATAGAGTTCGACTCACTGGCGGATGTGATATCTTTTGGAGTGGCACCAGCGGTCCTTATGTATTCGCTTGTGCTTCACCGCTACGGTAAAGTAGGCATGCTTGTGGCGTTTCTCTTTGTTGTAGGCGGAGCACTCAGGCTCGCAAAGTTTAATGTCAAGGCGGGAGAGGGTAATATCACTTATTATTCCGGCTTGCCTATACCGGCAGCAGGCGGGATACTTGCGACATTCGTCGTGGTGTACAGCATGTGGGCTCAGGAAACAAGTACGAGAACTATACCGGTTATAATGAAGAATGTTCCGTTACTGTATAAGTTCCTTCCTCTCACAATTTTGATATTATCATATCTTATGATAAGTAATCTCAGATACGCGAGCTTCAAGGTAATGAGGCTGGATAAGAGGAAATCACTGAGAGTATTTGTCCTTATCATAGTTGTAAGTGTCATAGTGTGGATGTATCCTGAGAACATGATACTGATTATTCTTGCAGCATACATACTTTCCGGCATTCTTGATCTCTTCTGGAGGGTATACCAGCTCCAGAAGAGTAAAATATTGAAAAATCATAACAGGCATTAATGTTGTTTTAGATAAAAGGAGTACTATCACGGATAAAATTCTGATATTTGATACAACCCTAAGAGACGGGGAGCAATCCCCTGGTGCAAGCTTAAATACTAAACAGAAGCTGGAGATAGCAAAACAGCTTGCAAGGCTGAGGGTGGATATTATAGAGGCTGGATTTCCCGTTTCTTCTCCTGGGGATTTCGAAGCTGTGAAATTGATCGCCCAGAGCGTGAAAGGTCCTGCTATAGCCGGACTGGCAAGGGCAAAGAAGCTGGATATTGACGCATGCTGGGGTGCCGTAAAGCATGCCAGGAAACCGCGCATACATACATTCCTGGCGACATCTGCGATACACATGAAGTACAAGCTGAAGATGTCGGAGAAGGAAGTTTTGAAGGCGGCTGTTGAGGCCGTAAAATATGCCAGGAAGTTAACACCTGATGTTGAGTTCTCCCCGGAAGACGCCGGGAGAAGTGAATTTAGTTTCCTGTGCAAGGTAGTGGAAGCGGTTATAGCCGCAGGGGCCAAAACCATAAATATTCCGGATACAGTGGGATATACCACACCTTCGGAATTCGGTGAGCGTATAGCAAATCTTATAAAAATTGTCCCAAACAGCTCAAAAGCTATTTTCAGCGTACACTGTCACAATGACCTGGGTATGGCCACGGCCAATTCCTTGGCTGCAGTGTTAAACGGTGCAAGGCAGGTTGAGTGCACCATTAATGGTATAGGGGAAAGGGCGGGAAACGCTTCGCTTGAGGAAATAGTAATGGCGATAAAGACAAGAAGCAAGTTCTTCAAACTCTCTACAGGCGTAAAAACCGATGAAATATATAAGACAAGCAAGCTAGTAAGCGGTCTGACTGGTATGCCTGTTCAGCCCAACAAAGCTATTGTAGGGGCTAATGCCTTTGCCCATGAGGCGGGTATACATCAGCATGGTGTAATGAGCAGGAAGCTGACCTATGAGATAATGACCCCAAAATCCATAGGGTTAAAGGACAGCAAGCTTGTTCTGGGCAAGCATTCAGGCAGGCATGCGTTCAAGAAGCGCCTGGAAGAGATGGGCTATGGCTTAAAAGGTAAGAAGTTCGAGAAGACCTTCGGTCGTTTCAAGGTGTTAGCGGATAAGAAGAAAGACATCTTCGATGAGGATATAGAAGCTATCATAGAAGATGAGATCTCGCAGATTCCCGAGACCTTCACAATGGACTATATAAACGTGACAACAGGTAATCAGACTATTCCTACAGCGACCGTTACTGTAACAAAGCATGATAAGGCAAAAAAGACCTCGGAGCAGGAAGCTGCATGCGGTGACGGGCCTGTGGATGCCGCTTACAAGGCAATTGACAGGATAACCAGAGTTTCAAGCAAACTCATGGATTATTCGATCCGAGCGGTTTCAAGGGGAAAGGATGCAGTGGGAGAGGTCAGTATCAAGGTCGCGCACAAGAACAGGATATATTCAGGGCGGGGAGTGAGTACCGATATTATTGAGGCAAGCGCCAGAGCCTACCTTAATGCTATTAATAAAATAATATTCAAGAAAAGGTAAATGCTACTCATGGGTATGACTATTTCAGAAAAAATCCTTGCAGCGCATTGCGGGAAAAAGAGCGTTTCTCCTGGTGAGCTTATTAACGCCAAAGTCGATATAGCTCTCGGCAATGACATAACCGCCCCGCTTGCGATAAAGGAATTTGAGAAGGCCGGGATAAAGAAGGTATTTGATCCCGAAAAAATAGCTCTTATACCTGATCACTTTGTGCCTAACAAGGATATTAAATCCGCAAACCAGGCCCAGATTATGAGGAATTTTGCAAAGAAGCACAAAATCAAGCATTACTATGAGATAGGTTGCGGCGGCGTTGAGCATGCGCTTCTTCCTGAGAAGGGGATAGTTCTTCCAGGAGATCTTATTATCGGCGCGGATTCCCATACATGTACATACGGAGCGCTGGGAGCTTTTTCAACAGGCATGGGTTCCACGGATTTTGCTGCTGCTATGGCAACAGGGGAGTGCTGGTTTAAGGTTCCGGAGTCCATTAAATTCATCTACAAAGGAAAAACGCGTAAATGGGTAAGTGGTAAGGACCTTATACTCTATACCATAGGCAATATTGGGGTGGACGGGGCCCTGTATAAATCAATGGAGTTTACAGGGGAAGTAATAGACTCTCTATCCATGTCAGAGCGTTTTACCATGGCTAATATGGCTATAGAAGCGGGAGGGAAGAACGGCATATTTGGAGTTGATGATACAACCATCAAGTATGTTGAGAAGAAGGCAAATCGTTCGTATGAGATTTACAAAAGCGACAAGAATGCGAAATACAGCGATGAAAAGGAATATGGTATTTCAGATATAGAACCTCAGGTGGCATGCCCGTTTCTGCCTTCAAATGTAAAAGCGGTCAGCGAACTTTCGGATATTGCAATTGACCAGTCTTTTATAGGTTCCTGCACGAACGGAAGGATAGAAGACCTGAGAATAGCCGCTTCTATATTAAAGGGAAAAAAGGTGCATCCTTATGTGAGGCTTATAGTGATTCCTGCTACGCAGAAGATATTCATGGATGCCATAAACGAAGGCCTTACTGAGATATTCGTCAATGCGGGAGCTGTTGTTTCAACACCTACCTGCGGGCCGTGTCTTGGCGGGCATATGGGAATTCTTGGCAAAGGGGAGAAGGCTGTTGCTACAAGCAACAGGAATTTCGTAGGGAGAATGGGGGACACCGAAAGCGAGGTCTACCTCTCTAATCCCGCTGTTGCGGCTGCATCCGCCATAACCGGGAAGATCACACATCCTGATAAGATTAAATAATAGGGCTTGTCCTTAAAAAGGAGGCGGGCGTATGGTTAAAGTAGACCAAGACCATGTGCATGTTGTTATCTTTATCCAGAATTTTATTATCGAGGGTACAATTCACACGCTTATGAAGGAACGCCTGTCTGATTTTTTGAACGTTTCCAGGAAGTTTATACCCGTGACGAGTGCTTCCATATACAAGTTGCCTGAGAAGGAACTTGTCGATAAGGTTAAGTTCATGGATATAAACAAGGATTATATAACAGCTATTTTTCCAAGAGATGAAAGAGGTGAGGATACAAGTGAAAACGAAGAATAAGGCCTGGAAATTTGAGGATAATGTTAATACAGACGAGATCATACCCGCACGGTATTTGAATACCACAAAAGACGAGGAATTAGCTAGGCACTGCATGGAGGATATAAACAAGGAATTTGCAGGCAAGGTCAAAAAAGGAGATATTATAGTCGCTGGCAAAAATTTCGGATGCGGCTCGTCCCGTGAGCATGCGCCTGTGTCAATCAAGGCATGCGGGGTTTCCTGCGTAATAGCCGAGACTTTCGCCAGGATATTTTACAGAAATTCCATTAACATAGGACTCCCAATTCTCGAGAGTAAAGAAGCCAGCGCGAATATAGAGCAGGGTGATGATGTGGAGGTTGACCTTAAGGCTGGCAAGATAAACAATCTTACAAAGAAACAGACATATGATGCAACTGCATTCCCCGCTTTTATGCAACAGATAATAGACGCGGGCGGTTTGATGGAATACGTAAAGGGTAAAATATAACACAAGAGAACAAGGAGGATCCAGGCAGTGGGAAAGAAATACAAGATAGCAGTAATGGGCGGTGACGGTACCGGTCCTGAAGTTGTAAAGGAAGGATTGAAGGTGCTCGGCGCCGCAGGCAAGAAATACGGTATCAAATATGAACTGGTTGATTATGACCTGGGTGGTGAACGTTACAAGCGAACAGGAGAAACTCTTCCTGATTCCGTGGTGGATGAACTAAAGAAAGTTGACGCTATCTATCTAGGAGCCATAGGGCATCCCGAAGTTAAACCGGGCATTCTCGAGAAAGGCATACTGCTGCGGCTCAGGTTCGAGCTAGACCAGTATATAAACCTTCGTCCGGTAAAATTGTACCCGAATGTCTACACGCCGGTAAGGGATAAGAAGCCTGAGGATATTGATTTCGTTGTGGTGCGCGAGAATACAGAAGGCCTTTACACCGGAAGCGGGGGCTTTCTTAAGAAGGGAACACAGGATGAAGTTGCTATCCAGACCTCCATCAATACGAGAAAGGGCGTAGAGCGATGCATACGCTACGCATTTGAATATACCAAGAAGCGCAACAAGCAGAACAAGCTCACGCTTTGCGGCAAGACAAATGTACTTACATTTGCATTTGACTTGTGGGAGAGGGCGTTTAACGATGTGGCTAAGGATTATCCTGGCATCAAGACTGATTACGCGCATGTGGATGCAACGACCATGTGGTTCGTAAAGAACCCGGAGTGGTTTGACGTGATCGTAACGGACAACATGTTCGGAGACATCATAACGGATCTAGGCGCTATGATACAGGGGGGAATGGGAATAGCCGCAGGCGGAAATATCAATCCCGAGGGGGTTAGCATGTTTGAGCCGATAGGAGGCTCAGCTCCAAAGTATACGGGAAAAAACGTCATAAATCCTCTAGCTGCCATCTGTGCCCTGGGAATGCTTCTTGAGACAGTAGGGGAGCCAGAAGCCGGAAAAGCAGTGGAGCAGGCAGTGATACATGCTCTTGAGACAGGTAAGATAAAGAATCTGGGCGCCGGCAAGATGGGTCTTTCCACCTCAGAGGTGGGTGATCTTATCGCAGAGCAGGTAGCTAAATAGATATAAACCAACAGAAAGGATTAAAGGAGATGTCAAAGCATAATGTAGCTGTTGTCGGAGCAACCGGAATGGTGGGAAAAGAGATGCTTAAAATTCTTGATGAGAGGAAGTTCCCCATAGGGGAGCTTAAGCTTCTGGCGAGTAAGCGCTCTGCCGGGATGAAGACCTCCTTTCAGCATAAGGAATATACAATAGAAGAAACAAAGCCGGATTCCTTTGAGAACGTTGAGATAGCGCTTTTTTCAAGTTCCGAGGCAGCAAGCGGTGTGTTTGCTTCAGAGGCGGTTAAAAGAGGAACTGTTGTAATTGACAACAGTTCAACCTTTCGCATGAACCCGGAGGTACCTCTGGTTGTTCCCGAGGTAAACCCCCAGGACATTGAGTGGAACAAGGGTATTATAGCAAATCCCAATTGCTCTACTATCCAGCTCGTGGTTGTGCTTAAGCCTATCCATGACGCTGCTAAGATAAAGAGGATAGTTGTCTCAACTTACCAGTCTGTATCCGGTTGGGGAAGGGAAGCAATGGAGGAATTACAGCAGCAGACCCGTGATATCATGGAGGGAAAGACCCCTTCCATTAAGAAAGATATTCTTCCTCACCAGATAGCTTTCAATGTCATTCCGCATATTGACAAGTTCCTTGATGACGGCTATACCAAGGAAGAGATGAAGATGGTCAATGAGACAATGAAGATAATGAATGATGATACTATACGGGTAACCGCTACCTGTGTAAGGGTGCCGGTTTTTGTAGGCCATGCAGAGGCCGTAAATATTGAGACCGAGAAGAAACTATCCGCAAAAGAGGCGCGTGAACTTTTATCCAAGGCTCCCGGTGTAGAGGTCGTGGATGACCCGGCTTCTCTTAGTTATCCGCTGCCTATTATGTCAGCAGGCAAGGATCCGTCCTACGTGGGAAGGATCAGAGAAGATTCAACCGTCCCAAACGGGCTGAATTTATGGGTTGTATCAGATAACCTGAGAAAAGGCGCTGCGCTAAACGCTGTGCAGATAGCGGAGCTTCTGATAAAAAAGAAGTAGCGATTACCCCGCGCATTACATCGCGGGGTAATATACAAAAGCGCTTTTGAGGCGATTATTCCCCTGACCCAATCAGGGGATAATCATTAGATGGCATATATGAGGAATCTAAAGCTTACAATCGAATATGACGGCTCATGTTACTCTGGATGGCAGGTTCAAAACCGTCTTAAGGGGACCAGTATAAGGACCATTCAAGGTGAACTCGAGCGTGCCCTGAAAGTGATTTTACACGAGTTTTGCAAAGTGACAGGTGTCGGTCGAACTGATGCCGGGGTCCACGCTAGAAGCTATATCGCAAACGTGACAATATCGCACGGCATCGCTGTTTCCTCCCTTAAAAAAGCATTAAACAGTGTACTGCCGGATGATATAGTGGTGCACGGGTTAAGAAGTGTTTCCAAGACGTTTAACGCGCGCTTTGGCGCCAGGAGCAAGATTTACAGGTATTGCGTTTCAAGCGGTGATGTTGGCTGTGCGATAGGAAGGCAGTACGCATATCACTTTTCTTATCCTCTTGATACAGGACTTATGAGAAAAGGTGCCGGCTATTTGATAGGAAGACATGATTTTACATCTTTTGCTTCTTCAGGTTCCGAGGTAAAGGACCCGCGATGTAAAATAATAAGGATAGATATTAAAAAGAGACCAAATATTATAACCTTTGACATAGAAGCAGATTATTTCCTATACAAAATGGTCAGAAACATTGTCGGCACACTTCTGGAAGTAGGCAGGGGAAAGATCAAACCATCAAGTGTGAAAAGCATCTTGGGGGCAAAAGACAGGAGAAAGGCCGGACCCAATATTCCTGCCAGGGGACTTTGCCTTATGAGCGTAAAATATTAGAAAGGGACCGTATGCTGATGAGGAAGAATATTTTACTTACAGGAAAACCTAAGGTAGGCAAAACAGTCATTATCAAGAAACTTATAGAAAAGCTGCAACACGCCGGGGGGTTTTACACCGAGGCTATTTATCAGAACAACAAGAGGGCAGGTTTTAAGGTAGTGAATCTTGAGGGGAAAGAAGCAACGCTTGCCCACCAGGATATGAAGACAGGTTACAAGATAAGTAAGTATTATGTTGATCTTAAAAGCCTGGAGGATATCGGTATTCAAAGTGTACTCGATACACTTAAGGATAAACAAAAGCAGATTATTATTATAGATGAGATCGGGAAGATGGAAGTGCTTTCTCTTAAGTTTCATGATGCTGTGCTAATGGCCCTGGACAGTCCCAAAAGGGTTATAGGTGTTATAACGGAGGCTAAACTTCCTTTTATAAAAGAAATCAAAGACAGAAACGATATTGAGCTGATAAATGTTAATATAGAAAATCGCGAAAGCATTCTCGAGAAGATTATATCAAAAATCTAGTGCATAAATAGCAGGTGAAAGGATTACGGCTTATGAGGAAGATAATTCCCATTGTTCTTGTTTTGATTCTTGTCACTGTTATAGGTGCGGGTGCAAGGGAATACAAACCTGTAGTGGGAAAGCGCGGTGGTGAGTTAGTCAGGCCCAGTATAAGTGACCCTAAATCCTTCAACCCTATACTTGCAAAGGAGACCTCCACAACTGTTGTTACCGGGCTTTTCTTTGAAGGATTGACCAGGACAAGCGGTATTAGTGTGGAAGTGGAGCCATGGCTTGCCAGTTCGTGGGAGACGGATGAGAGCGGGCTTGAGTGGACATTTCATCTTAGGAAAGATATAAAATGGTCTGACGGTGAGCCTTTTACCGCAGAAGATATAGCTTTTACTTTTAATAAGCTCATTTACAACCCGGATATACCGAATTCAGCCAGGGATATCTTCACTATAGAGGGAAAGCGGTTCAGGGTGGAAGCAATTGATAAACATACCGTTAAATTCACGCTTCCCGTAAAGTTTGCCCCGTTTCTGCGGTCCATGTCCCAGGAGATACTGCCAAAGCATGTTCTTGAGAAGGTGGTTGACGGGGGTAAGTTCAATTCATGGTGGGGTGTTGATGCGGATCCTGCCCAGATTGTAGGTACCGGGCCGTATGTGCTCGAGAAATATCTCTCGGGGCAGAAGGTAATACTTAATAGGAACCCTCATTACTGGAGGAAAGACGCTAAAGGAAAGAGTCTTCCTTACATTGAAAAGGTAATCTTTTTAATCGTGCAAAGCGATGACGTGGCGCTTCTTAAGTTCCAGGAAGGTGAGCTGGATTATTACGGGCTCAGGGGTTCCGATTATCCTATACTTAAACCCAAAGAGAAACAGGGCGGATACAAGGTTTACAACACGGGGCCTGCCTTTGGTACGAGTTTTTTGGTTTTTAACATGAACACAGGCAAGAATAAGAATACCGGCGAATCATTCGTCCAACCGAAGAAACTTTCCTGGTTTAGCAACCTTAAATTCCGCCAGGCCGTGGCCCACGCGATAGACAAGCAGTCTATAATTGATATAGTTATGAACGGTCTTGGGTTCCCGCAGACCGCGGCGATGAGTCCCAGTGCTGGATTCTTTTATAATCCTGATGTAAAGACATATAGCTATAACCTGAAAAAAGCAAAGACTCTTCTAAAGGAAGCAGGTTTTACGGATGTAGATGGGGATGGTGTAATTGAGGATAAAGATGGCAATAAAGTGGAGTTCAGCTTTTATACAAATTCGGGCAACACGGTTCGGCTAAAGATAGCAGAAATCATCAGAAAGGATCTCGAGCAGGTGGGAATGAAAGTGCATTTTACACAGCTTGAATTCAACACACTTGTCAGAAAGCTTGACGCCAGCTATGACTGGGATGCGATCCTTCTCGGTCTCACAGGCGGGATAGAGCCTCATTTCGGCAATAATGTCTGGCAGTCTGGCGGGCACCTGCATATGTGGTATCCAAAACAGGAAAAGCCGGCCACGGAATGGGAAGCAAAGATAGATGATATATTCAACAAGGGTGTTCAGGAGCTTGATCCGAATAAGAGAAAAATGCTTTATGACCAGTGGCAGCAGATAGTCTCAGAACAGCTTCCTTTTTTATACACAGTACTTCCTGCGAGCATTTTTGCCGTGAGGGATAAATTCGATAATCTTTATCCGACAAGTTACGGCGGTGCCTTTCATAATTTAGACGAACTTTACGTTAAGTAATCCGTAAAGGACGGTATATGACCACATATATCATAAGGCGAATCCTCATAGCCATTCCTCTTTTGCTGGCCATAAGCTTTGTAGCGTTTATGGTTTTTCAGCTTGCCCCGGGAAATTATTTTGATTCTCTTCGCATGAACCCTCAGATATCAGAAGAAACTATCAAGCAATATGAAGAACAGTATCATCTAGACAAAGCTCCCATAGTCCAGTACGGCTACTGGCTTAAAAACCTCCTTAAACTTGATATGGGCTACTCATTTGTAAAGAAAGAGCCCGTGACAAAGGTAATAGGATCAAGGCTCTTAAACACGCTCATTCTTGCTCTTGCCGCTATGCTCTTTACATGGGCTATAGCTATTCCCATTGGCATATACAGCGCTGTGCACCAGTATTCATGGGGGGATAAGATATTCTCGACAACAGCCTTCCTCGGCATGTCTATACCCAATTTTTTCCTTGCTCTTCTTCTTCTTTTTATAGTATCGCTTGTCGGTGTATTACCGCTGGGCGGTATGATGTCAAGCAATTATGAAGAGCTAACATTACTGGGAAAGATATGGGATGTCCTGAAGCATCTGGTTATACCTACATTGGTGATAGGAACAGGTTCTATGGCAGGGCTTCAGCGTCTTATGCGTGGAAATATGCTTGAAGTTATGAGATCACATTATATCACCACGGCAAGGGCTAAGGGGCTTTCTGAATCCAGGGTCATCTATAAACATGCGCTTAGAAACGCAATAAACCCGATGGTCACCATATTTGGATATCAACTTTCTGGGCTTTTGAGCGGTGCCGCACTTACCGAGATCATATGCAGCTGGCCGGGTCTTGGGAGCGTGATGCTTGAGGCTGTCAGGAGCCAGGATTTATTTCTTGTCATGGGAAGCATGCTCATGGGAGGGGTTCTTCTTATCGGAGGCAATCTGATAGCGGATGTTCTTCTTGCATGGGTTGACCCGAGGATACAATATCATTAAAAGAGGTTAGAGTGAGAAAGAAGGATACATCTTCCTATAAATCTGTAAGCCAGTTTAAGATGGCAATGCGCCGACTGCGCAGGCACAGGCTGGCCATGTTTGGCTGTGTAATATTGGGGGTTCTCTATTTCTGCGCCATTTTTGCTGATTTCATAGCGCCTTATCATTATGACAATGAGAGAAGGACCAATTCCTATAATCCTCCGACACGCATTCGGGTATTTGATGATAAAGGTGAATTCGATATAACACCTTTCGTTTATAACTACTCTTATAAATTTAATGAGTTTTATGAGAGAATATATGTTGTTGATACATCTAAAAAATACCCGGTCAGGTTCTTCACAAGAGGCGATGAGCATAAACTGCTCGGTATATTCAAGACGGACCTTCACCTTTTCGGTGTAGGGGAAAATGCGAGGATATATCTCATAGGCGCGGATTCAAGGGGAAGAGACTTATTGTCAAGGATTCTCTATGGTTCAAGGGTATCTCTTTCCATAGGTTTGATTGGTTCTTTTATAACGTTTTTGCTGGGCATGCTTATAGGAGGCATTTCCGGGTATTTCAAAGGAAAGGTCGATAATATCATAATGCGACTGTGTGAGATGATAATGATGGTGCCCGGTTTCTATCTTATGCTTGCCCTTCGTGCGGCGTTCCCGCCTGAGCTTTCATCTGTAGAGGTATACCTGTTAATTGTGGTCATAATGAGCTTTATCGGCTGGGCAGGGCTTGCCAGGGTCATAAGGGGTATGGTCATATCGATACGAGAAAGGGAATTCGTGGTGGCTGCAAGAGCAATAGGGGCAAAGGATATGAGTATCATATTAAGGCATATCCTGCCTAATACTCTATCCTATGCAATTGTCGCTGTGACATTGTCTATTCCGGGATATATCCTGGGTGAATCTGCACTGAGCCTTCTTGGGCTGGGTATACAGGATCCGCATGCGAGCTGGGGGAATTTACTTGCAAGTGCCATGAATATAGCCCAGATAAAGTTCCACCCGTGGATACTGCTACCCGGTTTGTTTATATTTATCGCCGTCATGTCGTTTAATTTCCTGGGTGACGGGTTAAGGGATGCATTTGATCCCATGATGAAGATAGGCAAGGTAAAGTAAATGGGAAACCTGCTTGATGTAAAAAATCTAAGGGTTGAGTTTAATACAGAACACGGTCTATCACGTGCTGTCGAGGATGGGTGCCTTAGTGTAAGAAAAGGGGAGACAATGGGTCTTGTTGGTGAGAGCGGCTGCGGGAAGACCGTTACGGCGCTTTCAATCCTGAGGCTTCTACCTTCGGGGCAGGGTAAGATCACATCCGGCGAGATTATGTTTGACGGCAGAAACATCCTGGATTTCTCTGATAATGAAATGAGAGCTCTAAGAGGAGGGTCTATTTCCATGATATTCCAGGAGCCTGTTGCTGCGCTTAACCCGCTCTATACCATAGGCTCTCAAATTGAGGAAGCGATGAGAATCCATCTTTCTGTTGATAAAAAAGCTATGCGAAAGAGGATCGTGGAGTTGCTCGAAAGCGTGGAAATGCCGTCTCCCGCACAGCAGATTGATAATTATCCGCATCAGTTATCAGGGGGGATGAACCAGAGGGCTATGATTGCAATGGCCTTAGCCTGCGATCCCGAGCTTTTAATAGCGGATGAACCGACCACAGCCCTGGATGTGACTATCCAGGCACAAATACTGGATCTATTCTCAAAGCTTAAGAAGAAATCCGGGATATCCATTCTTCTTATAACCCATGACCTTGCTGTTGTGGGTGAAGTCGCTGACAGGGTTACGGTCATGTATGCCGGGATAACCGTCGAGGTATGCGAAAAGGATGAACTTTTCTCCAATCCCCTACATCCGTACACGCAGGGTCTTCTTAAGGCAGTACCGTTATTTGAGCCTATTCAAAAACGAAGGTTATCAGTTATACCCGGTAAAGTCCCGGATCCTATGGAGCGTTCTTCGGGATGTCCATTCAATCCCAGGTGCGAAAAGGCCGATGATTATTGCAGGGCTAATATGCCTCTCTTGGTGGAAAACCAACCGGAGCACCGGGTGAGGTGCTGGAAGGTAAAGTAATGACGGAAACAATAATGCAGGTACATGGCTTAAAAAAATACTTTCCCGTCAGGCGCGGCCTGTTCTACAGGACCGTGGATTGGGTCAAGGCTGTCGACGGCATTGATTTTGAAATAAACAAAGGGGAGACCTTGGGTCTTGTGGGCGAGAGCGGTTGCGGGAAGACAACCACCGGCAGGCTTTGCCTCAGGCTTCTTGAGCCGGACTCGGGCAGCATATATTTTGACTCGCAGAATATAACAGCTCTTAATCATTCAAAAATGCGCGAGTTGCGCCGCTGGATGCAGATAATATTCCAGGATCCTTACAGTTCACTCAATCCCAGGTTAACCGTAAAGAAGATAATAGGTGAGGGCCTGAAGATATTCTTTAGAGATTACAGCCGAAAAGATATAAGGGAAAGAGTCGGGGAATTGCTTGATACCGTGGGACTGCCGAAAGATTCAATGGACTGCTATGCGCATGAGTTCAGTGGTGGACAGAGGCAGAGGATATGTATTGCCAGGGCGCTTAGCCTTAATCCTTCTGTAATAGTGTGTGATGAGCCTGTTTCATCTCTTGATGTTTCCATATCTGCACAGATAATAAACCTGCTAAGGGACTTGCAGGAGAAGTTGAATATATCTTATCTTTTCATCACACATGATCTTAGCATGGTGCAGTACATAGCGGATGCGGCAGCTGTTATGTATTTAGGGAAGATAATGGAGAAGGGTAAGGTTTTTGACCTGTACCAGAATCCCCTGCATCCTTACACGAAAATGCTCTTGTCGGCGATACCGGGAAGAGGTAAAAAAGCAAGAACAATTGGTAGAAGTGAAGTTACAACATCTTTAGATTCGAATTTCGCGTGCAAGTTTTACCCGCGCTGCGATAGGGCAAGTGATATCTGCAGGCATAAAGAGCCTGAATGCGTCGAAGCAGAGCCCGGGCACTTCGTGTGGTGCCACAATATAGGAAAAAAACATGGATAAGACGACTTTAAGAAAAATATTACTGTTTTCAAAAAAAGAGAGAACCGAGATGTTTCTTGTAGGGGGAATAATCAGGGATATTTTCCTTGGCATTAAAAGCATGGATTATGACGTAGTTATGTCAAAGGACGCTAAAAGGCTTGCCAAGAAATTTGCAAAGGATATAAAAGGTGCTTTTGTTGAGCTCGATGACCAGAACAAGATATACCGGGTCGTGAAAAAAACAAAGAAGGGTATAATTAACATAGATTTTTCCCAGATGAGAGGGAATAAAATAGAGGATGATCTGGCACTTCGTGATTTTACGATAGACGCCATGGCCTTGAACCTTAAGCATTCACTGAAAAAAGATTCCTCATCGGATATAATAGATCCGTTTGGAGGGGTTAAGGATATAAAGAAGGGGATAATCCGCTTGGTGGGACCGAAGATATTCAAGGATGACCCTTTAAGATTACTAAGGGCATTTCGCCTGGCAGCGGTTTTAGGTTTCTCCATAGATTCAAAAACAAAAACCCTGGCCAAAAAGCAAGCGGCACTTATTAAAAAAATATCAGGGGAAAGGATCCACGAAGAGCTGATAAAGACACTTGGAACAAAATGTGCCGGTGAGCATATTGTAGAAATAGATAAATCCGGCATTCTTACGGCGCTTGTTCCGGAAATAGAACCGATAAGAAAAGCCTTCAGATATTATTACCACAGGAAGGGGTTATGGGGACACTCCATCGATAGCCTGATGTCTTTTGAGGAGATATCGGGCAATATTTCGAGACTCTTTCCGAAGGTGAAGAAGGAACTAAGCGTGTATCTTGATGAATACCTTGTAAACGGAGTGAAAAGAAGTGCCATTCTTAAGTTTGCGGCGCTCTTTCATGATTTTGGCAAACCTCCAACTCTGTCCAGGAAAAAAGGAAAAGTGCGCTTTTTCGGCCACGAAGAGAAAGGTGTAAAGATAGTTAAAGATATAATGGTGCGCCTGAGGTTCTCTAACAGGGAGATAAGGACCCTTGAGAAGGTGATAAGGCATCACATGAGGCCCGGGACACTCAGCCGTAATAAAGTAATTACCGATAAGGCAATATGGAAATTCTTCCGTGATATGGAAGAGGATGGTGTTGGAGTACTTCTCATGTCTCTTGCGGACTATTATGCATACCGAAAACAGGACTCTTCACAGAAGGACATAGAAAGGCACAGAAAAGCCGTAAGAACGATACTTTACAGGTATTTCATGCACAGGGAGATAATAAGCCCCGCGTTGCTGCTTAATGGTTCAGACCTTATGAAAAATTTTGGCCTCTCTCAAGGTCCAATGATAGGGAAGCTGCTGCATATGCTTGAGGAAGCACAGGCGGAAGGAAGGGTAAAAACCAGAAAACAGGCCGAGGGGCTTATAAAAGATATCCTTGACAATACAGAGCCATTATGATAATTTTATATCGTAGAAGGGCTCATTTACTGGCTAATGTTCGAGAGGATGTGCGTTTATGTTTGCCTTGAAACTTGAGGAGATGAAAAAGCAGATTTTAGAGGATGCCTTAGCGAAAAACCTTATAAGCAAAGGCCAGGTAAATGCTTTAGAGGATGATTTTATAACTAATTATGCCAAGAATAACGGCTTTAGTGAATATGAGACTCTCCATAAGGTCCTAAATGCCACCTTTACCATAGTGGTGAGGGATAAGGCTTCCAGAAGAAAAGATGCACTCAGTTATCCCAACCAGATACCTGATGATATATTACATTTGTGGATGAGCGATATTTCAGAAGATGAGCTTGTGGCCGTGCTCAAGAGCGCGATAGATAACGGGACAACTTTTCTCACAGAGGGGCAGAAGGACTTCAATATTGTAGTTGACAGCCTCTATGGCGTGCCGGTTTCATCTGGGGGCATGCAGGGTGTGGGAGATAGAATAAAAGAGCTGGTTCTTGATTACAGGAAAAAGCTTGATGAGGCAAAAGACGAGGATGAAAAACAGCAGTTGCGCAACGAACTGCTTATGATGATATGCGGTTTCTTTGAGGTTGATATATCCTGATGTTAAAAACCAAATATATGGGGAGACAATATGTTTAAGAACCTGAGAAAGCGTAAAAAGTACCTTATCAAAAAAGCATTCCAGCTCAAATTCGCCGCAGTAATAATTTTTGCCATACTTATCACAATAGCCCTGGTAGGGTGGGATGTCTATTACACCATAGGAGCGCTTTTAATGGAGCGCGGCAGGGACCCGTATCTTTTGTCATTTATAAAGTCATTCAACGCGCTTCTTCTTAAGAAAGTCCCACTTCTTATGATGTTTATTGTTTTCTTGAGCATATTTATATCCCACGAGATAAGCGGTCCCGTATACCATCTTGAGAAAAGCATCAAGAAGATAAGATTAGGGGATCTAACCGAGATCATACGACTTAGAAAGGGGGATGAACTTCAGGAGCTTGCGGGAGCCTTGAACGATATGACAGAGGGCTTACGTAAGATAGTGCTCAAGGACAAAGACAAGATAGGAGAGATATCGTACAGCCTGGAGATGTTGAAGGATAAGGCACAAAAGGAAAACCTTGGGCCATCTGAAATCAAGGCATTAAAGTCCGAAATAGAGAGAATAAACAAAGAGCTACAGAATGTAGGCTCAGGTTTAAAGGTGTAGTCCTCTTTTTCTCATCTACATAGTTCTTTCCGTGTTAATTCTATTAAAAAATATGAGTAAACTACTTGTTATTGTTTCCATTGCATATATAATTGGCATAATTATTTCTTCTGCTTTTAATCTGCCGTTTGCGCAGGTGGGGATATTATGCCTTTTTGTTTTTTTATGGAGTGTTTTTTCTCTCAAAAACAAAAAACTGCACACAGGTTTAGCTTTATTATATTTTGCCGCGGTGCTGGCTGGCAGTTCACATTACGCATATAGAAGTAATTCTGTTTCCAAGAATATTGGAACTTTCCTAAATACAAATGATGAGGTGCTAATTGATGGAACAATTCATAGCGATATTGAATTTCTTCCAAGCGGGATGACTTTTGCACTTGAATCAGAAAGTATAGAGGATAATTCGGGTGTTCACATTGTTAAGAGTAAAATAAAAGTTAATTATATTTCAAGGGATCAAGCCGGTTTGGATATTAACTACAATGATAGGGTTAAAGTCAAAGGCCGGCTTTATTTCCCCGGAGAGGTTACAGTGCCCGGGGTTTTTGATTATGGCATGTATTTGAGAAATAAAGGTTTTGCATCCATTGTTTCTGTCAGGGATAGTGAGAGTATTACGAAGATAGGTTATGAGAAAGGTTTATCTTCGTTTTTTGCCAGAAGTATTATTTCAATAAGGCGCAGCTTCCAGAAATTCATATCAGAATCCGTTTCCGAAGAACAAGCAAGCCTTCTCTCAGGCATATTGCTTGGCATGAGAAAAAACATAAGTGCTGGCATTCAGGATGCGTTCAGCAATTCCGGTATGATGCATGTTCTCGCGGTAAGCGGACTCCATGTGGGTCTTGTTGGGGCTTTCTGTTTCATGCTTCTTAAAAGGCTGTATGTACCTCATAAGATAGGAGCGGCGGTTGCAATAGTACTGGTTTTCGTCTATGCGTTTGTGACAGGTGGGCGTCCTTCGGCTATGCGTGCCGCACTCATGGTAGCTTTCGGGCTGAGTGCCTTTATACTAGAAAGAGATAAAAACTTCTATCATAGTCTTGCCTTGGCTTGCTTGGTAATACTTGTCTTAAATCCAATGAACCTTTTTGATGTTGGTTTCCAGCTCTCGTTTGTAGCGACTTTGTCAATTTTATATTTTACTCCAAAAATAACAGAGATTCTGAAATTTAAGCCAAGATGGCTTGCCGGTACGATAGGGGTAACAGTAGCGGCATATATAGGGGTGATGCCTATCACGGCTTATTATTTCAATAAGGTTTCACTTATAGGTCTGGTTGCCAATATACTGGTAGTGCCTCTTGTTGGTATCATTGTCGGTACGGGATTCGTTTCCTTCCTTTTGTCACTTCTTAGTAGTTTTCTTCTGCCTGTATCAGGTTTCGTTATGGGGATGCTTGCAGATGCTTTGTTATTTTTGATAAAGTTTTTTTCAAGTTTACCTTATGCATTTCTTCATGTTAGCACACCTGGTATTTTGTTTTTGGTAAGCTATTACATTTTTGCCATATGGCTGGGCCAGATAAAGTCCTTTGACATGTTTAAGCGATACGCCGGTGTTCTTTTGGTGGTACTAATTGGCTGGTCCGTATACGCAAATGTTGCAGGTGATGATAGACTCAGGGTGACATTTATAGACGTGGGCCAGGGAGACGCAATCTTCCTGGAGTTTCCTGATAAGAGTAATATGTTAATAGATGGCGGAGGTAGTCTAAATGACAGCTTCAGGATAGGAGAGAGAGTTGTTGTTCCGTTTCTATGGCACAGGAGAGTCCGCAGGATTGACAGGCTGGTTCTAAGTCATCCGCATTACAACCATCTTAAAGGTTTATTAGATGTCATGGAATACTTTCCTGTAAAAGAAGTTTTTATTGGAAACAGTTCATATCCCTCCGGTGATTACAGGAGATTCCTGAGAATGATAAAGGACAAAGAAATACCTCTGATGATTGTAAATAGTCCTGTGTCTTATGAAATAGGCAATAGAATAGAGTGGAGTATACTTAATCCCGTTGGTACTTCAAAGGTAGATGATGATGCGGATGTTGATAATAATTCCATTGTATCAAGGTTTAAGTATAAGGATTTCAGCCTTCTTTTAACCGGAGATATAAGGGAAGGAGTCCAGATACGCCTTGCAAGGGAGAATACCGGTGTTTCTGTGCTGCAAATACCCCGTCACGGCAAAAATCCCCTAAATCAAAGATTTTTATTGAAAATCCACCCCGCATATGCTATAATCTCATCTAAATTGTATGGTGAGCATGAATTGCATAACTTCCGTAATTCTGCTATTTATTCCACATGTAATGACGGGACGATAGTGGTATCTTCAGACGGAAAA
>JBDRDD010000021.1:0-3565 GCA_043821115.1 bacterium | reverse complement strand
GCTTATTCAGAAAGCTGCAAGGAAGGGTAGGTAGGTCAAGAGTAATTGGATGTCTAAATTTCTAACAGAACTTTATGCTACGAACCTCGATGATAAGTGGTGGCGGATAGCACAACCTCTTGTATATGAGAGTGATATTCTTCAGCAGGTTGTTGAGGTTCCTGAAGGATTCGTAACAGATTTTACCTCGGTTCCCAGAATCCCCTTTATTTATTCTTTTTGGGGAGGGAGATGCCATAGAGAAGCGGCGTTACATGATGCACTATATCGTATTGATTTCCCAGGTAACATATCGTATAGCCAAGCAAATTCTGTGTTTCTTGAGGCAATGAAGTCGAGAGGGAAACCTTTTTGGATTCGATGGCCAATGTATCTTGGAGTTTGTATTGGAGGCTGGTCTTCCTTCCACAAGAAAATAGTGATGGATGAACAGTGGTATAAGTGGGCAAAGGCAGAGTGATGGACTACAAAACTAAAGATATACTCTCAGATTTATATGATGTACGGGATGTTCTAAGATTTTTAGATATTTCCCCCCATGCATCTGCCAGTGAGAATGCACTTCACAAACTTTCAAAAGTGATCTTGCATATGCGGCATCAATTATGTGAGGAGGTAAGAAATGATAGCGAGAATCGTTAGACTTGAACAATCTGAACAAGGGGCTATAGGCGTTTTATTGCTTAATAATGTCATCTTCTGTTTCGCCCTCGAGCCGGATAAGGATGATATGAACAAGCTGTATATCAAGCAAGGAGTTTATCATTGTCAAAGGTTTCACGGGACAAAATGGCCGGACACTTTTGAGATAGTAGTCCCTGGACATACAGCAGTCTTATTCCATGCTGGCAACGTAGAAGCTGATACAAAGGGATGCATTCTTCTTGGCGCTTCTGTTGGAAAGTTGAAGGGGAATAGAGCAGTCTTGAATAGTGGAGTAACTTTTAAGGCCTTTCTCGACGCTTTGAAGGGCATAAATGAGTTTACTCTTTTCATTTAAGATCGTTATACGTGAGGTGATAGTATACTGTCGCTTGATTTCTTACCTATTTATTGTTGACACTTGACAATATATCTTGCCATCATCCTCATGCCAGCAGTAACATGAGGCCAGGGAAGGAGGCGAGGCAAGTATGCCTCGTTTAACGCCCTGATGAGGGGCGCCGCTGATAACCTGGGATACATGGTATCATGTATCATGGTGGCGTTATTTTTAAATGCTTGCACATATGTTGTAGTTTTGCTTCTAATTTCAATTCTCATTATGAGAACGTATACCCAATCGTCTTGAAGATATTTTCCCCCAGTTCCTTATAATTTACAATGCGCCAGAGCGAAAAAGGGGTATGTTTAGGTTTTGGCCTGGCGTGCCTTTTTCATTCTTTCTGCGAAAGCTGTTTTTTGCTCCTCAGACATAGCGCTAACTTTTTTAACGGGCTTCTGCTTCTCTGCTCTGTATGGCATATAAGGATACAGAGAACAGACAGGCATTTTACAATCCATCTTGCCGTCAGCATAAAACCCCATACAATCGTAGCAACTAGCTTTGAAAGCCTGCAAAGGAGTCAGTTTTTTGCCAGATAAATACCTCAGCAACTCTGCACGCCCTCGAGCCTGCTTACCATATTTTTCAATAGTTTTTCTATATTCTTCTATTACGTCTTTCATAAATTCTCCTCTTAAAAACGGTGAGGCAGGAAGATGCCTTAAGGAAGAGGAGTCGCAAGTATCTTTTTGCGTCGCTTCTCATAATCTTCGTCTGTCTCAAAATAGCCGTGCTTCAGTTTTCTACACTTCCCCCTCTTTCCATTGCAAGGGGCATAATCGGGACATTCTTTTCCGCACCAGCCAGATTCAACAAATGCGTCTTCTTCGCTGCAATACATCGGCCCCCCAATATCTCTTTTCATCTCAACCACTTCTAAAACTTCTCCACGTTTCAGGCGTTGTCTGAAATGTGACAGCGGATGACACCTCCCAGAATCATTTGTGCAATATAGTTTCATCATCCCCCCTATACATATGACATTCGCAGTTAATTCCGCTTGTATTCCATACTCGTCCCGGAATCGGATGTTGTAGCGTTCTATTCAACCTCTGGTCTTCAAAAGATGACGGCCACTTCTCCGGCCAAGGTGCGCGCCACTCGCAATAACCTCGTTGCGAAGGACGTTTACGGCCCGTTGGCCCCCGCTCCCACTCGAAAAACGTGCACGTTTCTTTTTTGCTTCAATCATAGCCATTTATCTCATCCCCCATGTCAAAATTCCCAGTGCATCCGCGATCTTTAAAGTTACCCTTAAGTGCGGATACCGCCGCTGCATCTCTTCCTTGATCTCTCTTTTATGGATAGTTTTTCTCCTGGCAATCTCAACCTTCCGGATCCTCGGATCATATCTTTTAATAGGCGGGAATTTTGTCAGCGGCAATGGCGATTGCCATTTTATAGGTGGAACCTGTACCGCAGAAAATCCGCATAAATATAAAGCACTCTCTAAATTTCCGCAATGACGGCTGAACTTAACTGCGTTAGGAGCACTTTCCCCATGGTAATATGTGCCCGTTTTTTCCATCAGGGCGATGCGAACGATCTTTGTGGTAATAGCCGCCGTCCCTTTCTGGATATTTTCCAGACAGACACAACAATCCTGCCCTGATATTTCACGGATCATATCGTCCTGTGCAGTCATACCCTCCGGCATTGGTTCGGCGTGGATAACACCTTCTTTGTCCTGCCAGGCTATACCACCGGATAATCCGGGATCAATACAAATAATGATGCTATTCATTCGGTCCTCCTTGCCGGCCAGGTCAAATTATCTTCACCCTTAATATACTCGCCAATACAAAACTTAGCTCTTCGATACGCTTCCCAGCAATCATCATGCACACCATCCTCATCCGATGCCCACAACTCAATGCCCCTGACAAGAGCTGTGATAAGCTCTATCACATCCCCTTCTATGTCATACCTACTGCAACTTGGATGATGTTTTGCAAGCCGACTATCAGTTCTTGCCCAATTCTTACATTCGCATTCCTCCATTTTAGATTCTCCTCCTTTCGCCATACTGGTTATTTTATCTATCCTGCCAAGGCAAATATATTTGCTGAGTTCCTTATCTGATGCAAAAATATATTCCAAAGCATCCTCTATCTTTCTACGCATATTTTCTCTTTGTGCAAGCTCTTCTCTGGGTGAAATCATGTTTCCTCCTTATCTTATGTCGTGGATAGCTCTAAATGCCAGCTCCGCCGCCCTGCGAGCATTCTCTATTTCTTCCGGTGTTTGTGGCTGATATGTTTCTTCTCCTTTCCACTCCGGCACCCATATACCTTGGTTGTGAAACCGGTTATCCTCTTGAGCTTTGCCATTTTTTTTAACAGGAAACAACCCTTGCCAATTATTGAAGATAGATTGCTCTATAACAGCATTGATATTCTCTCCCTGCTCATGGAGGGTTGTTAGTTTGGCTATCGCCAAATCTTGAGCCTTTTCAGTTGCCGGTTTTTTGATGGCTTTTCTCATCTGAAGATATTCGTTCCAGAGGTTTGGTTTGATAAA
>JBDRDD010000020.1:0-90969 GCA_043821115.1 bacterium | reverse complement strand
CGCCTCAACAAAACTCCTGCCGTAGAACCTTGTTTTTATCCTCGGGTCAAGTATAGCCACCATCCCTATATCCGTGTTCCTGCGTATAAGGCGCCCGAAACCCTGCCGCATCATTATAACTGCCTGAGGAAGCTGGTATTCAAGAAAAGGATTCTTTCCCTGCTCACGCAAGAGTTCCATCCTTGCCTCCACTACAGGATCATCAGGAACGGCGAAGGGAAGCTTCGTGATTATCACGCATTCAAGCGCCCTTCCAGGTACGTCAACACCCTGCCAGAAAGTTGTTGTACCAAGAAGAACAGAATTTTCTTTTGACTTAAACTCCTCGAGAAGCCTGTAACGCGGTGCATCACCCTGCCTTAATATGTTGAATTCCACGAGTTCTTCTTTTAATATGGCACTGATTGCATCAAGCATCCTGTAATTGGTGAAAAGAATAAAAGTTCTCCCTCTCATCACGTCTAATATATCTTTAATCTCCCTTATGACATCCTGCTGATACAGACCAAAATCCACAGTAGGGTCACTCATATGACTGGGCGTATAGACCAGTGCCTGGTAGCTGTAATCAAATGGGGAGCTGAGCAGTATTTCATCAGCACTCTCTATCCCCAGGATTTTGCGTATGAAGTCAAAATTCGAGTTTGTGCTTAGCGTCGCAGAAGTGAACACAACAGGCGCTATAACATCAAGCACCATTGTCTTGAATTCCCGCGAGATATCAACCGGTGCACCGTAGAGGCTGTAACGCGGTCTCCTGGCCCTTGAGATAATCTCAACCCAATACACACCATATGAGGATCCTTCTATCTTTTCCTTTTGATCCTCATCCGATTGCGCAATATCCCCAAGAGACTGATTCAGTATTATGTCAATTGCAGAATTTATGCCCCTTCCCCTGGTTATGAAGGATTTTATCTGTATCCTGTCCTCAAGTTCCTGTACGTCATGTAGCACGCTTTCAAGACAGGAGAGAAGTTCACCCATAGGTTCTTTTATGTGGTTAAAAATAATGTTTTTGTCTCTTACCCTCTGCAGTTTTGTTTCATTGCCGAATTTCTCGACAAGCTCCCTGAAGAACATGTCCCCGGCTGTTCTCATTCTCATCATGGACGTATTAACCCGATCAGCTTTGCTGTTGTTGATTTGCCTTATACGTTTTAGGTATCCCTTTTTAGACTTCGGGTTAAATATCGTATCAAGGAAATATTTGATCCTGAAATTATTTATCTCAACTCCAAGGTATGACGTTGCAACATCCTGGAGCGTATGCGCCTCATCAAACACCACGCCTTCAAAAGAAGGCAGTACCCTGCCTCCTGATGAGAGGTTTGCGAAAAACAGGTGGTGATTCACGACAAGAATATCCGCCTGGTTCTGGAAAGACCGTGCCTTGTTGTAAAAACATTCTTTTTTGTACTGGCACTTCCTTCCCATGCAGAGATCTGTCTCCCTGCATATTTTGTTCCACGTACCATCCCTTGGTTCAAAATCAAGATCGGAATAAAGCCCTGTCTCGGTAGTCTCCGCCCACACCCTTATTCTTCCTATCTCATCGAGTTCCCTGTCCGACTCGAAAAGATCATTCTTATATCCCTGGGAGAATCTCCTAAGACACAGATAATTCTGACCCCCTACACACAGGGCAAAATTAAAATCTATACCTAGTATGCTCTTTAGAAAAGGCAAATCTTTCTTTACAAGCTGCTCCTGCAGGGTCTTGGTGTATGTTGAAACAACCACCTTTTTATCTTTGTCCTTGGCCCATTGTATAAAAGGGACAAGATACGCGAGGCTCTTGCCGACACCTGTTCCCACCTCGGCAAGAAGGTGCCTTCTAAGAGAAACAGCCCCCTCCACAGCTTCTGCCATTATCATCTGCTGTGGCCGGAACTCGAAATTATCAAGAACCCGGGATATCAAACCCTGCTCGCTGAAAACATCACGGAGTTTCATTATACCTTCCCTAAGAGCATCAGTATACCTATGAGAACAAATAGCGTACCACCTGTATATTTTATAATCTCCGGCTTTATATATCTTCCCAGCGTAGCGCCTATTAGCACGGTCACTGCGGTAATAATTATATAAGCCGATACGGAACCAAGCCATACGGATAAAGGTTTGCCGGATTTTGCGCTCATGGATATTCCAACAAGCTGTGTCTTATCTGCAAGCTCTGCAAGGAATACCGCTCCGAACGTTACCCACAACACTTTCCAATCCATAATCACTCCTCTTTATTAATATTCCCAAACATTTCTTCTATTATACCACTTTCTCCCTTATTTTCAAGGATAAAAATAAAGCCGCGGTAATCATATAACCGCGGCCTCATCTATTTTATATCTTACAGACTTATTTACTTTCCGGAAATACTGCCATATGAACTATCTCCTGCTTATCTAAAAGAGCGGCACCTGAAATATCCCCGCCTTCAATAACATACAAAGTCCCAGAACCTGCATTCTCGCTTTTCTTGTATCCTGCCTTTTCCAGTTCTCTGATGAAATTCATAACATCTTTTTCTGTGACTTTTTTATCTTCAATCCCTGGCTTAATGGCACCTAAAACATAAGACTTGAGAAGCTTGTTATATAGTCTTCTGAAAAGCTCATTGTTGGCAAACACGTCCATGCAGATTATTCTGCCTCCGACAGCTACAACAACTCCGTTTGTGCTTACACTAAATTCAGGAATCTTCTCAAAATGGGAAATATAAGCATTGCTTTGTTCTTTAACCTTCTCATCCCTGTAAACCTGCTGCAGCGTACCAGTAGCAGCAGGATTCTCGCAATACTCCTGCTCCTTGGCAACCTCAGACCATATCCACCCCTGGGACTCTTTCTTGTACGCTCCCTGCCTGAGTTTAGCAGGAGCATTTGAGTCGCTTGCGGTAAACTTGTCTGATTTTGCGTTCCACCTTCCCTGTTCAACGCAGTACACGGGTACCACAAGTTCCTCGCCAGGCCCTATGAGGATATCCGTTGCAAGGATTCTGTCCTGCTTGCAACCTGTTATTATCTCACCTGCCATCACGAATATCTTCTTGGATGATTTGTTCTTGACTTTAACCTTTGGCACATTGCCACTGCCAAGTTCCTCGATAATCAGCTGTCCCTTCTTGATTGCCTCATCCAGTGTTAAATATCTTTGGGTAGATGTCATAGAGGAAGAGACGATGGGAAATATAGTGAGGTTCTGGTAGGTTACCGGAGAACCAATAGTGACATGCTTCGATAAGTTACCTACTGCTTTCTTTTCTAAAATTACATCTTCTGCCCCGTGAACCTCAAACACATACACAGCCATGAATGACATCAAGAATGCCACAAACAGCATGAGTATAAACAATCCCGTTCTGTGTAATCTTTCTGGCATTTGTATCACCCCCTTTCACGTCTTAGACACCAGGGGGTGAAAAAAGTTCCGTAAAATAACAAAGGGATGTTTCTATGTTGTTAGAATACATCCCTTTACAAGTCTTTTTTTAATTTTTTTATCTAATCCATAATGTAGTATATATAATTAGGCTCAGCATATTTAACTTTAGAATTGCCCTCTAATACTTCCACCCAGTAGAGCTCTTGTCCCACGGGAATCCCTATCAGATATGCCCCAGAGGTAAGATTTCTTTTTACACCAAATTTATACGAATCTATGATCTGCATAGCTTCTTCCAGAGTCACATCATCCTTAAACTGCACAATAACTTCTCCTGGCGCAAACTCCCCCAAGCATTCTTTCAAAGTAATATCTACAGATGTCACATATCCTTCCTGAACAGAAAAATCCTCGGAAGCCGTTTCATAACCTTGTGCACTCACTTCCATTACATATGAACCTGGATTAAGGTTGTTAATACCAAAGGTCCCCGTGGCCGGATCGGTTTCTCCCTCCTGAACCTTTACAGTGTCTTTATATACAGAAACAGTCGCAGCAACAGCAGGCATAACGCTACCTTCCACTTCCCCAAACGGCGTCATAGAGGTTATGCGCTTTGCCTTACTGCAGCCTGAAACCAGGATCATTATGCTAAGAAGTATTAAGGCTGTTTTTCTCATTTATTCCCTTTCATAAACAAAAAACCGCGTTGCGTTTTACTTGAGCAACCCGGCTGACTGTGTAAGCCCCGTGGCTTTGCGTCTCCGCCTCACGGCGGATTTGCCTTTATATATATTTAGTTTCTTTATATAATTATACCATAAAAAAGGGGCATTGTCAATGGCTTTAGCGTCTTAAATCAGGCATGTTCAATAGCGTGCATTACGACATCGGCCATGGTCTTAAGTACAAGGAAAAAGACGAGGGCAACTACCGCGAAGGGACCTCTTGCAAGGATAGAACCGAATATTATTGTAAGATGCATGGGTACAATACGCGCGTAAGGAAAGAACAAAACTGTGCCCAGATTCTGCCTTTTTTGGGAATCCTTCTCCCTGTTCTGCACGAATGAATACCAGTGGTTTATAAAGAATCCTGCTACTGGTATCATCACGAAAAACATATTTATACTTTTTAGCGCGCCGAATGCACCTATGAATACAAAATAGATAAGATGGAAGAAACCGTAATGGAACAAAAAGAAAAAAGCCACCGAACGTTTGGATTTCTCGGTGGGTTGGACGGACCTGTTATTCATTTTAAGACCATCTGTGGAAAAATTCTTGAGATTCAGTATCCTCACGAAATTAATAATGCCTATAATAACGCTCTGGCACCAGTAGACGAGCATTACCGTCTGCAGGCTCCAGTTCTCTAAGACAGCTATAATTATTGTAAGGAGATTGGACCCAAGAAGGGGCCACAGTGAGGTGTCATTGCGTAGATAGCCTATTATATCCTTGTTTCGTACGGCCTGTATGAGTTTCATTGCAAGCTTAATCCAAACCTGTCAGATTATTTTGGAAGACTCATGAGGATCTCGAAATCCCCGCCTGCTGATATAAGGGAAATAAAAGTGTATTTACCTCCCTTAGGGTATTCCGTGCCCTCCCACAGTTCAGGTGCGTTCATTTCTATGTCGAGGCCTATATTACTCAGTTTTGAGCAGCAGTTCCCGCTCACAATGTTCAGAAATTCCTTCAGGGCATCAACACCGTAGGTATCAACCGAGGTAACCTGCTTGGAGAAAAGCACCGATGCTATGCACTTCGCTATATCCTTGGAGAAGTTAAAAAGGAATTTTGTGCTGACTGTGCCGTGGGCATCCTGCTCTATCAGGTATTCCCTGATTTCAAACTCATGGGCAAGAGGTACACAGCTGTTTATCTTAACTGGAATCCCGAGCATCTGTTCAAAAAGTTTTATGGCGTTTACAGTAAAACTGACAAATATCTTAACAGCATCCTTGTCTTCCATCTTGTAGAGGTTATAAATTATCTCAGATTCTATCTTGTCCTGTTCCCCTTTAAAATTCTTAAGCTCCTCTTCCACTTCCTCTTTTTTCAAAACACCTATTCCGGTAAGAGCTTCACCAAAATAGATCTGGTTCTTCTTCTGCTCCCTTATGACATCCTCGAGACTTTCCTGGTCTATAAATCCCTTTTCCACCGCAAGCTCAGAAAAGCTCTTATCCGGAATCTTGCGCTGTTCTTCGTGGATTTCGCGTGCATGTTCCTTTGTGATATATCCTCCTCTTATGCACATGGTCTCAAGCGTGAGGTTCTTCTCTTTCTGGTATTTGAGACCGTCTTCGAGTTGCTGCTGGGTTATCCTGTTCTTTGCTAGAAGATACTGCCCGAAGAACTTGCCCCCAACATTGGCATCTTTAAGAACGGAAACAACAGAATGAGACACTCTCTCTGCCTTCATAACCTCTTCGATCGCATTTATGAGTTCCTGCTTTTCGAAAGGCTTCGCAACAAAATTTTTTGCTCCTTTTCTAAGGCACTGCATTATCTTATTCTCAGTAGCCAGGGAACTTACCATTATTACTTTGGCATCAGGGTCTTGCTTGAGTATGTCCTCCAGAATAACATCCCCGTGCCTGCCCGGAAGAACTATATCCAAGAGCACGACATCCGGTTTTGTTTCCCTATAAAGCTCTATCCCCTTGTCTCCGTCTATAGCGGCGGCCACAAGCTCAATGTTCAACCCCTCGAACATATCCTTAACCACGGTATGGGCGAAAATTGAGTCGTCAATAAGAAGAATCTTTTTATTTTCCTTTGCCATGATCAATCCTTCCCCTCTTTTTTGGTTTCTTCTTTTCTTAGGTACATTTTTATTATCTTCTGGTCCTCAACAGGCTTGTCACCGGGACCAGTTTTTGTATTTTCTATCTTCTCGACCACATCATAACCCTTTACTACTTCACCGAATATCGTGTGGTGCATATTGAGCCAGGGGGTCTCCTTAACGGTAATGAAAAACTGGCTGCCGTTTGTACCCGGTCCGGCATTTGCCATAGCCAGAAGACCGGTCTTCTGGAACTGCACGTCCTTTGAAACTTCATCCTCAAAAGGTTTCCCCCATATACTCGTACCTCCCCTGCCGGTACCTGTGGGATCCCCACCCTGTATCATGAACTTCTTTATAACCCTATGAAAGATTATGCCGTTATAATATCCCTTCTCGGCAAGACGTATGAAATTCTCACATGTCTTCGGAGCAACTTCCTCAAAAAGCTTGAACTCTATAATCCCCTGGTTCGTTTCCATTATTATAACGGGATCTTTGGGCATAACAAATTTTTCCTCCTGAAGTTTTGGTTTCTCAGCATATACAACAGCTGCCAAGCAAAAAAGAAGAAATATTATAGCTAGGTTCCTAAGTAATTTCACCTTTTCCCTCCTTTATGTTCCCAGAGACACTTCCCCCGCTATTATATCTTTCTTAGTACCGTTTTTCATCTTCAGGACAAGCGTTCCTCTATCAGTTATGCGCAGCGCCTTTGCGCTAATACTACCCCCGGGCAGATCCACACGCACTGTTTTGTCTAATATGGCCGAATATTTTCTGACTTGTCTTAGAATGCTTCCCGGACCTTCTTTCAAAAAAAGCAGGTAATAATATTCAAACTTTTCAAGTATGCTTTTTGTTAGAGCCAAACGGTCCACCTCATGAGACCTCTCACACAAACTGCATGCTATATCTTCCAGAAAACGCGGAAGTTCATTATTTACGTTAAGACCCATTCCTACAACCAGGTAATTGACCCTGCCCACTTCCGCTGCCATTTCCGTCAGCACTCCGCAAACCTTGCGCAGAACAGAAGGAGATTTCTTCCTCGACGGGACTTTCAGCATAACGTCATTGGGCCACTTTATAAAGGCCTTAAGTCCCGTTAAATCTTCTATAGCGTCTCTGGCAGCCAGGGTTGCGATCATTGTTACAAATATCGCTTCTTGGGGACTGCACGAGGGACGAAGCACAACAGACATCCATATACCGCCAGCGGGCGAAACCCACTGCTTTCCTAGACGTCCTTTTCCTCTTGTCTGCATTTCCGCTATGACAACAGTGCCCTCAGAAGCCCCCTGTGCAGCAAACCTCTTTGCATGTTCGTTGGTTGAAGGTATTTTTTTGAAATAGTGGATCTTCTTTCCAACAAACTTTGTGCGGAGAGCATACTGTATTTCCTGCGGAAGCAAAGAATCAGGAATACCAAGAAGTCTGTATCCCTCTTTCTTGTGAGCTTCTATCTTATACCCGTTTGACCGCAGGCGCTCTACGCTCTTCCATATCGCCGTACGGGATATTTTAAGGCTTGTCCCAAGCTGCTCACCCGAAACAAACCCCTTTGTTTTGGATTTAAGCGTATTTAGTATTTTTTTTGTTGAGCGCGTGCTCATGATGTAATCTCTAAGCTTATATCAAGGGCAGCAGCTGAATGAGTAAGAGCGCCTACTGCTATCCTGTCCACGCCCAGTCTTGCTATTCTTTTTACATCTCTAAGACGAATCCCTCCTGACACCTCTATCAGGGGCTTCCCTTTGTAACGCATTGTTTTAATGAAATTGACCGCTTCCCTGAGCTTGCCTGAAGCCATGTTATCAAGCATTATGATATCTGCTTCTGCCTCAAGGACTTCCCGTATCTGTCCCAGGTTCTCGGTTTCAACCTCTATTTTTATCTTCTTTGGCACTTTTGATTTTATCTCTTTTATTGTATCTGAAATAATAGCGTTCTTTGCCAAGAGAGCCAAATGATTGTCCTTTATGAGGACCATATCCTCCATGCTCATCCTGTGGTTAAAACCCCCGCCGCATCTCACCGCGTATTTTTCAAGGTATCTTAGTCCTGGTGTTGTCTTGCGGGTATCATATATTTTGACACCGTAAGGCTCTGCCTCCTTAACATACCTGCTTGTAAGAGTGGCTATACCGGATAGCCTCTGCATGAAGTTAAGGGTCGTTCTCTCCGCCCCAAGCAATACCTCGGCCGGTCCCTTGACATCGGCTATCACCTGGTTTTTCCTGACACTACTACCGTCCTTAATAATAGACTTGAAGCTTACCCCGCCTTTATTTTTAGCCTTCATCCTGCTCCCTATCACGGAAAATATTTCCCTGGCAACATCAAGACCGCAGACGATACCGTTTTCTTTTATTATGAAAGACCCTTTTATGTTGCGACACGGAGCACAAATCGCCCGGGTTGTAACATCATTAAAAACCCTGTCTTCATCAAGTGCCCGTTTTATAAGAGATCTTATTGGCTCAAGATTCATAAATATTCCCCGCAAGCTATTTCTCCTTTGTTATTTTAACCCAGACATTGCGTGTCCTGGGACCGTCAAACTCGCAGAAGAATATCCCCTGCCATGTTCCTAACAACAGTTTTCCACCCTCTATAAAAATGTTTTCCGAAGTTCCCACCAGGTTAGCCTTTATGTGAGCGGATGAATTCCCCTCGGCATGCGTATAATATTCCCTGTCCATAACTACCTTATTTATCTCAACGAGGAAATCCCTCACAACACAAGGGTCAGCGTTCTCATTTATAACTATCCCTGCTGTGGTGTGAGGGATAAAAACAGTACAGGAACCTTCACTGACCTTGCTTTGAGTAACAGCATGTTGCACATCTTGTGTAATATCTATAAGCTCCGTAGAAAGTTCTGTCGAAACATTAAAACGCTTAATCATCCTTACCTCCGCCAGAGGTTTACTCTTTTATATCATAAATTTACTGTTATCGCAAATGTTTTTTAGCTTTTGGTTTGGACACTTTCATTTTTTTGAGTTCGCGTATTCTGTCTCTAAGCAGTGCCGCCAGCTCGAAGTCCAGCACCTCTGCCGCATCGTACATCTGTTTCTCCATATCCTTTATAATCTGCAGAGCATTCTTCTGGGGATCGTACCCATAGCCTCTCTCCAGCATCAAGTGAGCGGCTTTTCTCTTGATCTGCTCCGTTATCTCGATATCTTCCCGGATAGCCTTCTTTATGGTAGCAGGTATTATATTATTTTCCTTGTTATACTCAACCTGCTTTATTCTCCTGCGATTCATCTCATTCATAGCTCTGATCATTGAACCAGTCACTGTATCTGCGTACATGATTATCTGGCCGTTAATGTTTCGCGCCGCCCTGCCACAGACCTGTATGAGCGATGTGGCTGAGCGAAGGAAGCCTTCTTTGTCGGCATCAAGGACAGCTACAAGAGAGACCTCAGGCAGATCGAGCCCTTCCCTTAGAAGGTTTACACCCACAAGGCAGTCAAATTCACCCTTTCGCAGCGCTTTTAATATATCAATCCTGTCAAGGGTCTGAATCCCTGAATGAAGGTACTGTACCTTTATTTTCTTCGCAAGAAGATAGTCACAAAGGTCCTCGGCCATGCGCTTGGTAAGTGTTGTTACAAGAACCCTTTCTTTGCTCCTGACCCTATTTTTAACCTGTTCTATAAGATCATCCACCTGGTTTTTGGTAGGCTTTACAATCACCTCGGGATCCACGAGTCCGGTAGGACGTATTACCTGCTCCACTATAGCCCCACCTGTTTTTTTCAGTTCATAAGAACCGGGTGTAGCGGAAATATAGACCGTTTGATTCAGAAGGTTCTCGAATTCCCCGAACTTGAGAGGTCTGTTATCTAAAGCGCTTGGAAGTCTGAAGCCATAATTGACCAGGGTCTGCTTGCGGGATCTGTCACCGTTATACATGCCGTTTATCTGTGGTATGCTTACGTGTGACTCATCAATGACTACAAGAAAATCCCTTGGGAAATAGTCCAGCAGGCATTCGGGACGCTCTCCGGAGGCCCTTGAGCTCAAATGACGCGAGTAGTTCTCAACACCATGGCAGTAGCCTGTCTCTGCCATCATTTCAAGATCATAATTCGTGCGTTCCTCTAGGCGCTGTGCTTCCAGAAGCTTGTTCTTAGCCCTGAGCGTTTTAAGATGCTCATCCAGCTCAGCTCGTATGGAAGCCATTGCATCACGGAGTTTCGGACCTGTGGTGACAAAATGGGTGGCCGGGTATATATATGCTTTTTCCATCTCTCTTATCACCTTGCCCGTAAGCGGGTTTATCTCAGTTATACGTTCTATGGAGTCCCCGAAAAGCTCAATCTTCAGAGCCGTTTCAAGGTATGCCGGGAAAACCTCTACCGTATCGCCCCGAACCCGGAACTTCCCCCTTGCAAATCCTATGTCATTTCGCTCGTACTGTATGCTTATTAGTTCCCTTAGTATCTGGTCTCTGCTTCTCACACTCCCCTTTTCAAGGCATATAAGAAGATTCCTGAAATCCCCGGGTGAGCCTATATTGTAAATACATGATACACTCGCCACTACGATAACATCCCTTCTTTCTATAAGTGATGTTGTCGCCTTTAGTCTAAGCCGGTCCAGTTGCTCGTTTATGGATGAATCCTTTTCTATATAAGTATCGCTCTGGGGGATATAGGCTTCAGGCTGGTAATAGTCGTAATAACTCACGAAGTACTCAACCGCGTTTTGGGGAAAGAACTGCTTGAACTCAGAATAAAGCTGTGCCGCAAGGGTCTTATTGTGGGATATTATAAGTGTCGGCCTGTTCACTCCGGCTATGACATTGGCTATAGTATATGTCTTACCGGAACCCGTAACGCCAAGCAGGACCTGTTCCTTATCACCTTTGAGGATACCGCCGGAGAGTTTCTTTATTGCCTGGGGCTGATCCCCTTTTGGGGAAAAATTTGACACTAATTTGAATTTTTCTTCCATTTTCTTAATAATTCTCCTTATCATGTATATAACACATTTACATTAAAAAATCCACACCTGCTTTATTATTCCAAAAATTTTCTTGACATTGTTTTTTTTATACGGTAAAATAACTACGTTATAGGAGTACCTTTAAAAAAGATATCAAAGTAAGGAGCAGTATAATATGGGCAAGAAACAGGCAGATTCTTCGCAGAAAGCGGCAAAGATCATCCCATCGCAGAAGGAGCATAGCTATATCGAATGGGGAGAGCCATTACCCGAAAAGTACGGGGATACCAGGATTGTTCTCCTGCCAAGGGACCCACGCTGGGTTTATGCCTACTGGGAAATAAATAACGATTCAAAAGAAGAGATCAAGACCAGGTTCGGGGAAGACATCTTTCAGAAATCCCGTCTTACCATAAGGGTCTATGATGTTACAAATGTAAAGTTTGACGGGTTTAACGCCCACAGGCATTTTGATATAGGCGTGACGGAATCCGCAAACAACTGGTATATAAACACCGGGGTACCGGACCGCAGTTACTGCGTTGACCTGGGCCTGTTGACACTTACAGGCGAATTCATACCCATAGCAAGATCCAACATAGTTCGCCTTCCGCGTGAATCCCTGTCTCCTGTAACCGATCAGGCCTGGATGCAGATACGTTCCGAACTGGAAAAGCTCATGGAACTGGCCGGGCTAAACAAAGACGGTATAAGCTCAGCTGAGGCAATGAGAGTGCTAATAGAGAGAATAGATAATATAGCTCCTGTTTCTTCAGGGACTATTTCTTCACTTTCTTCTTCAAAGACCAAGATCAAGAAGGTAAAGGGCTTCTGGCTAATGGCTGAAACGGAGATAGTCCTTCACGGAGCCACCGAAAGGGATGCGGAGCTCACTATCCAGGGAGAGTCTGTGCCTCTTAATCCTGACGGTACGTTCTCTGTTCGTTTTGTCCTCCCAGACGGGAAACAGGAAATACCTGTCGTGGCTGTTTCAAAGAGTAACGGCAAAAACCAGAAAATAAATATAACACTTAGAAAAAATACAAAGTAAAAACAAAATCCCAGATAGCACGTTTCGGATTTTAACACTCCGAAACCTGCTATCATATTTTTTACCACCCTTAACAAGAGGTTAAAAGCATGGAAAAAGGGTACCTATGTATAGTACTGCACGCACATCTTCCCTACGTACACCATCCTGAGCATGAGGATTTCCTTGAAGAGGACTGGCTATATGAGGCTATAACGGAGACCTATGTTCCGCTGATAAACACTTTTGACAGGCTTGTTCAGGAACAAGTGGATTTCCGCATAACTATGTCACTAACACCTCCTCTATGCGCCATGTTAAACAACCCCATGCTGCGGGAAAGGTATTCAAGACATCTGGAAAAGCTAATAGACCTGGCCCAGAAGGAAGTCATCCGCACACGGTTATTACCCGAATTCCACAGAACCGCCACTATGTATGAAAATAAACTAAAACATATACAACACATATACGAAGAGCAATACGGAAGAAACCTTGTGGGGGCATTTAAGAAATTCCAGGACATGGGAAAACTTGAGATAATAACCTGCTGTGCAACGCACGGATACCTGCCTCTAATGGTCAACCGCAAGGCCGTAAGAGCCCAGATAAAAATAGCAGCCGATGACTACAGGAGAAATTTCGGGATAAGGCCCAGGGGTATGTGGCTCAGCGAATGCGCTTACAACCCCGGAGATGACGAGGAGCTTAAAAACGAAGGGATAAAATTCTTCTTCACAGATACACACGGTATACTCTACGGTTCAGCACAGCCTAAATACGCCGTGTTCTCACCGGTTTACTGCCCGAGCGGTGTGGCAGCCTTCGGAAGGGACGCTGAGAGCTCAAGACAGGTGTGGAGCGCCCTTGAAGGATACCCCGGAGATTTCCGTTATCGCGAATTCTACCGTGACGTTGGATATGACCTTGACTACGACTATATAAAACCCTACCTTCATGGAGACGGTATACGACGCAACATAGGACTCAAATATCATAAGATAACAGGACCTGTCATACTCGGGCACAAGCAACCTTATGATCCGCAGCAGGCATTGGACGCGGCGTCAGAACACTCGGGCAACTTCATGTTTAACCGCCAGCAGCAGGCCTCACACCTTTATGACATAATGGGTCAAAAACCTATAATAGTTTGTCCATATGACGCGGAACTGTTCGGCCACTGGTGGTTTGAGGGTCCGGATTTCCTTTATTTTCTTATGAAGAAACTCCACCATGACCAGGATGAAATAAGAATGATCACACCATCGGAATACCTGAAGAAAAATCCACGCCATCAGGTCCTGACACCCTCTATGTCGAGCTGGGGGGACCAGGGATACAGTTCCTGCTGGCTAAACAATAAGAATGACTGGATATACAGGCACCTTCACAAGGCAGCGGAGCGCATGGAAGAGCTGGCTGTTATAAATACCCGAAATAATGGCGTGATGAAACGCGCTATACAACAGGCTGCGCGCGAGCTGCTTCTGGCACAGAGCAGCGACTGGGCCTTTATCATGAGTACGGAAACAACCATACCCTACGCCCACAAGAGAACGAAGAACCACATAAACCGTTTCAACAGGTTATATGAAGAGATAAAAAGCGGGAACATAGATGAAGGATGGCTCGAGGACATAGAGCTCAAGGACAATATATTTCCGGAGTTGGATTACAAGGTATATGCCTGATTTAACCCAGGCGGTCTATCTGTTTTTTCATATACTTATCAAGAGCCTTTCTATCAAGCTCATCAATATCTACAAAAGCAATGCCCATCCTGTACATGCCGTTTCCTATAGCCCTTACTGAGGCAATTCGTCCTATAACATCCATTGACACTATAAACTCCTTATCCTCGCTTTTTTCAAGTTTTATTTCCATATCAAGCCGTGTTCCCGTGGGAAGGAACATATCCGTGACTAACGCCACACCCTTGGAGTTTATATTCTGGGTCATCCCTTTAAGAACATCGGATCCCCTGGTAAGCCGCACATTTTTACCCATGGATTTGTCAACATTGAAATATACGGGCACTTCAAATTCTATGCGCTTATTCTGACGGGTTCCACTCCCTAAATTTTTTTTCTCCATTATAATTCCCCCACTGAATTATTTTACCTTCTTCAGCAAATGTCCCAGTTTATTCTTCTTTGTAAGAAGGTACCTTGCGTTCTTATCCGTAGGTACTATTTCAATTGGAATCCTTTTTGTAACTTTTAACCCGTATCCCTTCAGCCCCACTATTTTCTTGGGATTGTTAGTCAGAAGATGTATGGTTGAAAGTCCAAGGTCAGCAAGTATCTGGGCACCTATTCCGTAATTTCTCAAGTCCGGTTTAAATCCGAGTGCAAGGTTTGCCTCCACCGTATCAAGCCCTTTATCCTGAAGCTCATAGGCCCTGAGCTTGTTTATAAGGCCTATGCCCCTTCCTTCCTGCCTCATGTAAAGAAGCACCCCCCTGCCTTTTTTGTTTATGAGCTCCATTGCCTGATGGAGCTGGTCGCCGCAATCACACCTCAGGGACCCCAATATGTCACCGGTGAGACACTCTGAATGCACCCTTACAAGAACATCCTTCTTTCTCCTGAGCTCACCTTTTACAAGAGCAAGGTGATATTTAGGATCAAGGAAAGATTCATATACGACCAGGGTGAATTCCCCGTATTTCGTGGCAAGCTCGGTGGTTATTATGCGTTTTACGAGTTTTTCCGTCTTCCTGCGGTATTCTATGAGGTCTGCTATTGAAATTATCTTTAGGTGATGTTTTGCGCCAAACTTCATTAATTCAGGAAGTCTCGCCATCCTCCCGTCTTCCTTCATTATCTCGCATATAACGCCAGCGGGATAAAGACCTGCGAGTACAGCAAGGTCTACAGAAGCTTCCGTGTGACCGGCTCTGACAAGAACCCCCCCCCCTTTATAGCGAAGCGGAAAAATATGCCCGGGCCTGGCAAGATCCTGAGCCCTGGTATTTTTGTTGATAACAGCTTTAATTGTTTTAGCCCTGTCATGGGCTGAAATACCCGTGGTGGTTCCGGATTTGGCATCAATGGATACGGTAAAAGCAGCTTCCCTAAGCTCCCCTCCGCGACTGACCATTGATTCTATCTTTAACTCATCAAGCCTTTTTGAGGTAATAGGTAGACATATCAATCCCCTGCCGTACTTAGCCATGAAATTTATTGCCGCTGGAGTGACCTTGGAAGAAGCCATGACCAAATCACCTTCGTTCTCCCTGGACCTGTCATCAACCACTATCAGCATCTTCCCTTTTTTAATATCCCTTATTCCCTCAGGGATAGTGTTAAGCTTTGCCATTAATACACCTCTTTATTCAAAGAATCCCTTATCACGTAGAAGCTTCTCCGTGACAACCGAAGATGAATGCGACTGGAACATCTTCTCAACATATTTACTAAGTATATCGACTTCTATATTAACATCATCTCCGCTTTTCCTGAACCCAAATGTCGTATTTTTAGATGTATGCGATATCATTGAAATGGTGAATACTGCCGGAAACGCCTTATCCTTGGGCTTGTTCTCCAAGACATCAACTATTGTAAGACTGACTCCGTCCACGGCAACGGAACCCTTGCTCACGAGATACCTTAACATATCCCTTGGAACCATTATCTCAAACGTCTTGGAGTTTCTTCTCTCGGTCACGGATTTGACCCTGCCTACACCGTTTATATGACCGGTTACCATGTGTCCCCCGAAGCGCCCACCTACCTTAAGAGCCCTCTCCAGATTCACTTTATTACGTATCTTAAGACCGCCTATAGTACTCTTGCTAACCGTCTCCTCTGCGACATCAGCCGTGAAAATAGTCCATCCTTCTGTTACGGCAAGCGTCTTGGTCACGGTCAGGCATACACCGTTTACAGCTATACTGTCTCCTTTTTCTATATCGGTTAACCTGGTTTCTACCGTGACTTTCCCTTTTTCAAGTTTCTTCACGACTCCAAGGTCCTCTATTATCCCGCTAAACATATCAGTCCCCTTTAATTATTTTTATATACCACTAAGGTATCCTTCAAAAAGCACATCCTCACCAAACTTGCGAAGAGAAAGACGTTTTACACTGATAGCCCTGCTTAATTTCTCGATCCCCGTACCTTCAACCGGCGTAAGGGCATTGGCGCCGCCTATTATTTTGGGAGCTATGAAGAACATCACCTTATCGGCCAATCCTGCTTCTATCACACTTGCGTTAATATTGCCGCCGCCTTCCACGAGCACACTTGATATACCCACCTTAGCAAGTCTCCTAAAAAGCTCTTTCATATTTAATTTACCATTTTTGTGACTTACTATCAATACCGTGATATGTTTTTTCTTTAGAATCTCCCTTTTCCTTGGGTCTGCCATCTTAGTGGTTGCGATTATAACAGGAGCTTTCGTGTTGAGCACGCGCGCTTTAGGGAATATTATGAGTTTATCATCCACTACAATTCGTATGGGGCCCTTTTTTGACCTCCGCCTTACATCACGTGCGGTAAGCTCGGGATCATCGCGTAAAACCGTGTTTATACCCACAAGAACGGCATCAGAAGAGCTCCTTAGCTCGTGAACGTATTTGCGTGAGAGCTCATTGGTTATCCATTTGGAGTCACCGCTTCTGGTGGCTATCTTACCGTCAAGTGTCATAGCGGCTTTTACCGTCACAAACGGCATTGCGGATTTGATGTATTTTATGTAGGATTCGTTCAAGAGACGTGCCTCATCCCTCATTTCACCGACCTGAATCCTTATGCCACGTGACTTAAGCTTCTTTATACCACTGCCGTTAACCTTCGGGTTAGGATCCCTCATGGCAATTACTACCTGCTTTATGCCAGCCTTTATTATCTCCTCCGTACAAGGGGGAGTTTTCCCATGGTGAGAACAGGGCTCCAATGTCACGAACATAGTCGCCCCCCTGGCTTTTCTTCCCGCCTGCCTCAGAGCATGTATTTCCGCGTGCTCCTTACCGCAGCACCGGTGAAACCCTCTTCCTGAAATATCACCGTTTTTCACTATAACACAGCCCACCATAGGATTAGGGCTCACCATGCCCCTCCCCATGGCAGCAAGCTCAAGGGCCATATTCATGTAGTAAGATTTTATCTTATGCCTGCCGTAAGAAATCATTATTTCTTTTTATAACTCCTTTTAAGTCTCATAGCAGATTTTTTTGAGTCTTGCCACCTGAGTTGCGGGGCCTCGCCCCACAAGCGCTCGAGGTTATAGAACTGCCGGGCTTCTTTGTGGAACACATGAATAACAACACCACCGTAATCAAGAAGCACCCACCTGCTTCCTATCTTTCCCTCGCTATGGAGGATATGTACAGCCTCCTTTGAAAGGGTCTTTTTGACTGCTTCGACGATACTGCGTATCTGCGGTACAGATTCAGCATCACAGATAACAAAATAGTTTGTTATGGCCGTAAGCTCTCTCATATCCATGACAATGATATTTGCGGCTTTCTTGTCATCGGCAATTTCAGCACACTGAAGCGCTATATTATGAAAATCCAATCAACCACCTCCTAGGTATATAGTTTATTTTTTTCTATATATTTTTTTACCTCTGGCGGAACAAAATACATAATAGATATCCCTTCCCTCACCCTCAGGCGCACATGACTTGATGATATCGCAAGCCCCTTAAAACGCGCAAACCTGACTTTCTCTTTTATATCCTTATTGAGCCCTTCAATCTCATATCCCGGTCTTGCCACCACTACAAAATTAAATTTGTCCAGGAGTTCCTTATATCTTTTCCAGGTTTTTATCTCAAGAATAGAATCGGCGCCTACAATAAAGAATATCTCTGCTTTTGGTCCGAATTTTTTCCTGTAGAACATGAGAGTATCTATCGTGAAGCTTTTCCCTGCCCTTCTAAGCTCTGCATCTGAGGCGGCAAAGCCTCGCTCAGAAGACAAAGCAACTTTGAGCATTGCATTCCTGTGTGCAACGGATGTAAGAGGCCCTGATTTATGGGGTGGTATCCCGGCCGGGACAAATATAACCTTATTGAGTCCGTACAACCTCTTCATCTCTTGTGCCATGTGTATATGGCCGTTGTGAGGAGGATCGAACGTCCCGCCTATTATTCCTATACGCATACATCAACTCCTTTATTACGAACGCACCTGCCCGCTGCCATATATGGTGAACTTGAATGATGTGAGCTCTTTAAGCCCCATGGGACCTCTTGCATGCAGTTTCTGTGTGGATATTCCTATCTCGGCACCCATCCCAAATTCCCCTCCGTCTGTAAAGCGCGTGGAGGCATTCCAGTAGACACTCGATGCATCCACAACCTTCATGAATTTATCCGCTTTTTTCTTATCCTGGGTGACTATGGCTTCAGAGTGCATTGAACCGTAAGAAGCTATGTGTTCGATAGCCTCACTAAGCGATTCAACCACCTTAACGGACAGAATCAGGTCAAGATATTCAGTCGACCAGTCCTTATCAGTTGCGGCCTTTACGCCGGGTACTATAGCCATTGTCTTCTCGCACCCTCTTATCTCTACATTTGCGTCCTGGTACTTCTTTATCATGAAAGGCAAAAAATGTAGCGCTATGTCCTTGTGCACAAGCAATGTCTCCATGGCGTTGCAGACACCGGGTCTTTGAACCTTGGCATTAAAAGCGATCTCCTGGGCCATTCTCAAATCCGCCTTATCATCTATATAAGTATGGCAGACCCCTTTGCCGTGGCTTATAACGGGAACCCTTGAATTCTCTACTATGTGCTTTATCATCTTCTCCCCGCCACGTGGTATGATAACATCAATATAATCGTGGAGTTTTATCATTTCCATGACAGCCTTTCGGTCGGTCGTATCTATGAACTCTATACAACCCTCCGGCAACCCTTCCTTAAGTGCTGTTTCGCTTAACACTTTTGCTATTACCCTGTTTGAATTAATTGATTCGGAGCCACCCCGAAGAAGTACAGCGTTGCCTGATTTAAGGCATAACCCCGCGGCATCACAGGTAACGTTTGGACGTGACTCATATATAATACCTATCACACCAAGGGGGACCCTTACTTTTCTTATGAGAAGCCCATTAGGCCTGCTTATCTCCTCTATTATATCACCAACAGGATCACTTAGTCCCGCAACATGCCTAAGGCCCTCCGACATCGCGCTTATCCTTTTATCCGTCAACAGCAACCTGTCTATAAGAGCTTCTGAGAGCTTTACCTTCTTCGCGGCGTCTACGTCAACCTTGTTTGCCGAAACTATCTCATCCCTGTTATCATCGATAGCTTTGGCCATTTCTATAAGAACCTTGTTCTTCAGGTCCGTAGTCACATTTGCTAATAGACGTGAGGCCATCCTGGTATTTTTTGCTTTTTGGAGAACTTCTTTTTTAAGGTCCATATATTAACCTCCCAAACGGTCTTCATGTTATTGCGGGTATTTACAGATGCATGTTCCCGAAAGAGAACCACTGCTCCGGGTAGCGCTTTACATATTCTTCCATTTTATCTGCAAACTGCTCTACGCAGTATTTTATATCGTTTTCCTTATCCTGTGTGTCTGGAGAGAATATTGGCTCTTCCAGTATAACATTGTAAATCCCCGGCTCTTTCATTATACAAAATCCGGGTACTATAGGGGCCTTCATCTTGACAGCCAGGGCCGCAGCGCCCCGCGGGAAAAGAACCTTCTTCCCGAGAAAAGCCACTTCCACTCCGGCATCTGAAGCTCCTGTGTCGATATCCGATAATACAACCAGTATCTGGTTCCCGGACAGAACGGATATCATGCGCCTGGTATCACTACCAAGAGCAAGCAACCCTTCACCGTGGAAAACCCTCTGGGCCTTGAACAGGCGGTCCAGCCTCTCGTCCTTGTGCGGCAGGTAAACAGAATGTACCGGATACCCAAGCCTGGCAAGACCTATGCCGCCCATTTCCCAGTTACCGATATGAGCGGAGACAATGATCACTCCGCTTCCCTTGGCAAGGGCATCATCAAGATTATATATCCCATCGAATTTAATAACAGAGCTTATATTCTCAGTATCCAGCCTGTCGGCCCTTAAAAAATCCGCGAGGCAGATATTGAAATTACGATAGATCCTTCTCGTGAGACGCCTTAGCGTCTCTGGATGCGTATTCAACGTTCCTATACTACTTAGCTCTTTCTCGAGATTTTTCCTTTTATTGACCGACACAAAATATGCAACGCCTCCCACAAGACGCGCAATCCTGTGACATGCCTTCTCTGATAAAAAATTATATATTATCTTTGCCGCTTTATATATGTAAAACATATCAGGAAGAGGCTACTCCTTCAGTTTTTATGATAGCTGCAATAATAGCAGCGAGCGTTATAAGAATGCAAAGATAGCTGAAGAGATCCCCGCGCTTGGAGTAGAACGTCCCGGGAGTTCTAATGGGAACCTTTCCAACGAGAAAGTCCTCCGTAAAGATATCCGTAGATTTCTTCACCCTTCCCCAGGGATCTATAAATCCGGATATGCCCGTGTTAGCCGAGCGCACAACGCTCACCCTGTTCTCTACAGCGCGAAAGACATTTACAGAAAAATGCTGCCACGGCGCTGAGGTTCTGCCGTACCACCCGTCTTCTGTCACATTGACCATAACCTGTGCGCCTTCTTTTACAAAACGGCGGAACAGGTCAGGAAATATCGACTCAAAACATATAACGGCCGCGAAAACACCTTTGTCGGACACAAGAAGAGAGAATTCATCGCCCGGCGTGAAATCACCCATCTCTTCAAGCACCTCAAAATACCTGGAAAGCGGTTTCCTCAAAGGAACCGTCTCGCCGAAAGGCACGAGGTGCATCTTGTAATAGCTCCCTCTTATCTCACCCTCTGGAGATATGATAAAAGCCGCATTGTAATACTTCTCATCCACAAAATCAGGGCTTCCCAGTATAAGCCATATCCTGTTAGAGCGGGCTATGTCCTTCACACGGCGAAGAAGCCCTCCCTGGTAACGCATGTAGCCTGGGACGGCTGTCTCCGGCCATACCGTTACCTCAGCCCCATGAAGTGCTGCCTGTTTTGTAAGTCTAGAATACGTCTCTATGACGCTAAACTGTTTGGTTTTATCCCATTTTTTATCCTGGGATATGTTCGCCTGTATCACGGAAATATTGACAGAATTCGCATCATTATCAAAGCCGCCGTCTTTTAGGGAGTAGCTCCCGTAAATCACAACCCCAAGAAGAACGACCAAAGCCCCTGCAGCAACCTTAAACCCGACCCTTGAACTTTCCGAATCACAGTTTGTCGCAATAATCTCAGCAAGCGCGGCATTTATTAGAACTATAAGAAAAGAAATCCCATATACACCCGTGAATTGCGCCACCTGTATCACGGCAAGAGAACGCCACTGTGAATACCCTAGAAGTGCCCACGGAAAACCGGTTAAAGCGTATGTACGCATAATCTCAAGAGAGACCCAAAGGCAGGAAGACAGGAAAACCCTGAGAAGAACCGAAGAAAACCTGCATGAGAAAAGACTGACCCCCCAAGCGAAAATCGCGACGTAGAGAGCTATGTAAGAAACCAGGATTATAAAAAGAAGTACGCTTACAAGAACCGATATCCCCCCGTAAGCGACAAGCGTCTTGACAATCCAGTAAAGTATCCCGGCAAAGCCTGTAAATCCGGCTACAAAACCAAGAAGAAGCGAATTACCCGGGCTTTTGCCCCGCAGGCATACAAGAAGAGGAACAAGTGCCACCCAACTCAGAATAGAAACATTTGCCGAGGGGAAAATGAGAACAAGCAGTATTCCGGAAAAAGCTGCTAAGAGGAAATCCTTAGGTTTCATATAGGTTATGCCGATAGGGTATCATTTCTTACCGAATAGTATCTCGACGACTTCCTGCTCGGTTGTCTCCCTTATATTTTTTATTAGGTTTGAGAAGGAATAATTCTGCTCGAGTCTTTCTTTTCTCAACACAAAACCGCCCCCGATAGAGCGCGTGTCATCCGAAAGCTTCAATGCCCCCTTTTCATTCTTCTCTTGGAGCTTCTTATTGACGCGTTCAATGAATTTCTTTGTTATCCTCTTCTTATCCTCAGAAGATATGATAACTTCCTCATCACCGCAAGCGCTCTCGACCATAATACTTTCTATTAAATCCAGGTATTCTTTATCCTCAAGACCTTTAAGATCCAGAAGCAACATCTTATACACACTTGAGAGAGCATCCTGCCTGCAGGAAAGTATACTTTTGCGTCCTTCAAGCTGTGCCAGGGCTACCCTGCTATCTTTTAGTTTCTCCTGCTTCATCGAAGCCTCACTAAGCAGGTTCTTCCTGAGCACTTTGGCCCTCTGCTGTGCTTCGGTCACGATTTCCGTTTCCTTGCCCTGTGCTCCCTTTATTATCTCGGCGGCTTTTTGCGCCGCATTTTCATGTATTTTTTCCAGAATATCCTGTAATGCCATCTCTACCCCGTTAAAAAATTATATTTTTATAGCACGCCAAAGAAAAACAGTAATAACTAAACCTAATAATGCATAGAACTCTACCATAACCGCGTACACAACTGATTTCATGGTCGCTTCAGGCTGTTTAGCCGAAACACCTATACCTGCAGCACATACCTTGCCCTGATGTATACCCGAAAAAAGCCCTGCAATAGCAACAGGCATACAGGCACCTAATATCTGCAGGCCCTGTTGTACGCTTAGAACAGGTATATTCCCTCCCAGTATTCCAAGCTTAATTATGAACAGAAACGCGGCAACGAAACCATAGAGCCCCTGTGTACCAGGCAACGCCACAAGGACGAGCATCCTGCCGAATTTGTCAGGATCCTCGCTCAACACCCCGTTTGCAGCCTGCCCCGCATATCCAATACCTATACTCGAACCTATACCGGCAAATACAACCGCACTGGCAATACCAAGAATTGCAATCCACATAACATCCTCCTCCCTTACTTAATGACCGTGTATTTTCTCTGTTCCCTGAAGGGTCTGAATGCCTTACCCCCACCTTCAAAGAACTTTGTAAAGAACTCTACATACTGAAGCCTGCAGGAATGGATAAACCCTCCGAAAGCGTTTACTATCATGTTTAACATATGCCCGATTACAATAACAAGCGGGGCAACGATAAGACCAAACCAGAAATTGACACTGAAGCTTACCTCTGCAAGAGCGTTTACCGCCAGCGCCAGGGCCCCAGTGGCCAGGCCCAGCGCGAAAAGACGCGCATACGATATTATATCACTCACATAGCTCAGAGCGCCACTGAAACCGAAAAGCCCGAGAAGGCTGAATATACCAGTAAATATCCTGACAAAGAAGTTCTTTGAAGAGCGACCTTTGAACAGTATTATAACAATGACGCTTACGGAGCCGAGAATTGTAAAGACATTTGATATCACCTTGCTCACCAGACCCGCGGCACCAAGACTTATGACAAGGACCCCGAGAAGAAGGACAAGCCAGCTGAATTCATCCAGAAAGGCATCCTTTATATGACCTGAGCGCAGGTTCTCATACATCTTAATGGCTATGCCTGAGAGTATCTGTATAAAACCAAGAACCAGTGCCATGACAAAGAACAAGAGCGGACTCTGTAGAGGATCGAAAACCCTTATCATCTTGAGCCCGCTAAGTGCACCGGGAAGTGTGTCAAGGTTAATCCCGAACCAGCCCCCTACTACCGCACCCCACAATACGGAGGACAACCCGCCTAGAAAAATCATCTTGAGCAGTTTTTTACCCATGCCTTCCAATTTGAATTTTTTCATCATAAGGTAGCTAAGAAGCATCATTACCAGCCCATAACCGGCATCGGTTATACACATACCCCAGAATATGAAGAAAAAAGGAGCCAGGTAAGGGGTTGGATCGAGTTCATAATATCTGGGATGACCGTATAGATCAGTTACAACCTCAAAAGGCCTCACGGCTTTGGTATTTTTAAGTATTATCGGAACTTTCTCACCCTCAGCCGGATCATTGATTATTATGTCAGTAGCCTTGAAAACTCTGGAAAGAGCATCCTGGACCAGGCCCGTCTGCGAAGACAAGACCCAGCCAGAGACGAAGAATGCGTCCTGTGTGCGTAGCAGGTTGTTAACGGCCTCCCTCTTACTCTTTAGAGCCTCATAATGGTCGTAAAGCGCAAGAGTTTTCACATAATAAGGAGTGAGCGCTTTCGATGTTTTCTCCAGCTCTTCCTGTTTGCGCTTTATCTGCTCAAGCTTCTGCTTTATCCTTATCTTAATGCTTTTTTGGTTGTCATGGAGCCTTGGAATATTGACAGGCGTGAATTCATATTTTTTGAGAGTGGGCATGATTTCCTCGGCGACACTCTTGAGCGTGAAGATAAGAAGGAATATAGTCCTTCCGTCACTGCTTGCCTTATCTACGTGAATACCCGGAGAAACTTCCAGCACCTCTTTTTCAAACGCTTCCAGTCTTGCATGTCTTAGTGAACCGGCGATAACACTAACGTGCTTTGTTGCATAGATATCGCTAAGCCACACGTCCATGCCTGTCCACGGCTCGATCTCCCGCAGCCATCCCTTAAGCTTTTCTTCCCTTTTGCGGAGTCTATGTACATGCTCCTCAAGAGCCCTTACTTCGCTGTATACTTTGTCTACATCAAATGTATCCAGAATATCCGAGAACTCATCCCTTGAGACAACAACCCTTCCCCTTGTCAAGGCGTACAGGAATCCATCACGAGGAACATATTTGTCCAAAAACTTGATGACATATTGGAGCTTGCCGAGCTGTTCACCCGGCAGCTCTACAGCAGGAGTCTCTGAAAAGACAAGGCCAAGTTCCTCTTCGGCGAGCTCACCGCGGATATCCGATATATGCATAACCTCAAGCTCATAGAGCTTTTTCACCACGGCTTCCTCAAATTGCCTGTGCCCTATTACATGTATTTTCTTCAAGCTCGCAATAGCCATTTACGATAATATCTTCCCTTTTAATATTTTTGACAGCAACGAACTTCTTGCTTTTTCTATGCGAGACTCCAGATCCCCCTTCAAAACATCTATAGACTTTGAGGCCTTGTCCTTTATGGACTTCTCCTGGGTCTGGGCATCTGCAGAGCTCTTCTGGGCAAGTTTCTCTATTTCAAGCGCGGCTTCTTTCTTTGTACGGGCAACAATCTCTTGGGCCTTCTTGTGGGCACCAATAACAATTTCTGAGGCCTTTTCCCTGGCCCCAGTTATCATGGTTTCGCCCTTTAATTCCTGCTCTTTTATTTTTTTAATGCTTTCTAAAGGCACTATATATTCACCTCTTTTACCCATAAGGATATCATAATTATCCTCGTCAAGTCAACAGAAAAAATCTTGACAAATCTATATATTAGGTATATATATAATATTAAAAGTTTTAGAGCTTCAAGGAGATAATCTGCAATGCGTGAGCAAACCCTGGTACTTATAAAACCCGACGGACTTAAAAAATCCTTAACAGGCAATATCCTGACCAAGCTCTCCGAATCAAAACTCGAGATAGCCGGGGCCAAGGTTATAAAGGTCTCACAGGAACTGGCAGAAAAGCATTACCTGCATTTGAAGGATAAACCCTTCTTCGGTGAACTTATAAAATACCTGCAGGGCAAAATCCACGGGGAGAACTATGAAAGGGTGCTTGCTCTGGTTTACCAGGGTGAGGATGCGATCCAGAAGGTAAGACAGATATCAGGAGCTACAAACCCGGAAGAAGCCGATCCCACCAGCATAAGGGGTTCATACGGGAGGATAACAACAAAAGGAGTTTATGAAAACGTCATCCACGCTTCAAGCGACAACAAGGAAGCAGAGCGTGAAATAAAACTATGGTTTGAACCCGATGAAATAGTATCTAAAATATATCCTACCGAAGATAAAGTCCTCGAAAAACTCACAAAAACCACATGGAAATAGCAGAAAACCCCTTTTATTTTGACGCTTTCAGGAATTCACCGATAAGATTTTCTATCCTGTTTGTTTTCTCATCACCTATATCAACAAAAACCATGCCGGTCCTGTAGAGTTTCTCACTGGCTTCTTCATCCTGCGGATTCTCAACCTGCCAGTATACCTTGGTGCGCACAATCAAAGGCCTCTGCTTATCCTGAATATCTATGGTAAGCTCCATGAGCATGCCTGGATTGAGTTTTTCCTTTATGAGCACACCTATTCCGGCAACACTTATATCCCTGCTCCAGCAGTGACCCTCTATTTTTTCATCTTCAAGGGACTTATAGCGTATGTATAGCCTTGCTTTTATCCTGATATACTGTCTTCTTTCCTTCATTGTTGCCCCCTTTATTCCCAGTTGCCTACGAACTCACAGCACATAGCACCTTTTGTAGCACACTTGGTTTCAAATATCTCCGCCTTCTTGGCCCCTGACATCTCGAGTACTTTCTCGCAATAGCCCATGAAACTCCTGCACTGGGCCTTGCTCGCGTCCTTGTACCCTAGGATCTTAACAGTCGCGGATTTTTCTCCTGTCATCTGCACTTCAAGCTCCCCCTCATCATGGAGCGTCTTCCAAAGCTGGGAAGCCCTTTTTATAACAAAAGAGGGGTTCCCCATTTTAATAAAAACCTGATAGAATGCCGAGATGCCTTTTTCCGCCTGGTAGCGTCCAAGTTCATGGGCGAGATAATAATCGCCCCCTGCAAGAACCATGACAGCTTGTTCGAGAAGGTTATTGAATGTTTTGGCGGAAAGCCATGACAATGTGATTATCTTTTTTGAAAGAACGGTCTTATCCTCGTCATCGAGCGAGTCCAAAACCTTTTGCACACCATCTCCGCCGTAATGCTGGGTCAAATAATTCAAGACCTCTATGAAAAGGTGCCCTTTGATATTACTCACGGCAACGCCTCCTGTCAATTCTTCTCAAGATCCCTCCAGTTGTTTCCTATTTTGACGTCCACTACCACTGGAACGTCAAGCTTAACAGCGTTTTCCATTTCATATTGTACCATTTTTTTCAGATTTTTCATCTCTTTTATTGGAAGCTCGAAAATAAGCTCATCATGTATCTGAAGGAGCATCTTCGCCTCAAACTTCATCTTTTGCAGATTCTCATATATCCTGATCATTGCAACTTTTATAATATCCGCTGAAGTCCCCTGTACGGGCGTGTTGATGGCCATGCGCTCGGCGAAATTGCGCATGTTGGTGTTCTTGCTCGATATCTCCGGCAGGTAGCGCCTTCTCTTTAGAAGCGTTTCCACGTAGCCCTTCTTGCGGGCATCTTTTATAGTGTCTTCAATATATGCCTTTACACCTTCGTATTGCACGAAATAGCTGTCTATGTATTCCTGTGCCTGCTTCACGTCTATTCCAAGGTCCCTCGACAATCCGTATGCCCCCATGCCGTATGAAAGCCCGAAGTTAACAGTCTTGGCTATCGCTCTCATTTCTTCAGTTACCTTGTTATTTGATACGCCGAATATCTGCGAGGCGGTCCTTGCGTGTATGTCCTCTCCCTTTGAAAAAGAATCACAGAGGTTCTTATCTGCGGAAACGTGTGCGAGGACCCTCAGGTCTATCTGCGAATAATCACATGCTAAAAACGTGCAGCCGTCATCCGGGATAAAAGCCCTGCGTATGTTTCTGCCAACTTCTGTGCGTATGGGTATATTCTGCATATTGGGTTCGCTCGATGAAAGACGACCCGTGGCGGTGACTGTCTGGTTGAAAGATGTGTGGACCCTGTGCGTTGCGGGATCTGCTAGCTCCTGAAGAGCATATACATAAGTAGATTGCAGCTTCGCAAGCTCCCTGTATTCAAGAACAAGAGACGGCAATTCATTCATGTGGGAGAGTTGTCTCAGTACAGACTCCTGTGTTGAATAACCCGTTTTAGTCTTGGCTAGAGCAGGCAGCCCCAGCTTCTCAAAAAGAATAAAGCCAAGCTGCTTGGGTGAGTTAATGTTGAACTCCTGACCCGCCTTTTTGTATATTTCCCCTTCAAGGGTCTTCAGTTTTTTTGAGAAATCCCCGCCCAGATCTTTGAGGTATTTTACGTCTACCTTTATGCCTGCTATCTCCATCTCGGCAAGTATCTTGACAAGGGGCATTTCCACATCGAAGAACAGGCTCTCAAGACCCTTGTCTTGTACATTCTTCGAGAGTATCTTCTCAAGGCGCAACACTATATCGGCATCCGCGCATGCGTAAAGAGCCACTTTATCTATATCTACGCTATCCATTGTAACCTGTTTTGCTCCCTTGCCGATAAGCTCTTCTATGGGTGTCATTTTATAGCCAAGATACTCCAGGGCAATCTCGGACAGGTTGTGGTTGAACTTTGAGGGATTGAGCACGTAAGAAGCGATCATTGTATCAAAGTATATGCCTTCAAGCCTCCTGCCGTGCTGTTTGAGAACTATATAATCATATTTTATGTTCTGCCCGTATTTCTTTATATCCTTATCTTCCAGAACGCCCTTTAGACTATCAAGAACGTGTTCAAGCCCGAGCTGCTTACTAACCCCAAGATAACTGTGCCCGACAGGAATATAATAGGCCTGCCCCTCTTTAAGTGCGATTGAAATACCGACTATCTTCGCCACCATCGCAAAGGTACTTGTTGTCTCAAGATCCACTGAGAACGCCTTGGCTTTTTTCAGCTTCTTCACAAGAGCCTCAAAATCACCCGCGGATAATACAGTCCTGTAATCCGCATCCTCCTGCTGCCCGGAAGATATCTGCGAAAGAAGGGTTTTGAACTCAAGCCTGCCGAAGAGCTCGATCATTTTATCCTTGTGTGCTTCTCTTATCCCGCAGTCCGAAGCCTTTGCCTCAACAGGTACATTGTGATCCAGAGTGACAAGCTGCCTGCTCATTTTAGCCTGCTCAGAGAATTCACTTAACTTGTCTTTTAGTTTCCCTTCCACCTCGGATATGTTTTCAAGAAGATGCTCAATACTGCCAAATTTCGTTATAAGCTTGATTGCCGTCTTCTCCCCCACGCCCGGAACACCCGGAACGTTGTCAGAGGAATCCCCGGCAAGACCCATTACTTCTATAACTTTCGCGGGCTCCACCCCGAAACGCTCTTTAACCTTCTCTTCATCATATATAATGTTTTTAGCTTCATTTAAGACAAACACCGTATCATCCACCAGCTGAAGCGCGTCCTTGTCACCGGTGACGATAAACGTGTCCATGTTCTCCTCTTTACCTTTTCTGGCAAGGGTGGCTATAATATCATCGGCTTCATAGCCCTTGATGGCAAAGCTCGAGATATTCAGAGCTTCGACCACTTCATGGGCAAGAGGGATCTGTGTTTTAAGTTCATCAGGTGTTTTTTTGCGATTTGCCTTGTAATCGCTGAAGGCTTCATGTCGGAAGGTGGGATGAGGTGAATCAAAACAGACGGCCAGGTAATCGGGCTGCTCTCTTTTTATTATCTTAAGTAGCATCCTCGTAAAACCGTATACGGCGTTTATTAATTGCCCTTTTGAATTGGTCAGTGGTGGAAGTGCGTGGAATGCGCGGTGGATATATGCATTTCCGTCAATAATATAGAACCTTGCCTTGGCCATCTTTATATCCGCTATAGCGTTATCAGGGAATGACTTTGATGAATTTTCTCTTGCCTACCTGGAGCACAAACTCTTCCCTGGTATTTATAAGGAGATTTTCATCCGTTATTTTTTCGCCTTTTATTTTCACTCCGCCCTGCTGGAGAACCCTTTTCGCCTCGCGTTTGCTTGATACCATGCTGGATTTGACAAGAAGCTCGAGTATGGACATTTCGCTGCCTGAGGCCTTAAAAGTCCCAATGTCATCAGGAATTTCCTTGTCCTTAAAAACCTTATCAAAAGACTCCCGTGCCTGGCGGGCTTGTTCCTTCCCGTGATACCTCTCAATTATTATAGACGCAAGGTTTCTTTTCGCCTGAGCCGGGTGCTCGCTCTTTACTCGGTCCATATCCTCATCCGTGAGCAGCTCGTAGTAACGGATCATCAGCTCATCGGAAATAGACATTATCTTGCCGAACATATCGGAAGGTTCGTCATCTACGCCTATGTAATTGTCGTAGCTCTTGCTCATCTTGCGCACGCCGTCGGTGCCCTCAAGAAGAGGCATCGTTATTACCACCTGCTGTGCTTGGGAGTAGTCACGCTGCAGTTCTCTTCCTACAAGCAGGTTGAATGTCTGGTCCGTCCCCCCCAGCTCCACGTCAGCCTTTACCTCCACTGAGTCATAACCCTGTATAAGCGGGTAGATGAATTCCAGTACAGATATGGGATTACCTGAGCTGTAGCGCTTGTTGAAATCATCCCTCTCGAGCATCTGCGCCACGGTGTAGTGCGAGCACAGTTTCATAAAATCCTCTGGGGAAAGCTTAGAAAGCCATTGGCTGTTAAACACGAGCTTTGTCTTTTTCTTATCAAGGATTTTGAATATCTGCTCCTGGTAGGTCTTGGCGTTCTCCTTTATCTGTTCTTTATCAAGGGGTTTTCTTAGTTCGGTCCTTCCGGAAGGGTCTCCTATAAGAGCAGTAAAATCGCCTATTATAAAGACTATGTTGTGCCCCAGGTCCTGGAGTTGCCGTAGCTTCTGTATAACAACGGTGTGGCCTAAATGAATGTCGGGCGCCGTTGGATCGGCCCCGAATTTTATGGTGAGAGGGGTGTTCTTCTTAAGCTTATCTACAAGCTCTTTCTCGGAAATGACGTCTACTGTACCCCGTTTTATGATCTCAAGTGCCTTTAGTGTATCCAAATCCTGCCTCCATGAAAACGTAAATACCGTACCACATAAAAAGCCAAAAATCAAGAAAATTAGACTCCCAATGCCACTATCTTGTGTCACGATGAAGAAGCTTCTACCGATATACCCTAAAAAGCACCTCCTAGAACAACGTATATATAAAAGGAGCTATGGCAGAGCCTTGCGTAAGAAAAATTAATGCGCCCAATAAGATCAGGAAAACAACAACAGGTATCAACCACCATTTCTTCCGGACTTTTAAGAACTCCAGAAATTCTTTGATTACTGAAAGTTTTGACATTGTTTACTCCTCATGTTTTTTTATGTGCTCCGACAAACCAATCCACAAATGTCTCTGCGAACGCTATATGCCCGTCATTACTGAAATGGTCATGAAAAACTTTTTTACCAGACATCTCCGTCTTGAGCAAATCAGATGTCGGGTCAATAAACGCAATTTTGTTCCTGGTGGATAAAGATTCTAGCAAGGGTTTCCATGAATTCTGCTTTTCTGTTTCCTTTTCCATCTCGCCTTGCCTTGGTATATACAAGATAGCAAATTCTCCTGATCTGGCATCCACATCACTTTGCCACCGTAGAATGATCGCCGAGATCAGGCTTTGGGCATATTCTCTCCACTTATCAGGCCAACTTGAAGGAAAATCATTTCCATCCGGTATTCTATCAGCCTCTGATTCCCCCCCCATCATCACATCTTCTTCGGTGACTTTTACTTTCACACCATGTGCCATTAGCAATCTCATTCTATTAACTACCGTTGACATTAATAAGGAATATCTCTTTAAGTGGTTGTATGCCCTATATGCTGTTTTTTTCTTAAAATTATTCCTGCCCCTGAAAGAGTAGTCAATCCCAAAACCATTTTCCTTAAGAACGGCGGAAGGAAAGTTGGGACTTTTTTTTATCTCTTTTATATTATCACCAAGGTCGTTTTCGCAAAACACATAGACGACTAAATCAAGATCAAAATAATCTGCATACCTTTTACTATTCAAATACGATTGAATAGTACCAAACCCTGAAACACCAAAGGATAGAGATTCAACATTATAATCCTTGAGCTTTCTTTCTATTATCTTAAAGAACGTTTCTTCTAATACCACTTGCCTGGCATCTGTAAATGAATCACCGAAAAAACCTATCCTATAGACCCCTATCTTCTTTTCTTTGTTATGCTCCGTATCTAGATATCCAAAAGAATTGACTTTTCTCCGGATAGAATTACCTTTATCATTACAATAAATTACGGTTGAATGCGGGTAAAAATGAGTGCCGACTAATGGGTCAAACTCAAAACATTCGACCCGTGTTCCCCTGACAGGGAGAACTCTTAGAACAAGCTCACCTATGCCTGAGATTAGAATTAACGTTAAAAAAGCGGCGACTATTGCGAAAATCACTCGCTTCTTTTTTGAAATACCTGTTTTTTCCAAGCCTTCAGAATTGTTTTTCATAACATTTCTTCTCTGACTCTGTTTTATCTTTTACAATCCAATAAGTACTGGATCCCGTCTTAAATCCTAAATCCAAGAAATTCTTGCCGAAAATTTTGGCTATAAAGCCGAGCGGTGTAAATATAAAATATAGCAGAAAAGCTAGGATGAGCCTGGTTATAAGCCAGTTTATAGCCTCGGCAATAATCATCCATATTTTGTAAACAGGCCTGGATAAAACAGGCAAAACCAATCCCGAGAACAGAAATAGCGACGAAAAAGCGAAGAAGTAACCATAGTAACCTTTATCGCGCCAGAAGAATACAGCGCCCCACAGAGATAAAACTACACTAATCGTTATGGCAAATTTCCTGAGTTCTCTTTTTTCATTCTTCCTATTACGAATCTGGCCAGTCATAATATACTTTCCTTTAATCTAATTCAAATTCCTTAAGCCATCCTATATCTTTACCTAAAGGTTTCTGTTCTTTTTTCTCCACTAAGAAATTTCCCATAACCAGGTAATCCATATTAGTATTCATAAAACACTCATATGCATCTTCAGGGGTACACACGATAGGTTCTCCCCTTACGTTGAAAGAGGTATTAATAATCACCGGACACTTATACTTTTTATCAAATGCAGCTATCATATCATAATATAGGGGGTTGTACTCCCTATCAACTGTCTGCACTCGTGCAGAGTAATCCACATGAGTTACCGCAGGGATGTTGGAACGAACAATATTGAGCTTATCCATCCCAAATAATTCTTTCTGCTCTTGGGATAATTTGCGCCGTATTTTTTCCTTTACAGGAGCTACTAAGAGCATATACGGACTTTCACAATCCATTTCAAAATAATCCGCTGCTTTATCCTTTAATACTGACGGGGCAAACGGTCTGAAACTTTCACGGAATTTTATCTTAAGATTTATTGTCTCCTGCATTTGTAAAGAACGAGCATCCCCGATAATAGAACGGCTTCCCAGCGCCCTGGGTCCAAATTCCACACGTCCCTGGAACCAGCCGATTACTTTTTGAGCAGCTATCAAGTCAGCAACTTTGACGGGGATTTCATCATAATCTAACCTAACATGAGCTATATCATTGCTTCTTAAATAATCACCTATATAATCATTGTCAAATTTTGGTCCCAGATAAGCTCCCTGCATACAATCTTTCTTACCATCGACATTTCTTTCTTTTTCCAAATATTGATACCATAAAAATAAAGCTGCTCCCAATGCCCCTCCTGCATCACCGGCCGATGGCTGTATCCATATATTGTCAAAAGGGCTTTCTCTTAAAATCCTGCCATTACCAACACAATTCAGTGCAACCCCGCCGGCTAAACACAGGTTTTTCTGCTTGGTCTCTTTATGTACGTGCTTTGCCATGCGTAACATTACTTCCTCGGTAACTTCCTGGATGGACCGCGCTATGTCCATTTCCCGCTGAGTTAGTTTTGACTCAGGTTTACGTGAAGGCATACCGAATAATTTCTCAAATTTCCTGTTCGTCATTGTAAGACCAACACAATAATTAAAATAGTTCATATTTAACCTGAAAGACCCGTCTTCTTTAAGGTCTATCAATTCTGACATTATCAAATCCTTGAATTTTGGCTCACCGTAAGGGGCTAATCCCATCAATTTATACTCCCCGGAATTAACCTTAAACCCGGTATAATGAGTGAACGCAGAATATAGTAAGCCTAAAGAATGAGGGAAATGAAGCTCTGAGATGATATTTATTTTATTGCCCTTGGCAATGCCGAAACTAGACGTAGCCCACTCTCCTACACCGTCCATGGTGAGAAAAGCGGCTTCCTGAAAAGGTGAGGGAAAAAAAGCAGATGCAGCGTGAGATTCGTGATGCTCTGTAAAAACAATCTTACCTTCGTATTCTAACTCTTTTTTAATTATTTCTTTTATCCAGAGTTTTTCCTTTATCCATAAAGGTATTGCTTTTACAAAAGAACGGATCCCAAGAGGGGCAAAAGCCAGGTAAGTGTTAAGTATTCGTTCAAACTTCAAGAAAGGTTTATCATAAAAAGCAACAAAATCCAGGTCATTCCCGGATATTCCCGCTTCAGATAAACAATAATTGATGGAATTAATGGGAAAAGAAAAGTCATGCTTCTTGCGGGTAAAACGTTCTTCCTGCACAGCTGCGACTATTCTGCCGTCTTGTATAAGGCAAGCAGCACTATCGTGATAAAAAGCAGAGATCCCTAAAATATTCATATGCATTATAAAAGATCTTTCTATTTTATATTTAATTTATCATTGTTATGTATTCTATACTAAAAATCGTGTTTTCACAAGGATTTTTTCAAAAATGTTAATTAAATATGGCTATTGGAACCCTGAGTGCGCCTCTTAATAATCATAGTTTCATTTATAAGGCCCAAAACCCTGTTTTTATCAAGCATCCAGGAAGGCGCTGCAAGCAGTTCCCTGGGACAATCCGCGCTCAGCCTCTGTATAATTATATTCTGCGAAAGATGTTCCAGAAATGATACAGCGGCCTCAACATATTCATCCTCTTCCATAGGTTTGTACTCTCCCAAATTATACAGCTCCTCAAGGCGTGTCCCTCTGACAACGTGAAGCGGGTGTATTTTGACACTTTCAACCTTAAGAGAGGATAAAGCTCTTGCCGTTTCTATCATGTCAGCTACTGTCTCCCCAGGAAGCCCCAGGATGACATGGGCACATATCTTTATGCCTTCTCTTTCTCTTGTGAGGTGAACCGCCTTTTCAAAATCAGCATAGCTGTGATGCCTGTTTATAACCTCAAGTGTTCTCTCATGTATACTCTGCAGGCCGTACTCCATCCACAGCTCGTAATCGCTTGTGTATTCCCCTATCACATCAAGTATATCAGAATCCACGCAGTCAGGACGTGTTCCTATTGCCAGTGCCACTATATCATCAAAGCGCCTTATTGAATCATAAGTTTTCCTTAGAACATCAGGCTTTGCGTATGTATTGCTGTAGGCCTGGAAATATGCCATGAATTTCTCAGCCCTAAACCTTTTTCTTGCAAACTCAATAGCCTCCTGTATCTGGATATCAACAGGACGCACCGGGATTCGAGAATTATGACTAAATCCCCTGTTATCACAGTAAATACATCCCCCTGTACCTTTGGTGCCGTCCCTGTTTGGGCAGGAAAATCCAGCGTCTATATTTACCTTGTGCACCCTGCATCCGAAACGCTCTCTCAGGTAGGTTGAAAAGGTATAGTATGGTTTATTACTTGTACTCTTCATTATTTACTTCTCTTTTTCTTAAGTGTTTTTCTGCTTACATAAATCATAAGTATTGATATCGCAGCCGGCGTCACACCTGATATACGACTTGCCTGGCCCAGGTTCATGGGCTTAAAGAGACTGAGCTTTTCCTGGATCTCGCTTGAAATACCTGGTATACCCTTGTAATCGAAGGCTTCCGGTATCCTGATGCGCTCTATACTCCTGAACCGCTCTATCTCTTTTTCCTGGCGTTTGATATACCCCTCGTATTTTATATTTATCTCTGCCTTAGAACTTATACTCTTATCCACTTTAGCTGACTTTTTGTCAAGCTTTGCCAAAAACGAATATGAAACCTCGGGCCTCTTCAACAGTGTTTCCAGACTTATGGATTCATCGATAGCGGATGTCCCGAGTTGTTTGAGCTTTTTGTTAAGAGCTTTTGTGGCTTTTATCTTCACCATTGGGAGCCTTTTTAGTTCTTGAGATATTTTCTTCTGTCTTAGGTTAAACTTTTTATAATCCTCTTTTGAAACAAGACCCAGCTCACAACCCAGCCTGCAAAGCCTCTCGTCCGCGTTATCTTCTCTTAACACCAACCTGTACTCGGCACGGGAGGTGAACATCCTGTAGGGTTCTTTTGTTCCCTTTGTTACCAGGTCATCAATAAGAACACCTATGTATGCCTGGGCCCTTGTCAGGACAAAAGGTTCTTTCTTTTTTATCTTAAGCGCAGCATTTATCCCAGCCATAAGGCCCTGTGCCGCGGCTTCCTCGTAGCCTGTCGTACCGTTTATCTGGCCGGCAAAAAATAGATTGGATATTTTTTTTGTTTCAAGCGTGGCTTTTAGCTGAGTAGGCTCTACGTAATCATGCTCTATGCCGTATCCGTATTTCACTATTTTTGCCTTCCTGAGTCCTTTTATAGAGTGGACCATATCTACCTGAACATCTTGGGGAAGACTTGTGGATATGCCGTTGGGGTAGAAAAGATCGGTATTGAGACCTTCAGGCTCAAGAAATACGTGATGACTCTTCCTTTGTGGGAATTTCACTATCTTGTCCTCGACAGACGGGCAGTAGCGTACACCGGTGCCCGTTATAATACCGCAATAAAGCGGTGACCTGTCAAGGTTAGCCTTTATTATTGAATGAGTGCGCTTCGTAGTATTTGCAATATAGCAGGGAACCTGAGGTAATTGGAAGGATCTTGTCTTTGAGGAAAACGGTGTGCAATCCTTATCACCGTATTGGGGTTCTAAGACGTCAAAGTTTATACTGCTCCCGTCAAGCCTTGGTGTTGTCCCTGTTTTGAACCTGCCTATAGAAAAACCAATATTCCTCAGGCTATCACCCAGTAAATCCGAGCTGGGATCCCCCATCCTGCCTCCCGCAAAATGATCCATGCCTATATGAATAAGACCATGCAGAAATGTTCCCGGAGCAAGTATAAGAGCCTTTGTTAAAATTTTCCCGGTCACCTTTGCCCTTATCCCGAAAACCCTGCCGTTCTTTACAAGGATATCTTCAACCATATCCTGCCCGACTTCAAGCTTCGGGGTATTTAAGATAAGCTCCCGGGCCTGTTCCTGGTACCTGCTCATGTCCACCTGCATCCTGGAAGACTGAACAGCGGGACCCTTGCTGCTGTTTAGCCTCCTGTACTGTATGCAGCTTGAGTCGGCAAGCCGTCCCATGACGCCTCCAAGGGCATCCACCTCTTTCACCAGCTGGCTCTTGCCCAGGCCTCCTATGGCCGGATTACAGCTGAGCTGGCCTATCTTATCCGTGTCTATTGTAAGAAGAAGGGTCTTTACCCCCATAACGGCACACGTATGAGCTGCCTCGATGCCCGCATGCCCTCCCCCGACGACTATAACATCATAATTTGTTCTTTTCATGCTCTTATCCTATATATATTAACCATGTTAAAAGCACAGGTTATTTACATATTATAGCCAATTAGAGGTAAAAAGCAAGTGCTTTATTGACTTACGAGGTGTATAAAAAACACATATTTTTGGTTGTAAGCCTTGGTCGTTTTGTGCTATACTAAATTCTACGTGAATTTAATTTACTGAGGTAACTATGATTTCAAGGAAAAAACTGATTATTCTGGCATCTTTTGCCTTCATCATGTGGATGATAATGCTTTTTACTTTATCATCTATTATAGAGAACCAATCTATAGCGCTGCCTGATCCGGCTGAGCTCGAGCAGATAAAGCCCAGCCTTATCACAAAGGTATATGATGTAAACGGGGAAGTTGCGGGCGAGATGTTCAGCGAAAGGCGCACACTTGTACCTCTTGGAAAAATACCGGTGGATATGCAAAACGCCATTATAGCCACTGAGGACACGCGCTTCTTCAGGCACTGGGGAATGTCCTTGAGGGACATTATAAGGGCATCTGTCACAAACATCCTGCACGGGCGTGTGGTCCAGGGAGCAAGCAGCATCACTCAGCAGCTATCACGAGTACTGTTTTTGAGCAGAGAAAAAACATTCGACAGGAAGATCAAGGAAGCTCTTCTTGCCCTTCAGATAGAGAATAAATACAGCAAGGAAGAAATTCTTGAGATGTACTTGAACCAGGTATATTTCGGCCACGGAGCCTATGGAATATCTTCGGCCAGCCAGACTTATTTCAGCAAGAGGGCCGAGGAACTTACCCTTGCAGAGTGCGCACTTCTTGCAGGTATAATACGCTCTCCCGCGAATTACTCGCCATTTAACCACCCGGAATCAGCCCAGAGTCGTTTCAAATGGGTACTTTCCCGGATGAGAAAGAACAAATACATATCCCGCACAGAAGAGCAGAGCGCAATAGAATTATCCTACAAGCCTCAGAGATTCAAATTCACATCCAGCAGGCAGGCTCCTTATTTCATGGAATCCATAAGGCAGTACCTGGAAGACACTTACGGCATAAACACAACATACAAAAGCGGACTAAAAGTATATACAACCCTGGACATGTCCATGCAGAGAAAGGCTGAGGAAGTTCTGGAGGAACATTTAGCTCGTTTCGATGAAGTTAAGGGATCCACCGTCCCAGTACAGGGCGCTCTTGTAAGTCTGGATGTAAAAACCGGAAAGATAAAAGCACTCATAGGCGGAAGGGATTTTAGTACCAGCCAGTTCAACCGCGCGACACAGGCAAAAAGACAGCCTGGCTCAGCATTCAAGCCATTCGTGTACACTGCCGCCCTAGACAAGGGATACACAGCGGCAACGCTCCTTAATGATTCATTCCTTGTTTATTATTACACCGGCCGGGACTGGGAACTGCTTGAGCCGGCTACTGACGTATTCACACTGGATTTGAGCACCGCTCCCGAGCATTCCGACAAGATATGGATGCCACAGAATTACGACGAGGAATTCCTGGGAAATATAACGCTAAGAAAAGCCCTTGAGCAATCTCGAAATGTTTGCGCGGTAAGGCTTATCTCGCAAATAGGCCCTTATACGGCTGTTGATTACGCTCACAAAATGGGTATAGATTCCTATTTAGGCCCTAATCTTTCGCTTGCCCTCGGCTCAAGCGAAGTAACACTTCTTGAGCTTACACGCGCTTTCTCTACATTGGCCAACAAAGGTATCAGAGCAACACCCTACTCTATCATAAAGATAGAGGATTCGGCAGGAAATATACTCGAAGTACAAAGACCAAAGGAAGAGGAAGTTCTTTCTCCCCAGACAGCGTACCTTATAACTGACCTGTTAAACGGCGTAATAGAGAACGGTACGGGCTATAGCGCCCGTTTCCTAGGACGCCCCGCAGCTGGTAAAACCGGCACGACCAATGAGTTCAACGATGCGTGGTTTATAGGCTACACTCCGGAACTCGTAACAGGCGTGTGGGTTGGTTATGATGACAGGTCAACACTCGGCAAGAAGCAAAGCGGAGGAGCCGTGGCAGCTCCCATATGGACGGATTACATGCGCGGAGCACTTAAAGGCAAGCCTGTTCTTGATTTTCCAGTGCCTGATAATATAGTTTTCATTAAGATAGACCCCTTAACAGGCCTGCTGGCGCGGGAGGATTCCCCTGAGGCAATTGTCGAGGCATTCGCTGAGGGAAATGAGCCGATGGAGTACGCACCGTAAAAAAACAGGGACTCTCAAGATAAAATAAAAGCCGCCTAAGTTTTTAAGACTTAAGCGGCTTTTTTATCAAGATGGGGTATATCTTAAAAAAGAGTTAGAATTGACCTGAGAGCGATACCCTGTAAGAATTTCCAAGGTCACCGCACGGTACATAGGCAAAATCCAACCCTAGCTGGTTCAACCTGAATCCGAATCCTGCTCCGAGCCCGCTGATAGATCCAAGATCCGTTCCTGTCTTGTATCCTGCTCTTGGCGAAAGTACGAAACTATCACCCATCTGTATCTCGTATTCCACTCCTGTTGCCACACTTACATCATTGTCATTGGGCAAGTTGACATCAAGGCCTACTGTCAATCCCTTGATGAACTTATATCCCACTCCCGCTTTTATATTCATAGGCAGGGGATCCCCGCTGTTTATGAATTTCATCTCTGTTCCCAGGTTCTGTACCGCAAGCCCCAGGCCCATTTTATCAGTGGCCTTCCAAAGAACCCCAACATCACCTGCAAAACCAGTGGCGCTCTGATCATCAAGTGTCTGGCTTAGGTACTTGGCACTAATACCGGCATAGATATTCTTGCTTACTTCCCTGCCATATGCAAGTGCTACGGCCATGTCCGTCGCTCCAAAAGTACCATCAGCCGCATCGGTATCACCCGCACGCTTCTCTATATCTGTCACCGTAAGATAAGTCACCCCTATACCAAGCGTTCCTATCTTCTCGATGTTATGTGCAAAACCTATATACTCATGGTTAATACTCTGGAACCACATGTTATGCATGGCCATAAATTCTGTGCCCTTTATCTGGCCTATGCCTCCTGGATTCCAGTAAATAGCGTTCACATCGTCCGCTATCCCCGCGTAAGCGCTTCCCATACCTATGGGCCTGCCACCCACGCCTATCTTTAAGAACTGCGCTCCCGTGGTGCCCACTTTACTGTTAGCCGCTTCGCTGAGCTGGTAGCTCAGTACAACAAGCGTTACCACCAAAACTGCTTTCACCATAATTCCCCATCTTGTCTTCATGGTTACCATCTCCTTTTCTTGGAATTTTTGCATCATGCTTGGGGCGGAGCCGGCACGCCAGCGCGCGCCAGCTCCGAATCCCTTCCTTATTTAATCACCGCAAATTTCTCAATCTGCTTTTCGGTATCATTTACAGTTAAGCGGTATATATACACACCGCTTGCCACGGTGTTGCCACCGGCATTCTTTCCGTCCCAGTCAAGTGTATCCTGTGTTCCTCCGTCTATATCCTGATTAAGCTCTCTTATTAACTCACCTGTTATGTTGTAGATCTTTATCTTGACCTTGTTTCCCGTGCCATAGTCCGCTGACGGGAGCTTTACCCTGAAGTACGCTGTCGTGTCAGTCTCAGGGTCAAACGGGCTCGGATACACATATGCCTTGAAATCTCCGGTGTATACTGTAGGAGCCGTTCCCTCTGTCTCAAACACAGCAAACAGTGACGTGTGGTTTACATCTGCTGATATAGTGCTATTAGTTTCATTGACTGCCCTGTTGCTAGTCTCTGCCACCCACTTCGTACCGTCAAACGAGTAGACATCTATTGTCGAGGTATCTGAGACCGAAGCCGCCGTATAGCCAAGAGTTATCTGAACGCTCTTGCCTTCTGCAATCTCGCTTGTCCCGAGACTCACCTCGTAATATGGGCTTACCTTGTCCCCTCTTGCCGGCTTAGGAGCCTTGTCTGCCTGGACTATGTTAGCAGGATATGCAGCCAGAGGCAGCTTTATAGGAGCCCCGCCGACAGTGACGGATGTTCCCACCGTCTGCACCTTACTGAGCGCTCCTTCTACGTTGGCAGTATCCTCAATTGCTCCTCCAGGGACCTTCATCTTAGTACTATCTCCTTCTCCCACCTCAAGTGTTCCACCCAACAGAGGATTGAATATGACAAGGTTATAGGAATCAACACCCACCGGGAACGAATAGTTCTTCGGTGTGGCTACTTGACCTATCAGATCATGGCCAGTAATGGTTACAACAAAGGAAGTATCGCTTGCAGCCGGTGTATAGACCGCCGATATATCCTGCTTGTTGTCAGCCATCGCAAAGCTGGCCAGCGTTCCATCGCTTACACCGTCTCCCGCCGTGTCATTTTTAAGAGAAATAACATCGGAAGCCTGGTCCTCGCTAAGGGTTTCACTAGCCCAGATGTTGACGGTGAATATCCCGTCCCCGTCCTTATATACACCTACAAGGAAGTTAGGCGGCAGGTCCGTGTATGTCACGTTATGCTCTACCTCCGCAGTTGCCGAGGACACGGATACAGGCGTTGTGGATATGAACACATCAGACCCCTCATCCGCTGCGAGCACCACGTAGTAATTTACACCCGGCACTAATCCCTCTATCCTGTAGCTCTCTATTTCCTTGGTAATCGAATTGCTGTTGAAGGTACCAAAGACCATGCTGGAGAAGTCTGTCCTCATAGCAAGAGGCAACTCGAACTGCGTAGTATTAAGTTTCTGGTTTTCGTCGTCTTTAATTGTCCCGTAGACCGCTCCACCCTGCACCAGCTGAATGTCATCCAAGGTATTATCTCCTGCTTCTATTATCACATTATCAACTACTGCGGTAGATGCACCCTTGGAATATACCAGTATCTTGTATGTTCCGGGAACAAGGCCCTGGACCGTAAACGAACCGTCAGGCCTTGTCGGTGCTTCCACACCTGACATAGGTTCAGTGTGCGCCTGGCTCTTGTTCTGCAGAAGCAAGAGTGCTACCGGCATATTCTCTCCGGGGAACGGTATCGCAAGTGCAACACCGGAAGCCGCCAGCACCTGTCCGCTCAGATTAGCCGTAGCGGATTCGAGTTCAAAATCAACATCTGTGGATCTCGGAGGAATATTGATCTTGGTCTGTTCCCCGTACCTTACGCGGATTCCCTCTCCCCACCACGGACGCATTGCAGCAGTTACATCCCAGAACCCTTTATCAGGGTCAACTCCTTTTATTGTATAATTTCCATTTCTATCTGTTTGAATCTGAGAAGAAAACTTTTCTCCCCGTGAAGATGAAGGTGACGCCGCCATAATTATATTGGCGAGCGGGGTTCCGCTGGTATCGGTGACATTTCCGCTTATGGTTACACCTTCCTTCATCTTTATTGTCCCTATATCCACGTTCTCCGTGGAATCAGGAACTATTATGCCTGCTTTATATATATTTACATAGTTTTTGGAACTGGTTACTTCTCTCTTGCTGAATCCTGCTACTATGCGAACCATATATGTACCGGCTGGCAGGTTCCTGAGATAAAATCTCCCGGTCTTCTGGTCGTTTACCGTCTCCCAGGCATCCGCGATTGTGTCCGGATCACCGTTAGATGTACTGCGCCAGCTTCCCTCGACCCATGGACGGGCTTCGCACATCACCTCTATATTATCATCACCGGTTACGGCTTCTCCCGTCTGAGAATCAACAAGTTTTCCGGTAATGGTAGCCCCCTTGGTCACCTTGATGGTCCCTACATCCACGTTTGCGCTTCCAATCGTGAATTCTTTGGTTGTTTCCTTATATTTCATCTTCCACGGGAATACCCTCAGCATGTAGTTCCCGGGAGCTATGTGCTGTATTGTAAATGTCGCGCTCCTGTCACTAATATTATTTTGATCACTGCTGAACCTGACCTGTGTCTCAGCAAGCTGGCTCCACCCACCGTCTGTCTTGAACACACCTATAAAGAACTGCTCCTCTTCTCCGCCTGCGGGTCTCTGGATACTTCCGGTTATGTTATATCCATCGATGAGAGCAAAATTAATGCTTGTCTTTGTCTGACCACCCCCTACAGAGACAGTCTGGCTCGTTCCTGCCAGGTCTTTTGGAGGAGGTCCCCAGTATTCGCCTGTAGGCTGGTTTATCGTCATAGGAGGAGATACAATATATACATCCTCGCTGAGACCCCTTATCGCATAAGTCGCAACACCTGCGTCTACGGAAACTGGTCCCATGTATGGAGCAGCCCAACCCATCCACTGCATCCTCATTGGAACAGCTGTTACGAATTTACCATCAAGATCATTGACACTATAGGTAGCGCTGTCCACTGTAATTGTCCCGGTAATAGCTCCTCCGGTTGTCAATTCAAGCACCAACCCTGTATAGCTCTGCCCGTTAGCAAGCTGCACTCTCTCGGTAACCGTGCCATATGCACCCGTAGGCACTCCAAGAGGCACATCAGTGGAAGGCTTCACATAGTATTCATTTGTAGTAAGAATATATTCGCCTGTTCCGAGCCCTGTAATTGAGAAAGCCCCGTTACCGTCAACATCGGCGAACTTGGGAACCTGCCAGTCACCCCACCACGGTTCACGCGCGATGACCCTGACAGCCGTGTAATCACTGAATCCGGTGACCGTCCCGGCGATTGATCCTGCATAAGGTGATAATGTTATATCCTGGCCTGTAATCGCACCTGCTCCAGCCGCTACAGTAACCTGCAGCGGTCTAGGATCCATTTCATACCCGAACATCCAGAGGTCGACATGATATGTTTGGCCATCATCCAATCCACCAATAGTGTATGCGGCTGACTGATTCACACCCTTTGGTACCTGAGCCTGTACTCCTGTACCAAAATGACTGGTGGGTGACCATGCATTGATCCACAGCTGTATGGTATCGCTCGCATCTCCCTGGAACGCTGAATAATTTGTCGTATCATCAGCAATAGTAATTGTTCCGCTTATAGTGCTTCCTACTTCAAAAGTGTGATCGATGCCCGTTACATCAGCACTGCTCGCCACCTCTACCGGATCAGCATATTCACCAGCTTTATACGCTCCCCAGATCTGGAATTTAACTGTGTATGTTGCATCCAGAAGGCTTCTTATCGTGTACTGCGCACTGGTGTTTCCAGACATTATCTGCGTTCCGCCCCAGCCGAAATACTGTCCGTCCGTGCTGTGTGCTGATATATCCACGAAGAGACCCTGCTCTGGGACAATCGCACCTGCAGGAAGTATAATCGTACCGCTTATAGTCCCAGCCTTAAGCATTGTAATATTAAGAGCGGTGGTAGCATCAGATTCCACCGTTATGCTCCTGCTTACCGCGGAACTGAATCCTTCCATCTCCGCGCGCACATCATAGGTCCCGGCAGGCATATGAAGCTGATAGTTCATGGTCTGGGGAGATGTACTAGCATTTACATTAAAACCGGCCCAGCCATGCTGCGGGCTTGTAGGACTCCACGCGTTGACGTTAAGCCATGCATTGGTATGCGTACCCCACTGGTCTGTATACGAGCTAAAAGCCGGTATGGTGATAGTTCCGGAAATAGTACCGCCTGTCTGTAGTTCAAAATTAATATTCGGGGTAATAGTCCCCGCTGTCACTGTTACCTGATTAGGATATTCAGCATTCGGGTATCCGCTCGCGCCGCTCTCTGTGTTGACGTGATAACTGCCTGCCGCAAGCCCTGAGATCTCATATGTGCCGTCGGCCTTCGTGTAAGCCTGTCCCCAGCTGTTAAAGCTCCCCGCGTTTACCCTTACACCGGCAACACCGGCACTTGCCGTATTAGTAACAGTACCGGATATTCCCGCGGTCTGGACCGTAACAGTTAAAGGATTATCGCCTGTATCAGGACTTGTCCAATCTGTCCCGTAGTTCTGCCATGAATAACCGTCGTCCGGCTGCCAGTTAGGCGAGTCAACTATAACTTTAACCTTATAAGTACCGTTGGGAACCGCATTCCAGTTGGCATCGCGGCCTTCCCAGGTTATTGTCTTGCTAATGCTGTCACTAGTCAGATCAGCGGAATTTATCCATTCATCCCTTGACCAGTCATAATTCTGCTGCAGGGAATTGAATTTATCCCAGCTCAGTTTATAATCACCACGATCTGCTACAGCAACACCTTCAAACCAGGACCATGTAGAGAGATCCAGGTCAATTGTACTCTCATCCCCGGGTGTAGTCAAATATACATACGGACCGCCATTCTCATCCCAGAAAAACTTATCATGGCTGAATGCCGCAAACTGGCCATCCTGGTTGGTATCAACTATCACCTTAAATGATGCGCCCTTCTGCCAGTCATTAGTAGCTCCTGTAATAGTATAGGTAAAGCTTATCTCTGACATATCAGCTGTCCCATCATTATCCGGACTGATAGTAGAAGGAGTAGCAGCCAGATTAGTTATGGCAACAGTAGGTGCCGTCTCCAAAAGTGTAAAACTATGTTGATATACCCTGTAGCTGGTGTCAGTAAGGTTGATAAATGAATCAGAATAATTTGTATCATATCCAGTTGCTATCACCTTAATTTCATACTGGTATCCGCTCGTCGTATTCAGGTCAAGACCGGCCATTTCAAAATTATACTTATTCACACCGCCAGCACTGAATGTTGAGGTAGTTGTTGTGGACGATATCATCACATCATTATCAGGGTTCCAGTCTCCCTGTGTATCCATAATCTTTACTACTGCATCAGCAACCGCTGCCCACGTAGTATTATCACCTGCATTTGTAGCTGTCCCTACAGCACCCCTAATGGTGAACGGAGCTCCAAAATCCAGGATCTCAAAATCAACTCCGGTTACAGCTGCGCTTGTGGTATCGGCGGATCCTACATAATAATCGGTGAGTTCCATGCTGTAATCAAACATTGCATTACTGTTCTCATCCAGGAATCCACTTATATACCACACGCCCGGACTCACTAACAGGGTATACACACCGGCAGATGAAATTGATGTAGTATGACTTGGCGCAACGGCAAAACCAGGATCTGAATAAGCGCTTATATAGAAAGTTCCTGTTTTTGAACCGCTGTAGCTAAGGGTTCCACCGATAGATGTTAGCGTCTGGTATTCAAGATGCAATCTGTTATCAGGGTCGTTAATAGAGGCTATTCTTGCCACCGCAAGCGTTCCCTCGCTAGTGGTAAATATATATCCATGACTATCACTACCCGGATTAGTAATCGTATGTGTCGTAGCAGAGCCTGTTACGCTCGTCGCCGTTATCGAAGACAGTGAACCCTGGACCCCCAGGTCTTCACTGGCATTGCGTGATTCCAAAGTAGCAGTTGTGACATACTTCAAATCTGTGGTTGTTGTCCAGGTCTCGATGGTATCATTATCAACATCAAACCCATCGCTGTCCAGTGTAAGTGCACATATAAGCACTTCTATTGTAAGCTGCCTGTTTGAAGCCTCACTCGGAGGCCATGCCAGGGGATCAGCCGTTGTAGGTGCCAGAAGCACGTTATATGTGCCCAGCGGAACTGGATTACCGTCTACATCTCCGCCGTGCCAGATAACATCCAGATTGTCTCCGATCTCAAGTGTCTGCAGACCTAGGTCATAATCACCGACGTCCCATGCACCGACAGTTCCTGCATCTGTTCTGTCGAGCATCAATGTCATGTCTGCCCCGTCATCGCTTACCACACGGATGCTGACCTCATCTTTGCCGGAAACTAAAGTGGAAGATGCTCCACCATCTATCTCCACTAGTGAGATGGCCGCCTCTCCCATTCTTGCAAACCCTAAAGAAAGCACACAAATTAATCCTAACAGCATAAAACTTCTCATTATCCTGCTACTCATAACTGCCTCCTTTTTTATTAAGTTTTTCCTAGCCTTCCTGAAATCCTCCTCATTATACAATATATTATTGCCATATATTATAATAGACCCATCGTCACTTTTTGTCAACACTTTTTTCATTCCCGACCCCTGTTTGGTACATAAAAATACCGAGATTCGCTCATATTTTGGCAAACCCCGGTCTAGTGCCCTGCAACTATCCCGCGATACTTCGGCAACCCAGCCGTCCACCTCAGGTGGACCTGTCGGCTTTGCGTCCCTCGATTACTCGAGGTTTGCCCTTATCGGTATGTTTATTCTCTTCCATTATTAATTATACCACCAACCCTTATGTTGTCAAGGGAAAAGAGGGAATTTTTTTATAAGCACCCATTTGGCTTTTATCGTCTCATTTCCGTAGCTATGGCGAGCCTCTGCGCCCCGGCAAGCTTGGCCTTGTCCATCACCTCAACGACTGTTCCATGGGTCACCCTGCGGTCGGCTTTTATTATGAGGACCTTGTCCTGCATGTTCAAAAAAACAGCCTTTAACTCTCTCTCAAGGTCCTTGAGGGATACCTCTTCCTTGTTAATAAAAACCTTGCTGTCCTTGCTCACCGTCACAAGAAGCTGTTTTTCGAGCTGTGCCTCCGATGTCGCAGCCTCGGGAAGATTTATCTTTATACCCGGCTGGATTATGAATGAGGAGGAAATCATGAAAAATATAAGCAGTAAGAAGACTATGTCAGCCATGGGCGTAGCGTCAGAGCTTATAGAAGGATGTGAACGTCTCTTAAACCTCATCTTCCTCACCCCTTCCCGACAAGAGGTATACCATCTCCGTGGAGCTTTTCTCTATCTGCAGCATAAAGCGATCCACCCTGTGACTCAGGTAATTGTAGAACACAAGGGCAGGAATGGCTATTAAGAGCCCTGTGGCTGTTGTGGTAAGCGCCTCCGCTATACCAGTCGCCACTATACTAGGCGATGAAAGACCTGCTAGGGCAATGGCATTGAAAGCGCGAATCATGCCAAGCACCGTTCCTGTGAAACCAATAAGGGTAGCTACGCTTCCTATGGTGTGCAGAACCGGCAGATACTGCTCAAGCCTTGGAACCTCGCTCAAACCCGCGGTCTGCATAGCTTCCTCCATTGCGACCCTCCCGCTTTCATACTCCTTTAACCCTTCGCTCAGTATGTGAGCGACAGGTCCCGGGGTAGAATTACAGTAGGAGATAGCGGCCTGTATTTTCTCATCCTTTGCAAACTTTTTTATCTTCCTCATGAGAATTTCCACGTCTGTATTGGCATGACGGAAATTCCAGAGCTTGTTTATGATGATGGCCACTGATATCACGGAGCACAAAAGCAGCGGATACATCATTATACCGCCTTTTTGAAAATATTGCGCGAACATGCTGTTAGAAATAAACTCCATTAGATATTCCTCCTTATATTATATTTTTATATACTCTATTATCCTTTAATATATCGTATCTATCAAGGCCCCCAGGAAGGTGCAAATAAGTCCCCTTTTATAGCAGACGCCACTTCCCCGGGGAGAAGTTTTCTCTGGTCTGAACCGTCTGATTTCATTATGTATAGATCCCTTTTGCCGCTTCTCGTTGAACTAAACACTATATACTGCCCGTCAGGAGAAAAAGACGGGTTTTCATTGCTTCCGGAATCCCTTGTAAGGCGTCTGACGTTATATCCGTCCGGAGTGATGGTATATATATCAAATCGCCCTGATGTCCTTGAAACATAGGCTATCTTATCAGCCCTTGGACTCCAGCAGCTCGAATCATTGTAGCTACCGCGGTAAGTGAGCCTTCTCAGGTTTGTGCCCTCCAAATCCATGACATATATCTGTGGGCTCCCTGCCCTGTTTGACGTAAAGGTGATCTCCCTTCCGTTAGGCGCCCAGCTGGCTGATGTATCATTTGCGCGGCTGTAAGTAACCCTGCGCGGATTTTTACCGTTGCTTCTTAGTATATATATATCGGGGTCTCCGTCCTTGCTCAGGGTAATGGCTATGTACTTCCCGTTAGGGGAATATTCAGCACTGACATTTAACCCTGGTAACCCGGAAATTAGACTGCTTGAAAAATACTTAAGGTCAAATTCGTAAAGGTCCGGATTAATATTGCGGTATGAGCTGTAGATTATCTTCCTGCCGTCCGGGGACCACATGGGCATCACGTTTATTGACTTGTCATCGGTTATTTTTCTCAGGTTATGACCGTCATAGTCGACTATAAAGACTTCCTTGTAGCCGTCCACCTCGGCTATGAATGCGATCTTGGTATGCGCTATTCCCCTTGTACCGCTAAAACTAAACACTATCTCATCGCTCATCTGATGGACTATGTAACGCAGGTATCTTTTCCCGCTGGAGAACTTTTTGCCCATAATAGGCTGTCCTTTTTTCACATCAAAGGCATGGCATTCAAGTACCAGGTCATCTTCCTCTATCTTGTATGTTCCCCTTAAAATAGCGTCTATTTTGAGTGCCTGAAGTGCTTCGAAGTCCTTTCCCTCGAAACCCGTTCCCTTCTGGACGGAGAATATCCCGGAAAAATTGAGATCATTGCGCAGTATATCTGTTATTTCCCTTGATAATGCATCGGTCTCTTGAACAGACCCGTCTTTTATGAAATCCGGGACAAATATATTTATCTTCTTTGCAAGCTTGGTCACATCAAGATAAACATCGGCCGACTCCGCCCGCAGAGCTAACAACCCACAGAAGGCAAGCATAACAAGAAGAAAAATAACCGTACGTTTAATTATATTACCCATATTTCTGTTAATATTCAAACTCCTTTACCTTGAAACTAAGATGAATACTCAGGTATTGCTCGTTAAAGCCAGCAGGCAGTGGTGGAAAAGGTTCGGACTCCATGACCGCTCTTAAAGCCGAACGGTCAAAAAACGATATCCCTGAGCTTTTCTCTATAGACAATTCTCTTACACTCCCGTCTCTTGCTATCTTAAAAAATGCTACTGCTTCCTTGTGACCTATCCCCTTCTGGGGCTGCCAGTTATTGTTTATCTTATTTCGTATAATCTCAAGATAGTATGTGAAAGGAAAGTGCTGGACCTCTATCTCAACGGAAGAAGGCACCTTCTCGATCGTCGGGAAGTTTTGCTTTATGGTTTTTCTTGTAAATTTCTCTGTAATAGCTTTAGAGGCCTTTTGGATCCTCTTAAAAATCTTCTGAGGGCTTGGAGGTTTCTCTTTCTCGGGCTTGGCCTTCTGTGGCGCCTTTACCTTTTCAGGGGCGATATTGACCAGCTCAACGGGTGACACCGACCAGGTGATCTTCTTGGGGCGAAAAAAAGCATTCCACGATCCAAGGCTAAACACCACGAAATGGACCAGAATAGATATTAGCAGTGTCTTGCGCAGCGTTATTATTTGCATAATAGGTTTCCCGGTATAAAATACAGGGGTCAGACTGTTATCGTCAGACCCCTGCTGTTTCCCGGTATGTAATATGTTTTATTCCGCAGTTTTACCGGCATTATTGATCATATCAAGTTTCTCCTGCGCGAGTTTTACTTCCTTATCAGACGCTGGATATTCCTTGATTATCTGCTCTAACAGCCTTTTGGCTTCATCGTGCCTGCCAAGTTCTGAGAAGGCGAAAGCTTTCTTTAGTTGTGACGAGGAAACCTTGTCGCTTCTGGGGTAAAAACTGATAACCTTGTCGAACTCCCTGAGGGAGTTCTCAAATTCCCCCTTACTGTAGTAGCATTCACCTATCCAGTACTGCGCGCTGGCTGAAAACTCTGTCTGCGGATATTTCTTAAGGTACTCCCTGAAACCGACTATAGAGAGGTCATAATTTTCGCTCGCATAATCACTGTAAGCAACCTGATAAAGGTCTGTTGGCCGCAGAATCTGTTTCGGGACATTGTCCTCAGCAGGAGAGGCTATTGAAGGTTTCGATGACAGGCGCTGTTCTACCTGAAGAATCCTGATCTCAATATCATCAAGACGCTGAGATACCCTGGAGGTCCCGTGACTCTCTTCATTCGCCTGCTCCCGCAATACCTGCAGAGAGCTTTTCATTTCCTCAAGCTCAGCTTTGAAGTTGGCCTGGTTTTCCTGAGTAGCCTTGCTGCTCTTCACGTAACTCTTGGTCACATCATCTAGCTGCTGCTGCATCTGGCGCACATCGCTTTTAATCCTTATCATTTCCTGCGTACTGGCAAGACAACCCATACTAAAAAGCGCAAAAGTACACCCTATTGTACAAAGCGTGAACTTTTTGCCTTTCATTAAAAATCCGTCCTTAATCAAGCTGCCTCCGGCACCACAGTATAAACGAAAAGTCTTATTTCTCGATTATGGAAACGATGTGGGCTCTCCTGTTTTTAGCCCATGCAGCCTCGTTATGACTTGCATCAACAGGTTTTTCCTCGCCGTAGCTTATTGTATTGACTTTGTCGGCATTGATACCCAGGCTTACCAGATAATTTCTCACACTGGTTGCCCTCCTCTGGCCAAGTGCCAGATTGTATTCTATCGTTCCGCGTTCATCGCAGTGACCTTCAACCATGACTCTGAGTTTATTGTTTTTCTTGATCCATTTCGCATTCTCGGCCAGAGCCTCACGTGCCTGCTCCGTCAGGTTGGAGCTGTCAAACTCAAAATAGGCATCCTTCATTTGAGGTATTTCTTCTATTTTCTTTATCGCTACAGGCTGCTCAGGAGTAGCATCCCTGGCCATCTCTTTCACTTCTACTTCCTCCATCTTGATTTTGTCAAGCCCCGTGTCAGAGGTTTTTACCTGTTTCTTACCGCATCCGGCAAGTGCAACTACTACGAATAATACTGCGAAAATCGCTATTTTACCATATCTCATAAACCATACCCCTTTCATCTATATCAATTTGACTACTCTTTCTTTTAATATAAACTTTTATTTTATTTGGATATATGGTATCCTTTTCAAACATAAAAGTCAAGGGAAATTTCTCCATAACACCGCATCAGAGAACCTTCTTGAGGAACTGCCCTGTGAAGGATTTGCCGACCTTTGAGACCTCCTCGGGAGTTCCAGTCGCAACCACAAAGCCCCCTTTATCCCCTCCTTCCGGGCCCAGGTCAATGACATAATCAGCTGTTTTTATAACATCGAGGTTATGCTCTATGGTTAAAACTGTATTCCCCGCGTCTGTAAGGCGGTGCAGCACGTCGAGCAGTTTATGAATATCTGCAAAATGCAGCCCCGTCGTGGGTTCATCAAGAATATAAATAGTCCTGCCGGTACTTCTCTTGCCAAGCTCCGTAGCAAGCTTCACCCTCTGCGCCTCCCCCCCCGAAACAGTTGTCGCGGGCTGACCCAGTTTTATATATCCAAGCCCCACATCCTCGAGCGTCTGGAGCATCTTTTTAATCCTTGGGATGTTCTTGAAGAACTCCAGGGCCTCGGAAACGCTCATAGCAAGAATATCAGCTATGTTCTTCCCCTTGTAGCGGACCTCGAGTGTTTCCTCGTTGAACCTCGCTCCCTTGCATGTATCGCAGTGAATATAGACATCAGGCAAAAACTGCATCTCTATTTTTATCATGCCGTCCCCGCCACATGTCTCACATCGGCCACCCTTCACATTAAAACTGAACCTTCCCGGTTTGTACCCGCGCATGCGGGCCTGAGGCAACTGGCTCAAAACTTCCCTGATGGGGGTAAAAAGACCTGTATATGTCGCCGGATTCGACCTCGGGGTTCTTCCTATAGGAGACTGGTCAACAACTATTACCTTGTCTACATTCTCTATCCCTTTTATTTTTTTATGGGTCCCCGGTTTTTCCTTTGAATGATAAAGCTCTTGAGCGAGTGCCTTGTAAAGTATCTCCTGCACAAGAGTACTCTTGCCGGAGCCCGATACACCGGTCACACAGGTGAAGGTTCCAAGAGGTATCGCCACATCTATGTTTTTCAGATTAAAATGCCCCGCGCCCTTTACCTCGACTTTTGCCCGAGTTTTGTACTCCCTTCTCTTTGACGGAATCGGGATACTTAAAGTTCCGTTCAGATACCCTGCTGTGAGGGATTTTTTGCAGCCGATTATATCCCTTAGTTTCCCCTCGCAGACAACGTATCCGCCGGCCTCGCCAGCCCCCGGGCCAAGATCCACTATGTAATCAGCAGCCCGGATTGTCGCCTCGTCGTGCTCGACGACAAGAAGCGTATTTCCCAGGTCTCTTAGCCTCGTGAGGGTTTCAAGAAGACGGTGATTATCCCTCTGGTGGAGCCCTATGGTCGGCTCATCGAGAACATAGAGAACCCCTACAAGGCTTGATCCTATCTGGGTCGCAAGATGTATCCTCTGTGCTTCACCTCCTGAGAGTGTCATGCTCTCTCGCTCCAGGGTTATATAATCAAGACCCACGTTTACAAGAAACATCAGCCTGGCCTTTATTTCTTTCAGTATCTTCTGCGCTATGAACGCTTCTTTTTTCGTAAGTTTCAGGGATTCAAAAAATGTCCTGGCCCCAACAATTGACATGGCACTCACTTCAACGATAGATTTGCCGCCAATGGTGACATATGTCGATTGCTTCTTCAGTCGTCCACCGTTACACACAGGACATTTGTTGGCGCGTATATATTTAGAGTATATTTCTTCCTTGACAAAATCCGATTCCGTCTCCCTGTAGCGCCTCTCGAGGTTGTTTATGACTCCCTCGAAATCCCCGTCCCCGTAAAGAACGACCTTTTTCTGTTTATCATCAAGTTTATTAAAAGGAACCCTCAGACTGAAATGATATGTTTTCGCCAGTTCATCGAGTTTATCGGAATAATAATTTGACCATGCTCCCTTCCAGCGGTTGCGCCTTGTGGTTATAGGTTTTGCCCATGGAAGCAAAGCCCCATCATCTATTGATAGGGACGCATCAGGCACGACAAGCTCCGGGTCTACTTCCAGCTTCTTCCCCAGGCCCCCGCAATTAGCGCATGCGCCGTAAGGGCTGTTGAAAGAGAACATCCTCGGTGATATCTCAGGAAGGCTTATCCCGCAATGAACACAGGCATAATGCTCGCTAAAGAGATGCTCTTTTGTAAAATCATTTTTGGCCTTGTCAAAAACAAGGACCTTTATCACGCCCCGTGCTATCTTAAGAGCCGTTTCAACGGAATCGGCCAGACGGCTTTTTACATCTTTTGATATTATGAGCCTGTCAACCACAACCTCTATGGTATGCTTCTTTTTCTTATCAAGTTTTATTTCTTCCTCAAGGTTATAGATCTTATTATCCACCCTGACCCTTGCAAAACCTTCTTTTCTTATCCGCTCGAAAAGTTCCCTGTATTCTCCTTTCCTGCCGCTTACAAGTGGCGCCAGTATCATTATACTGCTTGCCTTATCAAAACCAAGTACCTGCTCTATTATCTGCTGGGATGACTGGGGGAGTATCTCTCTGCCGCACTCGGGACAATGAGGTTTGCCGACACGTGCGAAAAGAAGCCTCATGTAATCATATATTTCTGTTGTTGTTCCCACGGTGGAACGGGGATTGCGTGACGGGGCTTTCTGCTGTATGGCAATAGCGGGCGAGAGCCCTTCTATGTGGTCCACGTCGGGCTTTTCCATCTGCTCCAGAAACTGCCGTGCGTAACTCGAGAGGGACTCAACGTAGCGCCTCTGCCCTTCGGCATAAATCGTGTCAAAGGCAAGAGATGATTTACCTGAACCGGACAGACCAGTAACCACAACAAGCTTGTTGCGCGGGATGGACAGGTCTATATTCTTAAGGTTGTGCTCTCTTGCGCCTTTTATAGTGATCATATCCTTGTTCGCCACGAAACACTCCTAAACAAAAAAATCCCAGAAACTATCTGGCAAGTTTTAGGGATTTTGTATTATGTTATGCCTCTTTAATATATAAAATAGGGCGGGTTATACAATCCAGCCTTCGCTTCTTTCCTGTTCAAGGGCATGGGTAATCTTTTCCTTTACCTCATCGTTAAACATGTCTTTTCTGGCCTGGAATATCTGATCCAGTGCCTTAATAGCCCTTCTCTTCACATGGTACTCGGAATCATTGGCTAATTCCACAAGCGGATCTATCGCGTCTTCGTTGGATATCTCACCAAAAGCCCATGCTGCACTCACCCTCATCCATTTATCCGAGTTCTCAGCCATTTCCTTAAGGGTATCAAGAGCACGAACCTTGTCAAAGACATAAAGTGCCTTTGCGGCATTAGCCTTGACCCTGTTGTCCGGATCCTGCAAGAAAGGCATCAGCAGCTTAACGGCTACGTCAGGGTCCATTTCCTTTACCAGCTCAGCTTCTATAACCTCGACGCCCCGAGCCCTTACATGAGGATTGGTATCCTGCATCATCTCGCGGGCAGTTATAGTATCTTTATCGGCCACTGTAGACTCTCCAAGCATTAGTTTTGCCTGGCCGCTGGCAAGCGCTATGTTCTGCTGCTGCATCATACCAAGTATCTTCTCCTGCTGCTGCATGAGAATAGCTTCTCTCCTTGCACTGACATAATTCAGTATCAGGTATATGAAAAATACTACAACAGAGATTGCGACAATAAAACCTATGATACTAAAAGCCATCGTCCGCTTCATTACCCGCTGGCTCTCCTCGAACGCACCGGTGACAACTTTATCTTTTTCCTCTAGAATCTCAAAGAGTTTTTCCCTCTCCGCCTTTATGTTATCATACATCTGCAGACGGTTCTGGTCAGACTGGGACAGCATATCCTTTAGAACATCCTGCGGCTCCATGTATTTATCAATTATCTTCTCCTGCTGATCCTGGAATTTCGAGAACAGCTTCACCATATCTGCGGAACTTCCTTGTGCCTGGGCCGGTGAGGAAGCAGGGGCTTTTGATGTGCCCGAAGGAGCAGAAGCGACAGACGCTGCAGGAGGATTTAGCTCTCTATCCACCAGAGTATACATCTTCTTTACTTCAGCGTTTTCCGGTGAGAGTTCAAGCGCTCTTTTCAAGTAAGGAATCGCCCTGGTATTATCACGCCTCAGGTAATACTCGGTTCCCTGCGCCACCAAAACCTTGGTAAGAAAAGCCTGTGTCTTCAAATTTTTCGGGTCAAAGCGAAGCGCATCCTCAAGGTCTCGTATTGCCCCACCAAGATCGCCCTTGAGGTACTTCTGCACACCCGCACTGAAATAAATACCGCCTGCGTTGCCTTTTTCCGCCCAAGCAGGACGAGTGGCCGCAAACACGCATATTAAAATGAAACTCACAATAAGCAAAACCAGTATTCTGCGAGCCGTCAAAAGTACCCCCTATGAGGACTATTTTATTTTATCAAGTGTACTCTTTATGGTGTCAACCAAGAGCGAAAGCGGGAAGGGCTTCTCAAGATAGCCTGCTATCTTGGACTTCTCATCCATCCGGAAGAGTTCCCTCATCTGCCCTTTACCAGAGCTTATTATTACAGGAGTTTCCTTTGTGTCAGGCATTTCCTTTAGCCTTAGATTCACGGTATATCCGTCCATCTTAGGCATCATTATATCCAGGATAATCAAGTCAGGATGTTCAGATGTGGCCTTCTGGAGAGCCTCCTCGCCGTCCATAGCAGTAACAACCTCATACCCTTGCGTCTCAAGGGCCGATTTCATCATCTGGACTATAACAAGGGAATCGTCAGCTATCAATATTTTCTTGGTCACAACCAACACGCCTCCTGTAAATTTAGGAAACCTTTTTCAAGTTAAGTATTATATCATAAGTAATATTAGCCAACAAGTACTATTTTACTAAAAACCCTTCCTTATTCAAGGAATTCCATTATTTCACGTATCTTCTCAAGAAGCCTCTTAGCTTCTTCATTGTCGGGATTGAGCATCAGAGTCCTCAAAAGGTCCCTCTCCGCCTCATTGTATTTCTCTGCCGTTATCTGCTCTCTTGCCCTGTCAAAAATTTCCTGCTCCAGGCACTCCTTGACCTGCGGGTCAAGTTTTAAGGCTTCCTGCAGAGCCTCATTGCCCAAAGCCTCCTGTCCCTGCTCGAAATAATCAAGGGCTACAGAACAGAGCCTGGATGCCTTATGCCTTCTCATAGAGGCATAGATAGTATCTCTGAGATCCCGGATTTTCTCGTTTGATTCATCCAGTGCAAGTGCGGCGTCCGCTGCCGCAAGAGCTCCTTCGTATTCTTTCTCGTTGTAAAGTTTAAGCGCCATCTGATACTGTTCTTTGACTTCTACTTCCAGGCGCTTGGCTTCCACTATCTTCTCCTGTTCGCTGGGCAGCATGCCGAAGCGCGCAGTCACGCTGAAGCGATGGGTTATGTCAAGCGCATGAAGGCCAATGGCATAATCAAAGTTGAAATAGTGCGTCTTGACACCGAAACCACAGGCTATCTCCTTGTAATCTATACCGGCACGAAACGCAAAGTTCGCTACATCATGTTTGTATATATATTCTAAACCACCGTGCCACCTCATGACAGATTCACCGCTCCCGGTTAAATAAAGGTCCTTGTTAGGAACAAGGTTCTGGTAATCTACATCCCCGGCCACGAGGAGACTATCATCTAAGAACTTGTAGGCAAGACCCAGTTTAAGATTTATAGGAAACGTGTCGGTTGCGTCCTTTAGTTTAATCTTAGGCTGTAATACGTTTTGGAGAGTAAGCCCTACGGAGCCATGCTCGATAGGCCTGTACATGGCACCTATATCCATCCCATAAGCTATTGCTGAATAAGTATCAATATCCTGGCTTACTATTTTAAGATTGACACCGGCATCAAAATTAGGATAGAGCTTCCTGGCATAAGAAATGAGGTAAGTACTCTCAACATCTGAGAATGTACCTGTGCTTTCCCCGAATGCATTTCTCTTATCAATATCGTTCATACCCGTTCTAATCCAGGATATACCGAAAACATTTCGCTCGGCAAAAGGATGCGCATATCCGAGAAAACTGTACTTTACACTCTTAAACAAATCTGAATAAAGAAACGATGCTTCCTTCCATGTCATAAGCGCCAGCCCCGCCGGATTCCAGTAAGGCCCGCTTGAATCATCAGCAATAGCCGTGTAAGCCTTTCCCATACCAAGAGCCCTGGCGTTTGCTCCGAAATTAGACAGATATTCACCGGGCAGCCCTGCCTTCTCCTCCGTCTGCTGGTAATTAACATCAAACGCATCAGCAGATGCGATTAAAAAGTAACCAAGCGTACAGACTATGAAAGCCAGATACAACAATCGCTTTCCGATAGAAATTAATTTGTATTGTCTCATTAGGACCCTTCCCCCTTTTAGTACATGTTTCTCATTTTAACACAGCAATTTTGCGTGTAGTTTTAGAGCTATCACCGCCGCTGGTCGGCTCAGCCATGATCTGCGCTATATACATCCCGTTTGCCACTATCATCCCGTCACCATTTCTACCATCCCAGGTGACCCTGTTGGTGTACCCGCCCGATGATCCTGTACCACCGGTAGCACCACTGGCATACTCAAGTCTTCTAACCAAATCTCCCACAGAATTATATATGTCAATTGTAACCTTGCTGTTTTGAGTCAAAGCATACACAAAAGTAGTCCTGTTCTGATCAGAATCAGAACTATTAGGATTGAAGGGATTTGGGAAGTTAAACAAACCGGAGAGCTCAGCCGCTCTCTGGATAACGAAAACGCTGATATCGGTTGAGGTTTCTGTAGTAATACTTTTCTCTTCTGCAGTAGAGACTGAAGCATATACTAACCCAACACAAAGCATAAACAAGACAATCCCTATACCATGTTTTTTCATCTATCGCCTTCCATATTGGAATATATTATTTTACCACTGCTATCTTTCGTATCATTTTCACAGTATCGGTGCCATCTTCAGGCTCGACTATGACCTGGGCTATATAACCGCCGTTGGCAACAATCATCCCATCACCGTTTCGGCCATCCCATGTGACCCTGTTGGTATATCCACCTGATGCACCGGTACCCCCGGTTGAGCCACTCGCGTATTCGAGTTTTTTAACCAGATCGCCTACGATGTTGTATATATAAATCGTGACTTTAGCGTCCTTGTTAAGAACATACACTATCGTAGTTGATTCCTGCCCGGCTTCAAAAGGATTCGGGAAGTTCATAAGACCTGATGCTGTATCAGACGGCGCTTTATATCCAAGAAGTGTATACGTGGAGAAAGATTCTATCTCGGCTGAAACCTTATTATTGGTTTCATCAACCGTGGAATCATCAACAAGCTCCCAGTTATTTGTGGTCTCATTTAACTTGAACATCCTGAGAAGTGTTTCCTTAACGCTTGTAGAGTCAACATAACCGTCACTATCTGTATCGTTATAATAAAGGCTCAGAGTGATTGTCGTGTTAAATATCTCAACAAGCGTATCATCTGAATCATAAGCGTTTAATTCATACCCGCTCACCCCTACAGAAGCTATCCTGCTGTCAGAATTTACGTTATTATTGGCAGAAGCCACGGGCGTTGAATTGGTAGATGTTTTCTCTTCCACAATTATATAGCTGTCCTCGGATAAGGAGTTGGAAGCAAGAACACATTCCACTTTCCCACTTTGGGCTGTAAAGGTAACAGCCTCTAGCATATATATAAGAGTTTTGAAAGAGAAACTGTATGCGGCAGCCATGGCCGTGCCGGAAAGATCTGTTATACCAGTAGTAAGTGTTACCGTATAAATGCGTGACGCAGTAAAAGCTGAAGCCGGAGTAATTGTTACGGACTGATTGCTATCATCATAGGAGAGAGTGACAGTTACAGCATTGCTTTCATTATCAACAATAGTCACCGTACTGGCAGTAAGCGTAGCCTCATCAATGCGTTTAGTGAATCTGACAGTAACGGAAGACACATCATCTGTTAAGACCTTTGCGTTATTGGTCGGAGAAGTCGAACTTACAGAAGGAACCGCGTCACTGGTAGTAAAACTCCATGTTGTTTGTGTGCTATAGGTAGATTCAGCCGGAGTACCGTCATCGGTAACCTTCACCCTCCAGTAATATGTGGAGTTATTCACGAGCCCGTCAGCAACGGTAACATAATATATGCTTTGAGTAATATCCGCCTTATTAATCACAAGATTGGCAAATGCCACATCCGTGGCGACCTCAAGGGTATAAGTTAAGATTTGCCCTGTATCCTGGTCCGTGGCATCTTCCCAGTCAAGTATCGGGGTGAGACTGTTCACCGAATCAGCGTTTGTAGGAGTTAACAAGTCGAATGCATCGGGGGCATCATTTACGTTATTTACACTAAATACGGCATTACTCGCATCAGAAGATGTCTTGGACGGATAACCGGTTGCTCCACCGTCATCGGTTGAGAACACTTTAATCTTGTATGTATTGCTGTCGGCAGTACTGGTCGTATCCCACGCATAGAGCAGTGTGCCGTTAGGAATATCAGCAGCCAAGAGCGTATAAGTTGTCCCGCTGTCAACGGAATAGTATACATCGTAAGTATGAGTGTCATTTGTATTGGAATCGGTATTAGTCCATGTGATGGTTTTACTACCGCTCAGAGTCTCCCCACCATTAGGATATGTCACGGTGACAGTGGGAGCTAAATTCGCATTGTCAAGGCTGAAATTATTATCACTGGTGTCCTCTCCGGTAAGACTTCCCGAATCAGTTGCTATTACCCTTACCTTGTAATTAGCGCTTGCAAATGTGTTGTTATAACCCAGTGAATCCCAGCCGTAATACGTGGTCCCGTCCGGTAGGCTTGATGTAAGGGTAGTATAACTCACACCAAGATCCGAAGAAACAGCAACGGCAAAAGTGTGAGTATCAGAAGTGTTAGGGTCGGTAACAGTCCATGTTATGTTTATTGTAGAAGATCCGTTATCTCCCAAGGATCCTACCGTGACACCGCTGTCTGTCGGATAGGTAACTGTTACAACAGGCGGAGTACTCGTATTTCCACTGGGTTGATTGGATACCCCAGAAACATTCCCGACGGCATCTGTTGTTTTGATAGCAAAGTAGTATGTCAGGTTTGCCGTAAGACCTGTAACAGTCTGTGATTCCGTACTGCCCGCACTTGAGACCGTCCAGCTCTGGGTAAACTCAACAGCGTTAGTCCACCAGCTTGCGGATGTCCCACCGACAGAATCCGCAAAAGCATAGGTGGCGTACTTTACAGTATAAGAGTCGGTGCCGCTTAACGCATCACTTGGTGCTGTCCATGTTAGATCAATATAACCCTGGATTGAGCCAACGCTGGCCGCCAGGTCTGTTATGTCCGCCGGAGCAGCCGTATCATAAGTAAATGACTTACCTGCAGCAGGAGTCTCCGTAGCTATAGCAGTGGCTCTGCTTCTAACCAGATATGCTTTTGCTGTAGTCCAAGCAGGCGCTGTGTAAGTCCATGCAGTCGTTCCTGTAGCCGTAAGCCATGTTTCAGCACCCCACGTCGCTCCGGTCCACCAAGTTCCATCAGTAGTATTTTTAATAGTAATTTCCACTAGGGTTATCGAACCAGTAAGGATACTGGCTGTACCAGTTATAGTGGCAAGCGTATAACCGGTCTCGGCACTGTAATAGCCTCCGCTTGTAGGAGCTGTTATTGACGAAACAGGAGCTGTCGTACTGTAATAAAAAGTATTCCCGGATCCCGGAGTTTCAACGTTGCCCACATCATCCGTGGCGCGTGATTGCACTGTGTAGTTTTCATCGTCAACACTGGGAGTCCATGTATAAGTCCATGACATTGTACCCGTTGCTGTCAGCCACGTCTGAGCCACTTCCCAGCTGTCCCCGTCCCAGTATGTACTGTCACTTACCTTCTGGATACTCACCTCCACCTTATTAACCCCGGCTATGGCATCACTTGCCGTACCGGTCACCTCTGTTAAAGCATTAAGATTAACACTGTCTGCAGGTGCAGTGACAGTTGAAGAAGGTGCCGTGGTATCATAGCTAACAGTATTGCCTGCTCCTGCTGTTTCGACATTAGTAACAGCATCAGTAGCCCTTGACTGGAACAGATAGGTGCCATCAGCATCAGGAGTATATGAATAAGTCCATGAAGTTGTACCTGTCGCAGTGAGCCATGTTTGAGAGCTCTCCCAGCTGTCCCCGTCCCAGTACTTATTGTCACTTGTTCTTTTTATGCTTATGCCGACGCTGCTCACTCCGGCTATGGCATCACTTGCCGCGCCGGATATGGTAGTCAAACTCCCAACAGTTGTACCATTAACAGGAGAACCTACAGCCGAGGCAGGTGCTGTCGTATCATAGCTTATGGTATTGCCCGCACCCGGAGTTTCAACATTACCCACATCATCCGTGCCTCTTGACTGGAAAACATAGTTTCCGTCTGCCGGAGGGGTATAGGAATAAGTCCATGAAGTGGTTCCTGTAGCAGTTAGCCATGCTTGAGTTACTTCCCAGCTGTCTCCATCCCAGTACTTATTGTCACTTGTTCTTTTTATGCTTACCCCAACGTTGCTCACTCCGCTCAGGCTGTCGCTTGCCGTACCGGATATGGTAGTCAAGCTTCCGAGAACAGCTGCATCAGCAGGTGATGTCACAGAAGAAGACGGGGCACTTGCGTCATATGTAAAGGTATTGCCCGCACCCGGTGTCTCAGTAACAGTAGAGGTTTGAGCTCTTGATTTAATAAGATATGCCTTGGCATCTGTCCATGTAGGAGCCGTGTATGTCCAGCTGGTCTTTCCAGTACATAACAGCCATGTTTCAGCACCCCACGTCGCTCCGGTCCACCAAGTTCCATCAGTGGTATTTTTAATGGTGATATCAACCTGCGTAATACTCCCAACACTTACAGTCGCCGTACCGCTTATAGTAGTAAGAGTGCTTCCTGCCTGAGCACTGTAATAATTCCCGCTAACTGGCACTGTTATAGTAGAAGATGGTGCAACGCTGTTGTAGTAGAACGTGTTTCCCGCTCCCGGTGTTTCAACGTTACTTGCATTATCTGTCGCACGGGATTGCACGGTATAATTTTCATCATCGGTATCGGGAGTATAAGTGTAGGTCCATGAGGTCGTACCTGTAGCAGCAAGCCATGTCTGCGCGACTTCCCAGCTGTCACCATCCCAGTAGGTGCTGTCACTTACCTTCTGAATGCTGACAGCAACCGAGGCAACACCGGAAATATCATCGCTTGCCGTACCGCTAATTGTTGTAAACGAACTGTAATTATTTCCATTAACAGGAACACTTATGGTTGAACTCGGCGGAGTCCCGTCACTTACATAATTAATACTCACATCATCCAGGGTCGGTGTCTGGGCTGTGTCGCCTGTAGAGAATGCCGCCTGGTACTGGATATACTGATGGGTGTCAGTGACTGAGGACAGGGCAGTTATATCATTTCCCTTGGTAACATTTGTGCAACTCGCCCATGCAGTTGCTCCGCTCATACCGGAATCGTTTGATGTGCGGACTTTCATGGTCAGTGTCTGTACCCCGCTATCGGTCCATGTCATGGTGCCGTAGCTGGTAGCGGAAGCGTCAAAAATAGATGAGGTAAGCGTTCCGGAAGTTGCGTAAAGGCGTGTTTCACTTCCCGCGGATGTAGAAGGAACAGTTGCCGTGTACTTACGCACGCGCACCCAGTCGACATCAAAATTATCACAATCCGTAGTTCCCGAAGCAGAGCCATGCATATACCCGAGCCACATATAATAGTTGCCGGTCCATGTATCGGCATAAGTCGTTGAACCAAGGGTTGTATAGGCTCCCGCACTGTCATAAGTTGCGGTGTTTATAAAATGGATTATCTGGGAGGTGGAGTTAAAACTAAACCCCATAATATAGTCAGTGCCGATAGCCATACTAGCATAGATATTATCTCCATCTGTGGTATCAGTACAAATATTATAATTGGCAGCCGAGCCATCCGCCGCAAACGCCATTATCCACGCATTCTGGAGATCATCACTAACAGTATAAGCCAGCTTGTCACTTCCGGAATTCCCGGAACCTGTGCTCTGACTGTCGGATATACATATTCCCGCAAAATCTTTATTGACCTGTGAATATGAGGCGGCCGCTTCAAAAGTGAAATTTTGAGGAGATGAACCGATCACGGCATCACTGTAAACAGCGCCTCTATCTACAGAAAGAATATCTCCGTCTGAACTCGCTGTACCGGTTTGCGTCCATACTACGCCATCGAGGATATTAAAATCATCAAAAAAGTCAAATGTATTGGAACCGCTTGAGGCTGCCGTAGCACTTGGGTTGCCGTAGTATACGTAGATTGTGTGGTTGGAACTTGCAGCAATGGAAGGGACTTTTATCCAGATCTTGTTGGTGGTGGAATCCATAGCACCTTCTATCCAGTAGTTGCTAATTTCCGTGTCACCGTCTGAATCAGTAAAGCGTATGTCATCACCGTCATCCTGCATTTTGCCGGCGGTAACAAGCGTATCCGTATCGAGGATCACAAAAATCTGGTAGTTTGTCAGGGTTCCGCCGCCGGTATTGTCTATGGTGATGGCTTTCCTATAGGACCATGTGCCACCACCATCATTAGAGAGGGATGGGAAATTATAATCTAAAGTGACACTGTTTGCTATTACCTGCACATTACTCTTGGTCCCGGCATCAAAATCAGCTGTAGAGGTCTGCGTCCATGTGTCCGCATATCCGGATAGAGGGATTAAAATTACTATAATAAAGAATGTTAGTACCAGTTTCTTCAAAGTTCTAACCTCAACTTACAATTATACTAATGCACTAAATACGGTATTTCCCTGTTCTTTTTAACCAGACCATTAAGCGTGCTCACGAGCTGCTGCCTTTTTTCATCACTTAGATCCTGCTGGAGCGAAGCAAGACACTGGTCTAGGTCTTTCTCGACATCCTTTCTGAAATCCTCAACCTCACGCACCCTGTTGCAAAGACCACCCACCATCCTGTTCAAAGCGGTTGCCGTGCTTGCCATCTCGTCTTTTTCCCTTACCTTGAACTTGTGCATTAGGTTACCGGTGCTCAGATGCTCAAGGATCTCTCTCTCTATACGGGCACGTGAGCCGATAAAGCCCTGAGTAAGACGAACGGGAATATATATTGCCAGAACCCCCAAGAGGACCACCAGCACCCATGTGCGCACCGCCATCATGTAATATACTTTTGTCATAAGGTTGCCTATGCCAAGGTCAACAAGTCCTGGAAGAATCATATCGGTGATGCTGTAGATTTTCATCTCGATAATAACGGAAATACTCACGAGCACACCGACCGCACCCGCTATAAAGCCGATACGTATATGCTTTGCTTCAGATAGATCTTTCCTTTTTGTGAATCCCTTATCCATGACCCACCTCTTTTATTTTTCGAGTTTCATTTCGTTTGAGGAAATAGACTCCTCTATTTTTTTAACAATCTCCTCGAGATGCCTGACCGTATTCATCTTCTCTTCAGCGGAAACCGCATCTTTTGCCCTGATGACTGAAAGAGCCTGAACTATCTCGCCCTTTACCTCTTCCTTGAACTCCTCGTTATCCTTCATCTTGCTTCTTAGTTTATCGATCATGAGATTAAGTGCCTCTACCAGACTTCCCAGCTCATCCTTGTGTCTTATCCTGAAGGTATGGGTTAAATCTCCCTTAACACCTACTATATCCTTTATCTCATCTTCGAGCCTGTAGAGGGGCCCGACAAGCTTATGTGTGATATAGATGGAAAGCCACATACCCAGCAAACTTACCACCAGAAGAAACACGAACACCTTTATCATCACCACGTTGTATGTACTCTGCACGAGACTCCCGATACTCTCTATGCTCATTGATGAGATAGTAAAGGAAAGTGATTTCGTCGTCTGGTATATATCCCACTCCACGAAACCGAACATAAGAAGAAGCATTACTACGATGATCATCAGGAATTTTCTCTGGATAGGACTTACTATTACTTTCTTTCTCTTAAGGAACCTTTTCGTTGGCATTTAGGTGCTCCTTTCTTATTATAAGTAAACGAAAGAAATTCATATATATTAATTATAGTTTATAGCATTTTCGAATTTAGTTTAACATAAAACCAAGCTGAGTGTCAAATCAATTTTACAGGCGCTTTTTAAGAACAGTATCGGTGTGCCACTGTTTTTGCGGCTTCTCCCCGTAATCAATCGTGTAATGCAGGCCCCTGCTCTCTTTTCTCCTGAGAGCACAGTTAATGATAAGCTCAGCCACAGTGGCGATATTCCTAAGTTCTATAAGGTCACTGGTAATGATAAAATTCCAGTAATACTGGTCTATTTCCTTCTGAAGCAGCCTTATCCTGCGCTTGGCCCTCTCAAGGCGCTTGTTGGAGCGCACAATACCTACGTAATTCCACATAAGGCGTCTTATCTCGTCCCAGTTATGGGAAACTACAACAGACTCGCTGCTGTCAACAGCGCTGCCGATACTCCACGGATGTATTTTCGGAAATGAACTTTTATCACCAAGCAATTCGGACGCATCCTGGCTTGCCCTGTGAGCAAAGACCAGGGCTTCCAGAAGGGAGTTGCTGGCAAGACGGTTGGCACCGTGAAGCCCGGTGTACGCAACTTCGCCAACCGCATACAGCTTAGCCAGGCTTGTTCTGCCGCGTTTGTCCGTTGCCACACCCCCGCACATATAGTGTGCTGCCGGGACGACAGGTATCGGAACCTTAGATATATCTATACCAAATGATAAACATTTCTTGTAAATATTAGGGAATCTGTTTTTGACAAAAGAAGAAGACCTGTGCGTTATATCCAAAAACACGCATTCATCACCGCTTTTCTTCATCTCGAAATCTATGGCCCTAGCAACTATATCCCTGGGCGCCAGGCTCTTCATATGGTGGTACTTGTGCATGAAGGGTTTGCCGCTGGCGAGTTTAAGTATGGCGCCTTCGCCTCTTAGTGTTTCTGATATAAGAAAGGATTTAGCTTCCGGGTGATATAGGCACGTCGGGTGGAATTGGAAGAATTCCATGTTTGCTATCTTCGCCCCTGCCCTGTATGCCATTGCTATACCGTCACCCGCTGCGACATCGGGGTTGGATGTGTACAAATATACCTTCCCGGCCCCTCCGGTGGCAAGCACCGTGACCTTAGAAAGGATTGTATTTACCTTTTTTCCTCTAACATCCAGCACATACGCGCCCCAGCACCGTTTCAAGGCCTTACCCGTAACAATTAAATTTACCGCTATGCTGTTCTCGTAGACCGTAATGTTTGGGTTAGCGCGCACAAGCTTAAGCAGTGTCTCTTCAACCGCTTTACCCGTAATATCGGAGGCATGGATTATCCTGCGCTTTGAATGCCCGCCTTCCTTGGTAAGATCATATTTTTTCTCGTTCCTGGGCCATTTAGTGAACTTGACACCGTAGGATATGAGTTCCTTTATCCTGTCCGGACCGTCCCTTACGACCATATCAACGACATCTTCGTGACACAGGCCGCCCCCGGTCACAAGTGTGTCTTTTATGTGGTTCTCAAAGGTGTCCTCACCGCTTAGCACGGAAGCTATGCCGCCTTGAGCATAAAAGGTGCTGGATTCGCTCATCTCTTTCTTGGTCACGATAACCACTTTGCCGGAGCGAGCGGCCTTCAGGCTGAACATCAACCCCGCTACGCCGCTGCCTATAACAAGAAAATCTGTCTTCTGTTTCATATGCTATTTCCTACCGCCTTATGATTGTATTGTCTATCAACCTCGTACTTCCTATGTATAGAGCCAGGGCAAAAACATCTCCTGTACGAACAGTCTTTACATCTTTCAGGTTTTTGCCATTAACAATTTTAACATAATCTATTTTCGTAAGAGGTTCATTTGCTATAAAACTTTTTAACTTTTTTATAACATCCTTTGCCTTTGGTGATTTTCCAGAGGCGAAAATATCTTTTGCCATACTAAGCACCCTGTACAATACCAGAGCGGCTTTTCTTTCTTTTGGCGATAGATATTTATTCCTTGAACTAATAGCCAGCCCGTCTTTTTCGCGCACGATAGGCATAACAACTATTTTAACACTGAAATTAAGATCCTTTACAAGTTTTTTTATAACACTCGCCTGCTGATAATCTTTCTGTCCGAAGTAAGCTCGCGAAGGACACACAATATTAAAAAGTTTTGTAACCACAGTAGTAACACCGTCAAAATGACCGGGACGTGAAGCCCCGCAGAGCAGATGAGTCAGCCCTTGTACTCTAACCGAACATGATAACCCTTCGGGATACATACCGCTGACAGAGGGCACGAACAGGTAATCCACCCCTGACTTTTTCGCCAGCTGCCTGTCACGAGAGAAAGGCCTGGGATATTTCCTGTAATCTTCCTTCGGGCCGAACTGCGTGGGATTTACAAAAATACTGGCCACCAGGATTTCGTTCTCCCTGCCGGCCCTTCGCATAAGGCTAAGATGTCCCTCGTGAAGAGCCCCCATTGTGGGGACAAACCCAATGGATTTTCCTTTTCCCAAAAGCTTTACACATATATCCTGCATCTGCAGGACCGAACGAACTACCTTCATTATTTCCTCATTTGGCGAGATATTTGTCAAGAAACCCTATAACCCTCTTCTCATACTCTACAGGATTCAGTCCCCTGGACTCAAGATGATCCGCTTGGGGCACTATCCAGAGCTCTTTCGGATCTTTTGCCGCATTAAATAAAAGCTGGGCATTCTCGGGAAGGATGCGATTATCTTCCCTGCCGTGTATTATGAAGACAGCTCTTGGAGCTATCTTTGAGACATACCTTAGAGGGTCGGCATCTTCTGCCTTAAAACCGAGCCTCAGTTCAACTGCCTTTATGGACATATGCACAAGCGGGAATTTTGGAAGACGGTAAAAGAGCTTTGCAAAGCGCGTCACGGTGCGTTCAAAGGAAATAAAACTTGAATCAGAGATAACAGCTTTGATAAGAGGTGTCCTGGCCGCGGCCGTAAACGCTGCGGCGCCCCCCATAGATACTCCTATCACACCTATTTTATCAGCATCAACGTCGTTTCTTGTCTTAAGGTACTCTACGGCGCCTATAATATCATTTGCCTCGTAATAGCCCAGGGAACAAGAACCCGGACTTTCTCCGTGGGCCCTGAAGTCAAACATGAAAATATTGTAGCCGCCGTCATGAAGAAAAGGCAGAAACCCGAGAAGGTCGCTCTTGTTAGTACCGTAGCCGTGACACAGGATAACAGTGCCCTTTGCACTCTCAGCGCCGATAAACCATCCCTCAAGCAAAAGACCGTCCGTGCTCTTAAATATTATTGTATGGTATGAGAGCCCCAGACGCGAGGGGGGGACCTGGTTCATGTCACGCGGCGGGGAAAGAACAAGACGCGAGGACATGAAGCCCCAGATACACACGGCTGATACCGTACTCAGGGCTACTGCAAGCCACCAGGGGATTCTTGTATAGAGAAGATTAGGCATGTTCTAACCGTCACAAATGGTATAGGATAACTTTAATAGCTGTGCTCTTCGTCAGGAAAACTTCCCTGCTCCACGTCCTGCTTGAAATCTTCGAACGCTTTCTTCATAACAGAGTAAAGATCGGCGTATTGCTTGACGAACTTCGGAGTAAGCTTCTTGTAAAGTCCCAGCATATCGTTTACGACAAGCACCTGCCCGTCGCAGTATTTGCCCGCACCGCAGCTTATTGTAGGCACGGACACACTCTCTGTTATTTTCCTGGCCAGGTCCTTTGGTATGCTCTCAAGCACTATGCTAAATACCCCCGCTTTTTCAAGAGCCTTTGCATCCTCGAGGAGTTTCTTGGAGTCGGCCTCAAGGCGCCCCTGGACTTTATAGCCCCCTGTTTTGTTAACAGCCTGCGGCATGAGACCAATATGCCCCATGACAGGTATACCCGCGTTAAGGATGGCCTTTATCATCTTCACCATCTCTTTGCCGCCTTCTACCTTGACGGCCTCGGCCCCGCCTTCTTTAATAAAGCGCCCGGCATTTTTTACGGCATCCCTTTTTTTAAGCTGGTATGAAAGATAAGGCATGTCGGCTATAATAAGCGCTCGCGAGTTACCGCGCTTGACCGCTTTTGTGTGATGTATCATCTCATCCATCGTGACGGGCAGCGTATTCTCATATCCGAGAATCACCATACCCAGAGAATCTCCTACCAAGAGAACATCTATACCGGCCTCGTTCATTATAACGCTGGTCTGGTAATCGTAGCAGGTAAGCATGGCAATTTTGCTACCTTCTTGCTTCATTTTAAGAAGAGATGTTGTTGTTATTTTTTGCACTGGTTCCTCTTGTTGTTAGAGCTTTCTTATCAATCCTTTTTTACCTGCAGCTCTTGCAAGTGAACGTATAGTCTTTTTAATTGTAGGATGAACAGCTCCCGGTGATATCTCACCCAAAGGAGCAAGCACGAAAGCCCTCTTGTGCATTTGGGGATGAGGTATAACAAGATCGCGGGTTTTGAGAATCAAATCTTCATAAAGAAGTATATCAAGGTCTATGGTACGGGGACCCCACCGTCTTGAGGGCTTCCTCAGGAGTTTTTTCTCTATTGTCTTAAGAACGCCCAGGAGCCGCATGCATGAGAGACCTGTCTTTATCTTTACGGCGCAGTTTAAGAAATTATTCTGGTCTTTATATCCCGAAGGCTCTGTTTCATAGATCGATGATCTTGATACAATTCTAATACTTTTCCTTTTTTCAAGAAGACAAAGCGCACTATTTATATTATCCAGCCTTTTTCCCAGATTAGAACCTATACCTATGTGCACTTCGTGTTTTTTCACTTTACTACCACTTTATCTTTCCTATGCGCCCGAGAGCTTCCTCTATCCTCTTCTTGTCAACCGTGAGTGCCATCCTTATATAGCCTTCTCCGCTTTTTCCAAATCCCACCCCTGGGGTAACTACCACACCTGCCTTATCCATTATTATAGACGCTGTATCTATGGAATTGTACCCCTTGGGGACTTTTATCCAAACATAGAAACTCGCCTCCGGGGTTTTTGTCTTCCAGCCAAGTTTTGAAAACCCGTCAAGTAATATATCCCTTCTCTCTTTGTAGAGCGCCCTCATCTTATCGGTACAGTTCTGCGGACCCGTCAAAGCGGCGACCGCGGCTTCCTGCACCATCTGGAATGCTCCTGAATCAATATTGGCTTTGACTTTCACAAGACCCTTAATGACATCTTTGTTGCCGCACGCCCAGCCTATTCTCCATCCAGTCATATTGTATGTTTTTGACAGAGAGTGGAATTCTATCCCCACCTCTTTTGCACCATCAAGTTCCAGAAAACTCATCGGCTTCTCTTTGGAGTAATACATCTCCGAATAAGCCGCATCATGGCATACTATTATATTATATTCTTTAGCCAGTTTTATAACACTCTCGAAGAAGCCCCTGTTAGCCGTGGCCGATGTGGGATTATTCGGGTAATTCAGGAACATGAGTTTTGCTTTTTTTAGCACTTCTTTGGGAATGCTTTCAATATCAGGAAGAAAATCATTCTCCTCGAGAAGTGGCATGAAATGTGACACCCCTCCGGCAAGAACCGTCGCGCCGTTATATACGGGATAACCCGGTTCAGGCACGAGCACCACATCTCCCTGGTTTACAAATCCCAGGTGTATATGGCCTATGCCTTCCTTGGAACCTATAAGCGATGTTATCTCTGTGTCAATATCAAGCTTGACTCCGAAGCGCTCCGAATACCACGCAGCTACTGCCTCCCTGAATCTCTTGAGCCCTATACCAAAGGGATAAACATGGTTCTTCGGGTCATCTAGAGCCTTTTTACCTGCTTTTATTATATGCTGCGGGGTTGGATTATCAGGATCACCAACGCCCAGATTTATTATATCAACGCCCTTGGCCATAAGATCTTTTTTCTTTCTGTCTATCTCCACGAAGAGATAGGGTGGCAGACTGTTAAGCCTATCCGAGTAGTTTACCTTCACCATGAGAGTCACCCTTTCTTTTTCTTTAATATCCGCACAACAGCCGTTGTAAAAAATGCTGCTATTAAAAGCGCTCCTGTGTTGATTATCCACCCGTCCCAGGCCGAAACCCCGAACGCAGAGGATGCTTGTTTACCTATAACAATATGAAAAAGCATAATCATCTTTGTCAATATCCCACCCTTAAACACCAGAAGCGACCACAGCAGCCAGAACAGTACAGCAAAAGTGAAGATAATTATGACTATCATGGCCGCTACATTAGCGGGGTCATAAGATATATTTTCATCAGTGCTTTTATTATTCATAAGAACACCTTTCCCTGTTTATTTAAGACCCAGTACATCCTGCATGTCGTAGAGACCTGTTTTCTTTGCCTTCAACCATTTTGCCGCAGTAACTGCGCCTGAGGCGAACGTATCCCTGCTGTGCGCACGGTGCGTGAGCTCCAGCCGCTCCCCCGTTGAGGCAAACGTAACAGTATGCTCACCTACTATATCCCCGGCCCTCACAGCGTGGATGCCTATTTCGTTCTTCTTGCGCTCACCGACCACTCCGGATCTTCCGTACACAGCGTCCTTTGAAATATCTCTGTTTAGAGCTTCTTCTATTATCTCGGCCAGTTTCTTGGCTGTGCCGCTTGGCGCATCCTTTTTCTTGTTGTGATGCGCTTCGGTTATTTCAACATCATAGTCGGATAATGCCCGTGCCGCCTCATCTACCAGCTTAAAGAGCAAATTAACACCCATGCTCATATTAGGAGCCAGAACGCAGGCGATATCCTTTGATATCTTGCGCACCTGAGCTGTTTCTTCATCCGTAAGGCCTGTAGTACCTATAACAGCTTTTTTCTTGTTTTCCTTTACTATGGCAAGATTAGAAAGTGTAGACTCTGCATTTGTGAAATCGATTATTACATCAGCATCCTTTATCACCAGTGAAAGATCATCCACGATCTTAACCTTGGATAAACCTGCCTCGATCTCTCTACCCAGGGCCGGATGCCCCTTTACCTCTACAGCACCGGCAAGTTGTGTTTCTTTATCCTGCGCTATTAAATTTATGATACGCTGGCCCATCCTCCCGGACGCGCCGCATACAATTACCTTAATCACCACATCCTCCTTATTACATCAAATTACATTAAACCGTATTCTTTCATGACGCCTTTTAGTTTCTTTATGTTCGCATCGCTCATCGGCGAAAGCGGAAGCCTTACCTCCGGCGGACATAGCCCGAGAATACCCAGGGCTGTCTTAACCGGAATAGGATTCGTCTCCATGAAAAGAGCCTTGATCAACGGGAACATCTTAAGATGCAGTCTCCTTGCCTCTTTGAGATTCCCCTTCGCAAACGCCTCGATCATAGCGGCCATATCGCCAGGGACGATGTTCGCCGCAACGCTTATCACACCCTTTGCCCCGATAGCCATCATGGGCAGGGTAAGAGCGTCATCTCCGCTTAAAACATCAAAATCAGGATCGCAGAGCTCTATTATACTGCTTACATTATCCAGGACTCCGCTTGCCTCCTTGACAGCCACAACATTTTTGAATTCTTTTCTTATCCTGGCTACGGTCTCAGGGGCAATGCTTATACCTGTTCTTCCCGGAACGTTGTAAATCACTATAGGTATATCGACTTTGGAGGCTATCTCCTTGTAATGGCGGTAAAGCCCTTCCTGGGGCGGCTTGTTATAATACGGGGTTATGACAAGCGCCGCATCAGCGCCTACTTTTTGAGCATGTTCTGTCAGCCTAAGCGCTTCGAGCGTATTGTTTGAACCTGTTCCCGCGATGACAGGAATTTTCTTATTGACCGTCTTCACCACGAACTCCACGACCTCCATGTGTTCGTCGTGGCTCATCGTAGCCGACTCCCCTGTCGTACCGCAGGGCACTATACCGCCTGTACCCTTTTCAATATGCATTTTTATAAGCTCACTGAACTTCTTAAAATCTATTTTTCCACCCTTAAACGGTGTCACTATAGCGACAAAAGAACCTCTGAACATAAACATCTCCTTTCATAATCACTTTATATTGTTAACGTGCCATCGTAGATCTGTTTAACGTCACCTTCGAGATAAACCCTATGAATCCGTTTGCCGTCGTTCTCGATATGTATTGTAAGTATGCTCCCGCCCCTGGTATACACATTCACGCGGCCAAGCAAACCCTTCTCAAGCCATGATATGACGGCCGATGCAACAGAGCCGGTACCGCAAGCGAGTGTCTCGTCCTCCACACCCCTCTCGTAAGTCCTTATGTATATCGAATCCTTATCCTTCACCTGGACGAAATTCACGTTAGTCCCCTTGGGGCTGAAATAAGAGTGATACCTGATGGCTTTACCTATCTTGCACACATCAACCTTGTTTATGTCGCCAACAAAAATAACAGCGTGGGGAACACCCGTATTTGCGAAAGAGAGCTTATATTTTTTCTTTCCCCCGGAAATCTCAAAGGATTTCTTTATATCCATGGGATCGCTCATCCTGAGCTTGACCCTGTCGGCCCCCATTATCCTGGCATCAAGTATGCCGGCCATTGTGTTTATAGTAAGGTTCTTTCTTCCGGAACATACTAGCTTGCTTGCAAAAAGCGCCGCACAGCGCGCACCATTGCCACACATCTCAGCCTCGCTGCCATCGGGATTAAATATCCTCATCCTAAAATCCGCCCTTCGGGAGCGCTCTATGAGGATGAGCCCGTCAGCTCCCACTGAAAGCCTTCTCTGGCAAACCTGTTTGGCAAAAGCAGATCTTCTTAGTATCCTGCCCTTGGTGTTGTCCACAATGATGAAATCATTATTGCTACCGCTCATTTTGGAAAATGTTACTTTTTTTGTTACCACGATATTATTTTATCCCCTTTTGTGCTTGTAAGCTCACAATTTATCCATATATGTCCTGCATACCCGCCTGTCCCGTCAGAAGGGCTTTGGGCAACATAGTACAGGTATTCATAAGCGTTCTCATGGTGTGCCGTACCCGCTATTGCATCCGGCACAACAGCTGGCGAAGCATCCCCCCTGGCCCAGGCAACACATATCCTGTTCCTTCCCTCGTGATTACCCCAGACATCACCCTGTCCAGTAAACACAGGTGGTATTTCGTCTATATATTCCGGGGAGAAGAAACTCCAGTCAGATGGAAATTCCATACCGCTGCCCGATGCGATGCTCTCTGTCTTATTCGAGTGGGGCCAGTACCCGTCATTGTCACCGTAGTAGATGTCAAGCGCCGCACGAAAACTGGCAAGGTTCCCCTTTATCCTGCCTTCCTGTGCTCTTTGCACTACTTTTGAGAAACGCGGAAGCGCTATAGCCACGAGTATACTTAGAACCGCGACAATTATCATCAGTTCAATAAGAGTAAATCCCTTGGATTTTCTATTCTTCATATGCAACCTCAAAAGTTCTCCCCTTCCGGATTAGCCTTCCAGGGTTTTCTTGAGCTCGGAAAGCCTCCCGATATAGACTCTCAACTCATCTGCAGAAACACTTTCCTTCTTTAGGCAATCCTTAAACTCCCCTATAATCTCCTCAAGAGTCCCCACAACCTGCCTGTTGTCCTTTACCTTACTGTGCAGGTTAACCAGCATCACATTGAATTTATCAACCAGCTCGTTTAATTCGTCACCGCGCCTGATGCGGATCATGCTAGGTATATCCCCTTCGCTTATTCCGTCCATCACCTTCTCAAGCCTGTATATCACTCCGGCAACTTTATGGGAAGCTATTATACTTACAGTTACATTTAACAAAAGCATCCCGAAGAGAACCAGTCCGAGTTTTATCAAAAAAGGCGTCTTTAATATGGCAAGCCCTTCCTCAATGGAGAAACCGCCTCTTGTTATAAGCTCTGTTATCTTGTCAACATTCCAGGCCATGTAATACATCATGACCAGGATCATCAAGAGCGTGGTCAGAAACACCACGCCAACGAAACGAAGCTGCATCCCTTTCTTTACCAGGTATTGCCTTCTTTTTATTTTCTTTTTCATAACAGTCACCTCGCGCAACAGTTTTTATTTTAGCGGCGAAGGCACTTCCTCGTCGCGTATCAAATCCTCGTAATTCTGCCTTTTGCGTATGACAGAATAACTATCCCCCTCGACCATGACCTCAGCCACCTTAGGACGCGAATTGTAATTGCTGCTCATTACAAAACCGTAAGCGCCTGAGTTCATGAGAGCTATGAGATCTCCTGCCTCAAGAATAGGCAGAGAACGGTCACGTGCGAAATAGTCTGTGGATTCACACACACCTCCGACAACATCCGCTTTCATCTCCTTCTTTTTTTCCTCCTCGACAGGCAATATCTCGTGGTAGGCATCATATATAAAAGGTCTGGCCATATCATTCATGGCAGCGTCAACTATCACGAACTTCTTCACGGTTGTCTGCTTGGTGAAGAGTACCTTGCTTACAAGTATCCCGGCAGTCGCCGATATATATCTGCCCGGCTCAAATATTATGGTGTAGGGCACCTTCTTTATCATGGGAAGGAGTTCCCGGGCCAGGTCCTGCGGGCCAGGAGGTCTCTCGTCCTTGTATGTCACGCCCAAGCCTCCGCCAAGGTCAATGTACTTTAGCTCAATCCCCATATCCCCCAGCGCATGGGCGAGCTTTAAGACCTTTTGCAGTGCCTCAACAAAAGGTGAAATAGTGGTGATCTGAGAGCCGAGATGCACCTGTATACCGACTATTTCTATGCCATCCATCTCTGATGCCTTAGAATAAGAGTCAAGCGCATGGTTTATACTGATTCCGAATTTGTTCTTGGCAAGCGCTGTGGAAATATAAGGATGGGTCTTAGGGTCTATATCCGGGTTAACCCTGAAAGATATCCTCGCCTTTTTATTCATTGCCTTTGCGACTTTGTTTATAAGCTCCAGCTCCGCGAAGGATTCCACGTTGAACATGAGTATATCGGCCTCAAGGGCTTCTTTTATTTCCCTCTCTGTCTTGGCCACCCCGGCAAACACCGTCTTCCGGGGGTCAAAACCGGCCTTTTTCGCCTTAAAAAGCTCCCCACCGCTAACTATATCGGCCCCGGCTCCCTCATCTGAGAGGATTTTTAGAACCGACATGCTGTCATTCGTCTTAACGGCGTAGCAGACGAGATGCTTCGCTTGGGCGAAAGCCTCATCGAACTCCTTGTAATTGTTTCTGAAGGTGTCAGCGCTGTAAAGATAAAAAGGTGTGCCCACATCAGCCGCCACATCCTTGACCTTTACATTTTCGCAGAACAGCTCGCCGGCCTTGTAATGAAAATTGTTCATTTTCCCCCATCCTTGTTTTCCTTTTGATCTATCACACTCGAGCGCAAATCCTGCCCTCTTAAATCCATGGCTCTTACCGCAAGCTCTGCGACTATACCCGGGGAACCAAGTGCCCTTGCTTTCTGTATATCCCTCATGAAGTCATCTTTATCACCCTGCCGGTAAGAACAAAGAGCCCTTAAAAAATATGCTATGCTCTCAGAAGGTTTAGTCTTTATTGCCCTGCCAAATTCATTCTTTGCCTTATCCCACTCACCCTGCCTGTAATATGTCAACCCAACCTTAATATGCGCATTGGGGTTATCAGCATCCAATGCAAGAGCACGCGAATATGCACTTCTTGCCTTTTCGTACTGCGCCTCCAAGAAATAGTTATAGCCCAGGCTTATAAGATAATCCGCTTCATTTTCTTTTCTGCCCAAGGCATGGTTAAATGCCTCACGGGCATCATCAAGTTTTCCCTGGGCCTGGTAGACAAGCCCCAAACTGTAATGTATATCCGCATTGTCAGGGTTTCGGCGCACGCCTTTCAGATACATTCCTACTGCCTCATCGTATAGACCCGTTTCCTGGTAGACCCTACCACGCCAGTAATACGAGCGCCATGTACCCTCTTGCATTTTTATTAAAACATCGAACTCTTCCCCAGCCCGGGAAAGGATAGCCATCTTAAAATATATCATTCCAAGCAGGAAACGAACTTCGATATGCCTGGGATCCAAACCAAGTGCCGCCTCGTAGAACACTATTGCCTCATGATAAAGCTCATGCTCATGACAGATCTCTCCCAGCGCGCGATAAATCTCAACACGCCTTTTTGCCAGGATATCCGAAGAGAGTTCCCCGCGGTATTTTGCAATGGTATCGCGGTATTCGTGCAGCGCATCATCAGCGGAAATCTTCTGCACGTAGATATCCATATCCTTTGCAGGCCCTGTGTATCTATTGAGAGCACATCCCGAAGAGCTCCCCAGAAACATTACAAGAACTATCGAAATAACAAATGACTTTTTCAAACTTTCTTTCCTTAATTTATTACTGTTTCATTATAGAGCCGAACATCTTATCAAGTATCACGCTTTTTATCTTGGCCGCGGCAAGCCTGGTGGCTATCTCCCCCGCCTCGACGCACTCCTTCCCTTTGTCAAGGTCGGAGAATGAAACATTGGAAACCTTCGGTCGTATTATTATATCGGCATTGTCAAGCTGTGAATCCGCGATGTAATTGCTCTGTATGCTGATAACCTGTGTCATTATTTTTATAATGTTAGTCGGCTTGACCTTTGTAAGGTCTGCGTTTACGACAACGGCTATTATGATGTCCGCCCCCATTATCTGGGCTATATCAATTGGTACGTTGTCAATAACCCCGCCGTCTATGAGGATTCTGTGCCTGTATTCCACCGGGTCAAAAACCCCGGGCATGGAAGCACTTGCCCTGACAGCCGGGGCCACGAGCCCCTCCCTGAATATTATCCTCTCACCTGTATGCAAATCAACCGCGACACAGGCAAAAGGTATCTCCAGCTCGTCAAAGCGCTTGTTCTTGATATGTTTCTGTATGTAGGCTTCGAGTTTTTTTGCGGAATAAAGACTTCTATAGGTCAGGTGGAAAGCAATGAGCTTCTTCCATCTGATATTCTCAGCCATGTATTCTATCTGCTCGGGCTCGATGCCGCTTGCATAAAGGGAACCCATAAGCGCCCCGACACTTGCGCCAACCACCATATCAACCGGGATACCCTCTTCCTTTAGGACCTTCAGCACACCTGCATGCGCAAGGCCTCTCGCCCCTCCGCCGCTCAAGACAAGAGCCACCTTCGGTCTTTCTTTTATGCCTGATACCCGGAAGCTGTCCCAGAGAAGCTGCAATTGAGCGTCATCTTTTGCCTCCAGACTACGGCTCCAAAGACAGAGAAAGAAAATAAAGAGCAGGCAAACTGTTAAGGGTAAGACTCTTTTCATATCGTTATATAAACCTCTTAGGATATTACATTCAAAAGGGGACTATTCAACAGGGTTTGTGATGATACTCAGTTCAGCGTCGCTCACCATGTAAGCGCAGAGGTTCTGGGAGTAGTTTATTCTAGCGTACACGAGCGTAATCTGTGTTCCAAGAAGCTCCACGAAAGATATTTGCCCCTTCCTGAAAGCCTTAATGGCTATGGATGCGCTTCGCTGGCAAAGATCGCGGGTCTTTTCAAGAGACTTAATCGCGTCCTTTGTCCTTTCGTGATCAGACAATACCTGCTGCACTCGCAGCTTTATCTCGTCGCTCAGTTTTACCCTCTCAAGCTTGGTCTTTCTGAGTTCGCTTTTTGCCTGCTTTACCCTCGTCAAGCTCGCCCACCCGTCAAAAATAGGAAGGCTGACAGCAATCGTGGCCATCCAGCTTTTTCCCTCGGGTGGAAACTCCTCCCCGCTGTAGGCAAGATCCCCTCCCAAAATAACCGAAGGATAGAGCTTGCCCTGGCTAAGCGCCACCCTCACGTCATTCATCTGCTCTTCTATTTTCTTGCGATTAAGCTCGGGGCTGAATTGAAGCGCACGCGTTATACTCCTGTTAACATCGTATTCTTCATTATTGATATATACCAGCTCTCCTTGGAGACTCACATTGGTGTTTAACTCTATCCCAAGGGACTTGTTGAACAGCGTATAGGCTTCATTCAGGTCCTGCCTTGCTTTTTGCAGAGAGGCCTTGAGAACAGATATCTGGACCTCAGCATTAACAAGATTATATTCATTTAGAGTCTTCTGCTGCTTGGCAAGATCAAGCATCAGGTCCTGGTCATTCACGGCTTCTTCATATATCCCGGCAATCTCCTCAAAAAGAAGGACCGTGTAGAAATTTTTTGTAACCTCAAAAACTATATTCCTCTTCTCTAGCCTGTAATCAGACTCCACTTCTTGAAGGTTGAGCCTTGCCTCCCTGCTGATACTGGAAAGATATCCTCCCGAGTAGATTAACTGCCTAAAAGACAGGTTTGTAGTGTAATATTCACTTAAGCCTACATCCAGGCTGGTCCCGCCCAAAAGCGGGGACAGGGTCATCGGCTTTGTGACTTTCAGGTTAGTATAGCCCCCACCGAGAATTATCTCCGGGTATTTTTTCGATTTGGCGAGTTTTATCCTGTGATTGGCCAGGTTTTCCTCTTCCGAGAGGACAAGCAGCGCCTGGTTATTTGTCTTTGCAAGGCGTATACTTTCCTCAAGGCTAAGAACTCGCTCGGGTTTTTCCTGTGCCTGCACACCTTGGAACCGGGCCATAATACCAGAGCACAATAGTACGCTTATCGCTACGCAGACACTGATTATGCGTTTTGTAGGGTTCATAAAGGTTTCCATTGACTTCACAGCTCTTTTTTCTCTTTTTTGATTACTCTTAGTATCTCGCTGGGAGAGGTCCCTCCAAGTGATTGCTTGTTATTTACGCAATTTTCTACGTTCATCCTGGGGAATATATCCGGATTGAATTTCTTCGAGAATTTCCTCAACTCAGATATGCTAAGATCCTCAAGTTTTTTTAGATTCTTAATACAATACTTAACAAGGGCTCCCGTTATTGCGTGAGCCTCACGGAAAGGCACACCTTTCTCGACTAGATAATTGCTTATATCGGTTGCCGCAAGGAAACCGCTTCCGAGAACTTCCTTCATGCGGGCCTTGTTGAATGTGGTATTAGTGATAAGACCCGGCAAAATACCAAGTGTGGCCTTTAAGGTATCAACCGTATCGAACAGGTATTTTTTGTCTTCCTGCATATCGCGGTTGTATGAAAGCGGCAGCCCTTTCATGACGGTAAGCATCCCCATGAGGTTTGCGTATACCTGAGCGGTCCTGCCCCTCATAAGCTCGGCAACGTCAGGATTCTTCTTCTGCGGCATGATACTCGAGCCCGTGCAGAAAGTGTCATCCATCTCCACAAACGAGAATTCGTCGCTTCCCCATATTATGAGCTCCTCCGCGAGCCTGGATACATGCATCGCCACAACAGAAGATGCACTTATGAACTCTATGACAAAGTCCCTGTCACTTACTGTATCTATGCTGTTATCGCTGAGAGCTGGGAATTCTAAGAGCTTCGCGACATACTTCCTGTCAATAGGAAGTTCTGTCCCGGCAAGCGCTCCCGCCCCAAGAGGCATTACATTGACCCGTTTTAAGCAATCCTTCATCCTCTCCACATCTCTTTTAAGCATGAAGTAGTAAGCCATGAGATGATGAGACAGCGCCACAGGCTGCGCGTGCTGAAGATGCGTGAACCCGGGCATTATGACATCAATGTTCTGCTCGGCCAGCTTTATAATAGTCTTCTGAAAGACCTTGAGCAGATCAATTATCATAGTTATTTCATCTCTTAAATAAAGGCGCATGTCCAGCGAAACCTGGTCATTTCTCGAGCGCCCTGTATGAAGTTTCTCACCCACCTTGCCTATCTTGCTGATGAGCCTTTTCTCGATGGCCATGTGGATGTCCTCGTCAAAGTCAAAGAATTTCATCTTCTTTGTCTCTATGTCCTTTATTATCTGTTTGAGTCCTTTGGCTATCCTCGAAGCCTCACCGGCTGTTATAATGCGGCACTTGGAGAGCATTTTTACATGCGCAAGGCTTCCCTGTATGTCATAGCTGTAAAGCCTCTTGTCAAGCGCTATGGATGATGTAAAATCCAGTACCTGTTTATCAATTTCCTTTGAAAAACGCGAAGCCCATAAATGTTTCATAGGTGCTTCTCCTTTCACCTGCGCTTCTTCTGAGCCATGGCTTTCACCTTAAGAGGAAGACCCCAAAGGTCAATAAAGCCCTTTGCCGCCCGGTGGTCAAATGTATCGGACTGCGTATAGGTTGCAAGGTTCTCATTATAAAGAGAATAAAGCGACTTGCGTCCCGCTATTATGCAATTTCCCTTGTAAAGCTTCACCTTCACCGTTCCGGTAACGTACTTCTGCGTGGAACTTACAAAAGCGTCAAAAGCCTCTTTTAGCGGAGAAAACCAAAGCCCCGTGTATGTAAGCTGCGCATATCGGCTGCTTATCAGTTCCTTGTAATAGAGAGTATCACGCTCCAGCACAAGGTGTTCGAGTTCCCTGTGGGCCATATGCAATATGGTCGCAGCGGGAGCTTCATATATCTCTCGTGACTTGATACCTATTAAACGGTCCTCGACAAGGTCTGTGCGGCCTATGGCATTTGCGCCGCCTATCTTGTTTAATTTCTCAATAAGAGCAACCGGTTCGTATGTTTTGCCATTAATCTTTTTAGGTATTCCCTTATCAAAGTATATCTCTACATATAAAGCCTTGCCAGGTGCCTTCTCAGGGGAGGTCGTTACCTGGTATGCACCGGCAGGCGCCTCATGCCATGGATCCTCTAGCACACCGCATTCTATGCTCACACCCCACAAATTCTTATCTATGCTGTAGATCTTGTCTTTTTTAATAGTTATCGGAATGTGATGTTTCTTAGCGTACTCTATTTCCTCTTCCCGTGATTTGAGCTCCCAGTCCCGAAGTGGAGCGAGTATACTCATAGCCGGATCTTCGGCCATTATTGTGACCTCGAAGCGCACCTGGTCGTTTCCTTTGCCCGTGCACCCGTGGGCAACGGCATTTGCATTTTCCTTGTGGGCGACTTCGACAAGCTTCTTGGCTATAAGCGGCCGGCTAAGAGCCGTAGCAAGAAGGTATTTACCTTCGTACACAGCGTTTGCCATAAGTGTCGGGAATACGTATTCATTCACGAACTCTTTTTTAAGGTCCGCCACTATTACTTTCGAGGCGCCTGTCTTAAGAGCTCGTTTCTTGATAGCGTCAAAATTCTCCTTCTGTCCCACGTCAGCCACAAGGGCTACTACCGGACACTCGTATTTATCCTTGAGCCACTTGAGGATAACAGATGTGTCAAGACCGCCTGAATAAGCGAGAACTATCTTTTTTATCTTCTTCATTGATTTTACCTCTTGGTATTGTCTATGTGGTGCGAGGGGCGGGAGTTGAACCCGCAAGCCTTTCGGCATACGGTCCTAAGCCGTACGCGTATCCCAGTTCCGCCACCCTCGCGGAAAAGCGTTGGTGGGCCGTATAGGAATCGAACCTATAACCTTAGCATTAAGAGTGCTCTGCTCTGCCTGGTTGAGCTAACGGCCCTTTAAATTTCTTGCCCCTGACAGGAATCGAACCTGCACACCCGGCTTCGGAGGCCAGCGCTCTATCCATTGAGCTACAGAGGCATGGTTTTGTGGTAGAGATTCTTCTGTCTAGAGGTTTATGGTATGAGTTTATGATTATATCCGCGCCCGGAGGGAGTCGAACCCCCGACCTTTTGATTCGAAGTCAATCGCTCTATCCAGCTGAGCTACGGGCGCCCCTTCACGCACAAACCCGGCACTCTATTCCGGGTAGAAGTATACTTAAATATAATATATATATTATATACTTTGTTTGTAAAAAGTCAATAAAAAATAACGACCTGCCCTTTTGAGCTACTATCTAAAGAAAAATCAAAAAGGCGGGTCGTTTTACTTCTTTTTAGATTCAGCAAGCCTTACTTTACAGGCAATATCTCCCGTGAATGTCGGAAGCATCAATACCAGGCGTCCTTCTTTTGCCTCTATTCTGTCCTGCTTGAGGATCTCGCCCCGGTAGGTATTATAATACTCAACCACATATTCACCCTCAGCGAAACCTTCTAATATTGCTTTTACCCCTTCAACCGGAAGAGCTTCAATACCCATCTTGTAATTATCCGCCGTGTTGCGACGGTCCAGGAACCAGAACATGCCAAAAGTGGTTCCCTGCACCCCATTTGCTATCACCGGCAATGTGTAGTTGGAAAGGACTATGTCGCGTATCCTGAACCAGTCCTTGCCGTTATTGGCGATTTTAACAACGTGCTTGCCGGCAGGGACATTTATGTTGTAGGACCTTATGGTGTGCTTGCCATCCTCGGGGTAATTAATTTTTTCATCGAGTTTTAACTTCCCGTCAAGGTAGAGAGAGATATTGGCATCAGACTCTGAAACCATGCTCACATTCACAGTAAAGGTGCCATCGAAAGGATAGTTCACCTCAAAATTAGGGGACACTTTCATATCCTTATGAGCTCTGCCCTGTATGAACCTTGAGAGGCCCTCAAACGAAGAGATTTTTCCCTTTGTATCAATTTTGAAGCTAGCTTGGGTAGAACGTTCCCAATCCACAAGAGGTACTAATGAAAGGCTGACGAGATCTCCCGTAGCCTGCTCTACACGCACGTCGCTCTGTTTAAGACCAAGCCCCCTCAAATCACCCTGTCCCATGAAGCTTGCGAGAATCTTGAAATGATGATAGAGGTAAAGATCTTTTATATACGTATCCCACCACCAGTACATGCCGGTACCGGCACCAGGGGAAGCAAGCGCCGCCCAGATAGCATTGTGCAGGTGTATGCCGTACGGGTCCTGCCGTCTCTCCATAACCCCGTTTTGTGCGTCATTGCCGCATTCGGCTACGAAAACAGGTTTGTTGAATTTCCCAGCAAGGTCATTCACCCAGTGAACCGTTTCTTCTACAATATCACTGCTGTAAATATGCACCTGCATGAAATCCATAAGAGGGAGCTCCCATATGGTGTATCCCACTTTACGTGCGAAACTGGTCGTCAGAAGATGGTCAAAGGGATCTATAGCCCGTGTGAACTCAGCCATCTCATTGTGCCAGTCGCGAATATTTTCCTCGTTATAGTTATTTGTAAGGTCCACCTCGTTAAAGAATTCCCAGGCCATTATATTAGTAGAGTAACCCCATCGCGCGATAATGTATCTTAGCCTGTTCTTGAAAAGCTTTTTTGCCTGAGGATTGGTAAAAAATTCCTCCGGCTGCTTGCATGGACCGCCGTTTCTTGAATTATACGGGTTGTCCTTCCACTCGGCATTGATCTCCTTGCTCAGCTGCCCGTGATTTATAAGTACAAGTTGCAGGTAAATCTCGTTTTTGCGAGCCTCGTCCATTATTATATCAATGTTCTCAGCATTCTTTAGGTTGTAAATACCGAGCCCTTCGTATAAACCCTCTCCCTTCTTCCACTCAAGCGCGACGCCCCACGAAGGCATCCATACCCTGCTCCAGTTCTCGGAGTTCTGGCCCATATCAGCGAAATATTTCTTGTACCTGTAATCGACAGGTGAGGCCCAGCAGACATTATGTCCCACAGCGTAATAGAATTCACCGTTATCAAACTCAAAATAACGGGGATCGGCCTTACCTATACGCAGATGCCCCTTGCTCGATGAGACTTTACATTTAAACGTCTTTTGCTTATATTGCTTTTCCCCGTACTCGTTCCTGACGCTGACTATATAATGCCACCGCCCTTCTTCATCCGGGGCAAACCTTATTTTCCAGACAGCGTCACTTACCCCCTTACCAGACACTTTTCCGGAATATAGAAATCCGAGCACATTGAATTCTTTCCCCGAGGGTGAAGTAAACACAGCCGAAAGCATTATATCATCCGGGTCATAAGGGTCGTCGTAGGACGCCTTGAAATCTACCTCTACCTCGAACTTCTCATACCTTCCGATTTTTGTGTCGACCGGCGTGACAGAGGTAATTTCAGGAGACAACTGTCCTTTCTCCGCATAGACATTCGGCGCAAGAGGCAGACTGACTACGGATAGAGTGAAAATCACCAGTCCAATAATCAGGTTTCTTCTGAGAATCTGCGTCAATTTTTACCTCCCTGGTTTTAGCCTGTATTAAAAAAAAGGAACTTCATCAAAGGAATTCATAAAAAAACACTTTTAGAGACTATTTTGTTCCTGTACGTTTAAGGTTTTGTCGAAACATCGGCCATGAACTCTCCGCCAGCTTCCCAGAACCGTGTATAGCATAGAGTTTCTTATCCCAGCAACCGAAATATATCGTCCCGTCACTGCCTATTGCCGGAGAGGAATCTATCCCGTCGCCTGCATTAAATTCCCACTTCTTTGTACCGTTGGGATTTACGGCGTAAAGCTTGCCATCCCAAGAACCGATGTAGATAGTCCCGTCAGAGCCTATCGCTGGTGAGGAATCTATCTCGTCATCTGTTTCAAATTCCCATTTTTTATTCTTGCCGGGACCTATGGCATAGAGCTTCTTGTCCCGGCAACCCACATACACGGTTCCATCGGCTCCTACGGCCGGGGAGGAAGTTATGGGACCGCCTGTGCGCATATTCCATTTTATTGTACCATTAGCCGTTACGGCATAGAGCTTATGATCCCAGGAACCTACATAAACCATACCGTCGGAGCCTATCGCAGGCGAAGAGCTTATTACCTTGCGTGTCTCTAGCAACCATCTCATCCCACCTTTAGGATCTATGGCATGCATCAGGGTATCGGCTGAACCAACATATATCAATCCATCAGCACCTATTGCTGGGGAGGAGCTTATTCCTTGTATGGCTTTTGTGTATTCCCATTTCTTTGTCCCGTCGGGATTTATGGCGTAGAGTTTATAATCGCCGGAACCCACATATATAGTCCCGTCAGAATCTATAGCAGGCGAGGAATTTACTATACCTTTTGTCTTAAATTCCCATCTCTTTGTCCCGTCGGAATTTATTGCATAAAGTTTATAATCGCCGGAACCCACATATATAGTCCCGTCAGAGCCTATCGCAGGCGAGGAATTTACCGCACTTCCTGTCTTGAATTCCCATTTCTTTTTACCCTCACCATTTATGGCATAGAGGCTACCGTTACCGCAACCCACGTAGATCGTCCCGTCAGAGCCTATCGCCGGTGAGGAACTTATCCAGCTGCCTGCTTCAAATTCCCACTTCTTTGTCCCCTCGAGTGAGACTTGCTCACCATCAGCTGCGAAAGAAACCTTCACTGCACCGTGAGCTCCAAAAGCTAAGAGAAAACACACTGCACAAAGAAATAAAACTATTTTTTTCAGTTTCTTCTCCCCTTATTATCGAGAGTCTCTATTTCTTGTATAGTCTTAAAGCTATGTCCTTATCAAATGTGGGGATTTTCAGTACCAAAGACTCCTTATCGCCTACAGTAACGGCCTCAGAAAGCACGATCTCCCCCTTGTAAGTATCCCAATAATCAACCGTATAGTCACCTTGCTCCAGGTCATTTATCTGAAGCTCAGCATCCTCTATTAAAAAAGAAAAATTATAATCTTCCTCAATAGGATTTATCCTCTTGTCATTCTTATTAAGTGTTACTCTTTTTAAGGTATTCTTTAATACTATATTCCCGTATTTCTCTAGATAATAAAGCGAGTACTTTATCCATAAAAGTGCCCTTTTAGAATTTGCTACTCCATACACGTCAACATCATCATTTCCTATTATATCTACGTTAAGCGGCCCGAAATTCTCTTCATCCCATTTTTCTCCTCTTAAAAACTCACTCAACGCATAATAATGATAATACAAATCGTAAGGTTCTGTATAAACATCCCACCACCATAGCATCGCACTGCCAGCAGACCCGGGAGTAAGAGCTGCCCCCCAGATACCATTATGTAGATGGACACCCGTAGGATCGTAATCTCCTACGCTTCGACTGTTCTCAGCAAATTCCGAAAAAAGTATAGGTTTACCGAAGTTGTTTTTAACCTGCCCCTTGATTATATTAGTCATATACAATGCATAATCTGGCAGGTCATAACCATGAATTTGCACATAAGATATTTCTGGTAATTCCCAGATAGCCTTACTTCCTATACCAGAATAGCTAATGGTGAAAAGATGTTTGTTCGGGTCAATCGATTCCACAAAAGCTGTCATTTCCTTTATCCAGCTACTTAACTCATCAATGTCAATACAAGAGGTCCAGTTAATCTCATTCCACCACTCCCAGGCTAAAACCCCTGGACTATATCCCCATCTGGCAACAATATATCTTAGCCAATTCTTGAAATACTTCTTAGCTGTAGGATCTGTTATGAAGTCTCCTGGAAACATCAACGGTCCGCTGTTATCTTCATTATACGGGTTATCTTTCCATATAGAATTGACCCCGGTAGAAAAGGGGCCGTGAGGCAACAGACAAAACAGAGTATAAATCCCTTTTTCCCTGGCCAAATCCATTACATAATCCAGGCGCCATGCTTTACGCTGACCCTTATCATAATCACCTAGCCCTGTATCCGTATCATTCCATTCCTGCCCAAACCCCCAGGGAATAAACCATATGCGACTGTAATTAGCCCCGTTTTTCCCGTAGTCTTCATACCAACGATCATAATCCCCGGTCCCCACAACGGGCTCTCTCTCATACGAAGATACATCTTGAGTACTCCTATACCAGCACACATTCTGCCCCACAGGAAAGTATGAACTACCGTCGTCAAAAGCAAAATAAGAAGGGTTTTTTTTGCTTACTCGGATAAACCCGGGATCATTACTGGCAATTACCTTAAAAGGCTGTTTTTCAGAAATACTTCTTTCGTCATTGTATTCAAACTCCAAAAAATATTCCCATTTTCCTTCTTCCGTAGGAGTAAAACGAACCTTCCAGACTGGTTTTCCATCCTCTTTTAGTTTTTCTTCTTGTAAAAAATGGGTCCATTGTCCAGTGCCAGTAACCCGGTCCTTCCAGAATTTACCCTCAGCTTTTTTTAGTTTTTCTTCTTTACCTTTGAAGGAACGCTCAAAGCCCTGGTAATAAAAACCGGGAACTCTATATTTTTTACCAGCAGGAGAAACAAAATTACTCCAGAGACGAACCTTTTCAGAATCATATGGATTTTCAAAAGTTAAATTGATCTTTACATCAATTTCAAACTTAAGATATTTACCAACTACGCCCGAGGAAGGAGTAATCGATTCAAAAACTAAATCTTTCTGACCATAAGCTGCAGGTATGGCTGGATAAATACTAATAAAACATAAAACTTGCGCGATTAGTACAAAAATTATACACTTCAATATTCTTCTCATCTTATACCTACTTCTTCATACTTATTTGGGAACTTATAATTCAAAATAGCCTGTCCCCCATGACTATTGTTTTACTATTTCATCAACCCTTAAGTAATACCAAGGAGGCCAACGCAATCCTCTTTTTACCGTCCCATAAACATGAACAGAATCATCTCTTTTTAGATCCTTTATTTTATTATAATCTTTTGTGTTTATATAACATTCTACTGAACTAACCGTAAAATTAGCATAATTAACTACTTCCTTATTACTTTCAAATATGCCTTCAAAATTACCATCAAAAGAAACTTTTTTGTTTTCGTAAGTATCCATTATACCCTGTAATCTTAACTTTTTTGCAGTAAGTTCAATATATTCCTTGTCCGTTTTTGTATCTTTATCTTTATCTTTATCCATATCTGTTTTCAGAACAATAACCTCGTTCGCCTTAATCCACCCCTCCAATTTAACTTTTATCCATTCACCTTCTTCCTCTATCTTTTCACAGGTTACGCCTTCTGTAACCATACCGATATCTTTCCCTTGTGGGGAGGCTTTTAACACCACTTCTTTTTCCTTCACAACCACTACTGCACTAAATGCAAAATCCACCGTTAAAAAGACAAATAAAAAACACAATGTCAATATTATTACCCTTCTCATTTTATCTCCTTTTTTCCTTAAAAAGTCTCTTAATTGCCAATATACTTTTTATATGCTATTTCTAACTCTCTAAACAATAAAAACCACCATTTTCTATCTGCTTGACAGGAAAGACTGGTGGTTAAAGATTTTACACTGCCCCTCAATATTATTTCGGATGAATAAGGATAACCTTTTTTATGAAAGAGTCAGCAAAAATCACGCATTATACTTGAAGGCTTCAACGATCAGACTGAAATCATCAAAGCCTTCACTAAGAAGTAAATAATGCAGAGAAAAGACTACAAAAGTAACCCTCCAGTCAATTCCAAAAATATTATTCTTTCAATAAACACGCCTGTGACAAACGAAGAAAAACTCATCCACTCAGTTATTTCTTCGGTTCAATAGCCTCAATTATGTTGCTTTCGGATAATGGTTTGGAGTATTTAGCCTCTTCTTCCGGAATTTTATTAATGCTTACTTTACCTTTTAGGCCGACACTTTCGTAGTAAGATTTCACAGTATCACTACCACCTCGGAAAGACCCCCCCGATGTAGCAACACCACTGTAGACGCCGTAAAGCCTGAATGTACGATCCTTCTCGGAAAGGTAATCTTCGATTTTAACAGTAAATGGCTGTTCTATCCAGTCTATTCCGTACCCGAGGTTTACTTCTCCAGTAGCAACAAAATCCACCCAATAGGGTAAATTATCTACTTTTTCCTCAGAAACAACAAATTGTATTTCTGCCAATTTACCTGGATCTACAGAAAGATTTGCCTGTCCTTCCCATAAAATTGCTTCGTTAGCGCTTTTCTCCTTTGATGATGTTGCTAAAAGATCTTCGCCAATATTAACACCAGCGCTACCAAATGGCGTCTTGGCTTTGAATTTTATTTCTCTGCCATAAATAAACAAAGGATATGTATTTGTCCATGATGAAAAATTCTTGGTTTCTTTTTTAACCGCA
>JBDRDD010000019.1:0-2144 GCA_043821115.1 bacterium | reverse complement strand
TTTGACGACCGTCAACTGGTTCTCAATGAACTTTTTCGCTTCAAATGTTCTCTTGTTAAGATCAAGAGCGTGCTGTTCCTTGTAAACCTGGGCTATGGTATTGGCCACCCGCTGGGCAAACACAGGGTCTTTTGAGGTTACCAGTATATTAATGATGTCGCTGTAGCCTTCCTGCTCTGTCTCTATATTTTTTCTCAACTCCACCATGATATTTTGATGCTTCTTGCTGGCACGCACTTTGTCGGATGGAAGATCAGGAGGTATAAGGCCGAGCCTTTTTGCAGCTCTTTCCATAATATAATAGCTTTTTATCATGACGGCCTGAGTCTGCATATAATCTGTCCGAGACCAGGAAACGCTTTGGATATAAAGACCTGTGATAGAGCCGCTTTGCTCAACCTTTACGGCCGCTGTTGCCTGATACAAAGGAACAGGCTGCTGCATAATCGAAAATAAAAAACTGAAAATTCCCATGGCAACCGTGGTAAACACGATGATAAACTTTCTCTTTCTGATAACGCGCCAGTAATCTCTGAGGTTCAAATCATATTTTGTTGCCATACTGAAAATCCTCTTAACTAATCAAGCTTTTTAAAACGAAGATGGGAAGTCTCGTTAAAATATGCATCTCTGTACATGCCGGGATAAAGCAGATAGTCCAGAAGCGGTGTGGTGTTTAGTATAAATTCATTAAGATCGCCTATCGCTGTTCTTGGGACATAAACCACATCACCATCCTGAAGGGGAATATTCTGGGCTATATCTCCCTTTTTTAATATTTCATCAAGATTTGCAGCGAGTATAATCGGCTTATTCCGATCTTCCTTGTAACCCCTGATAATCTTTATATCCGAGTCCACAGCCACCCTCGTCGTACCGCCTGCCTTGGACACAGCCGCCAGAAGATCATAGGCATCATCAAGCCTGTATATTCCCTCGGTTTTTACCTCCCCAAAAACATATACTCTTTCTCCGTAAGTTGGAAGTTCCGGGACTGTTACAATATCGCCATCATCTATAATAATATTCTGGCTCATATCTCCCTTAAACATTGCCTTGTAAAGGTTGACTGTATAGCTTTTCCCCTTTCTTACCACTTCCACAATCCGGAGATCTGCGTTTGCAAACTCCTCGCCGGCAATTGGTCCTCCTGCCATTACAATAAGGTCAAGTATTCTCGTCTTGCCTGTTAGAGGGTACTTTCCAGGACCCGAGGTCACTGCTTCAAGACGGTTGATCTGTCCAAATAAAAGAGCGCTCTTGCTTTTGTATTCCTTCACAATAACGTCAATCCTCGGCTCCCTGATATATTTTTTCAGCGCATTCGTCAGTATTTCATCCACCTCATGGGAAGTGCTGCCCGCCACTGCAATATCATCCATATAGGAATAGGATATCTTTCCATCCGGTCTGACCTCAGTGGTATATGGAGTGGACTTGGCTCCCTCCCAAAAAGTAATGGTCAGGACATCGCCAGGACCTATCCTGTACTCGGGAATGCCCCGTCCTTCTGTAAATACACTGTTTTCTGTCACCCGGCTCATCCTGACAACCTCTTCTTCCATCTCTTTTTTCTGATTCACATCTATTTCTTCGGCAGTCCTCGGGGGTTTAAATTCCTTCACCGGTATTCCCCTTGCCTCAAAGGTACAGGATGAAAGAAACATAACAAAGAAACCTGCAAAAAGTGCCGGAATTATATTTACTGTTCTGCAAAACATTGCTATTTCTCCTTAAAATTACCCTCCATTAAGTCTGATGGCTTCGACTTTTTACGAGTTCATCAAACCTAAATAATATCTCAAATATGATAATAATTACCTAGTTATAAAAAAAAAGCAATATTTATCATTTATCTTGAATTTGGACGAGTTATAATATATTATTTTAATAATTGTAAAGCGAAATGCTTATAAAACCTGCAACCGTCTCGAAATTTATCGGAGCTTAATTTATAGCCCAAGGTCTCACAGGGAGCGAAGAACTGGTAAGCTTATGGTAAGGTATTCTGATATCATAAAAAATGGCGTTGAAAAGAAGGAAGAAGACCGCACAAAAGACCTGCCAAAAGACCCGCCAAAAGACCCGATAGATCCCGAAAAGGCAGAAAAGACAGGTGGTTCTTTACGTTTCAGCACCTTAAA
>JBDRDD010000018.1:0-8365 GCA_043821115.1 bacterium | reverse complement strand
ATCATCTGAATCTATTATTGAGGCAAGAAAAGCCAAAGATTTAGCTCCCTGATCTATTACATTATCAGTCGGGCCAAAGCAACCACGACAGGGCATATTCCCCTTTATGCACCTTTCCTCGCACCCACCCCTTGTAGCAGGTCCAAGACAGATAATTCCCTCAACTAAAAAACAGTTTTCAGGATCCCATTTGGTCTCATAAAGTCTCTTAAATTCTCCTATCTTGATCTTATCGGGCTTGCTGTCCTTGCGTGAACAGGTATCACAGAGCGCCTTCTTTTCCGCCAGGACCGTGCCTTTAGGAGGAAGTTTCCCTTCCAGAATAGCCATCACGGCACCTTTTATAAGCTCAGGCGTAGGTGGACAGCCCGGTATATAATAATCTACCTCTATCACCTGATCCAGGGTCCTTACAGTATCATGAAAACCCGGCAACTCCAATTCTATGCCTGATTCTTCTGTTTTTACCTGCGGCAGAATACCCTTGGGATTCTTCATTGTGGGAACTTCCTTGAACGCTCTGTTTAAGATATCCTCTTTTTTATAGAAATTGGCTAACCCAACAACCCCTCCAATATGAGCACAGCTTCCATGAGCTATAATAAGTTTTGATTTTTTTCTCAATAACTTTGCTATATGCTCCTGCTCGTCTGTCCTGATAGCTCCGTTTATAAGAGTTGCTGTAATCTCCTCATCTGCCATAGCCTCAACATCGCTATACTTAAAATCCATCGCTACCGGCCAGAAGACGATATCGACCGCTTCTGTAACAGTCAATATATCTTGAGCTAAATCTACGATTGATTCTTCACATCCCCCGCAAGAGGCACACCAGTAAAACGCAACCTTGGGTTTACCCATTATTAAACCTGCTTTCTTTTCTGTTTATCTTAATGTCCCTTCATAATGAGCGGTAAGCTGTCTATCTCTAACTGCTTGCGGTGTATAAATAGGCAGCAATACAGGTGATATTCTATCAGTCTCTATACCTGCTTGTTTCATTTCATTTTCATATTTTCTTACATGCTCAAGAGATAACTCACCTGATTTATGTTCCCTGGCATACCTGGCGGCATAAGTACCGGCTCTTCTTCCAAACACATTATAATCAAGTATGGAATTTCCCATGAGCCTGTTTCTTCCATGAAGCCCGCCCGAAGCCTCACCCGCTACAAACAGTCCGGGGATATTCGTTTCGCAACTCTGGTTTATTTCAATCCCTCCGTTCTGATAATGAAGGGTAGGATATACAAAGAGCGGTTCTTTTATCATATCAATATTAAATCTCTTAAACTGTCTTACCATCGCAGGGTAATTTTTAACTATATACCCTTCTCCCTGTATCTGCTCAATTATCGGTGAATCCAGCCATACGCCGTATCTTCCGTAATGGTCCTTAATGCCCATTTTTCTTTCCATGCATTCCCTGATAATAGCAGCAGTCTCTACGTCTCTTGGCTCCTTGGGATATACAAATATTTCCCCTTCTTTATTAAGCACCTCCCCGCCGGCTCCCCTGACTTTTTCAGTCACAAGAAATCCTGCTATCTGTTCAGGATAAGCCGCACCTGTCGGATGGTACTGGACTGAATCCATATAGAGTAATTTTGCCCCGGCTCTGTAAGCTATCACAGGCCCGTCGCAAGTCGCCCCGTAGTGATTGGTGGTATCGTATCCGTTAATGTGAAGCCTTCCGAAACCACCTGTAGAAATAATTGTGGCATTTGCTTTAATGGTAAAGTATTCTCCTGTTTCTATGTTATATACCACTGCCCCGGCACATTGGCCCTTCTCATCAAGCAGGAGTTCTACCGCAGGGAAAAATTCCATCAGCGTAATGTCATCCGGATGGTTTTTTACCTCATCCATAAGAGTTCTCATAATAGCCATGCCTGTATAATCGCGGCATGAGAGCATCCTTTTTCTGGAATATCCTCCAAAGGATAGTGTACTAAACTCGCCATGCTCATCCTTATCAAACATAACACCCAGTTCCTGAAGCCAGTCTATTACACCGGGAGCATCATTAACAAGAGCCTGGACAAGTTCGGATTTATTATCGAAGTGGCCTCCACCGATTGTATCAAGATAATGCCGGACAGGCGAATCCTGAGGATTAACTGCTGCCTGCACCCCGCCCTGGCTCATCATAGAATTGGCATCACCGGTTCTGAGTTTTGTAACAATAATTGACTTTACGCCCTCTTTCTGCGCCATTATGGCAGCAGCACATCCCGCACCACCGCCACCGATAATCAAAATCTCGGTTGTATAATCCGGCTCTTTTAAGTTAAAAGCATCTGCATTTATCCTTGGATGGGATTCCAGGATATCTGCTATCTGGGCGGTTACGAGCTCTGCTTTATTCGGGCCTACATTAATAACCCTTTTACTGTCCTGTTTATAATCAGGATGAAATTTAATTAAAACATCCTTCCTCTGTTGGGCGGACATAGGCGGAAAAATCGGCTTGCCTGACTTTGCGAGTTTAAGTCTCTTTGCCCGGCTTTTTTCAACCTTCCTTAAAGATTCCTGCATATATTCCGGATACATTTTTTTCTCCTTTTTTAATCAGCTTCAATATCTATGTAATCAGGCTCGATGTCTCTTTTATTATATGTATTCATTAAGGTTTCCTTATCCATACTCATCAGCTGTTGCAGTTCCTGTTTATATTTATCCTTCAGAATTTCTTTTATGCGATTTTTCAGGTTTTCCCCTCTGGGATTTAAATACTTCCCGTATAATCTTCTGCTCAGGAGACCGATATTGTGCTGAACCATTTCAGCAGGGCACCTGATAGCACACAGACCACAGGCTATACAATCAAAAGAAAGATCAGCAGACTCGGAAATATCATTTTTAATAATATCCTGAATATAATCCATAACCTGAAGGTCCTGCGGACAGGCTTTGGTACAACTATTGCATGCTATACATCTAAACACCTCAGGAAATATTTTTTCAAACGCAGTATAATCCGGCAGTAATTGATCTATATCATAAGGAGGTTTGTCAGTCGGAACAAAGGGAATCTGTGTAAGATACATCTGATCTTGGACCATGGTTGAGCAAGCAGGTACCATATGAAATTTATAATCTCCGGGCAGACGATAAATAGTTGCACATGAACCGCAAAAGCCCTCACGGCAGCCAACTCCCCTTATTAACTGATAACCTGCATATTCTATTGCTCCCATTATAGTCTGGTCAAAGGGAACCTTATATGCCTTGCCCATAATATAGACAGTTACCTTCTTTACATCCTCTTCTGTATTCATACTTACCTCCGATTATTAAGGCGAATCTTTCAACCTTAAAGGACCGAGTTCTCTTACAGTATTTATAAACTCATTCATTACATTCTTAAATTTCGCGCCTTCTGAAGCGGAAATCCATTCCAGTCTTAATCTCTCTTGTGGAATACCCAGACTTTCAAGAAGTCTATGCAGCATTATTATCCTTTTCATTGTCTGATAATTGCCGACCTGATAATGACAGTCTCCAGGATGACATCCTCCTATCAGTACGCCGTCAGCCCCGTTCTGAAACGCCTCCAGAATATGGACAGGATCCACCCTTGAGGAACACATAACCCCTATATTAACTGCATTGGGTTGATATTTTAACCTTGTAACTCCTGCCAAATCAGCAGCGGCTGAAGTACACCACTTACAGATAAAACTGACTATCTTAGGCTCAAACTTCTTTTGAGTTGTCATCTTCCTCTTCCCGCAGTATTTCTTTTATCATTTTCTTTATCTGAGAATCACGGAAATTCAGCTGCTGCGAAGCACTGCTTGGACATGCTACAACACATGAACCGCAGGCTTCGCACTTAGCAACATTAACCTCAACAATATTTTTCGCCGCGTTAAATTCTCTCGCATCATAAGGACAGACCGAAATACATACTCTGCATCCGCTGCACAGGTCTTCATCGACTGTAGCAATGATGGGTTCTCTTTCGAGAACATCACTTGAAATCATACCCATGACCTTACTTGCTGCTCCCGAAGCATGGGATACGGTATCCGGAATATCCCGCGGGCTCTGGGCACATCCTGCCATAAATATTCCCGCTGAAAGACTTTCCACAGGCCTTAATTTGGGATGCGCCTCCTGTGTAAATCCATACTCATCAACATTTAATTTCAATTTTTTTGCAAGTTCCTTAATTCCCGGTGAAGGAACCATAGTGGTAGCAAGAACCACCAGGTCAGCTTTAATCTCTATTTTCTTGGCTGAGAGGGTATCTGCTCCATAAACTACAACCTTGCCGTCTTCCTGGAAAATCTTAGACACCTTCCCCCTCAGGTAGGTTGCGTCGTGCTCTTCCCTTACTCTTTGAATGAACTCCTCATACCCCTTTCCACCTGAGCGTATGTCAATATAAAATATGTAGGGCTTTCCTTCAGGCACGGCACTTTTATAAAGCATAGCCTGCTTGGAAGCATACATACAGCAGATCCTTGAACAGTATGCATTATGTAATTCGGGATCACGGGAGCCGGCACAGTGAACAAAAACTATATCTTTAGGAACTTTCCCATCCGAAGGTCTTCTTATCCCGCAGCCTGTAGCGGAATCAAGGTACAGGAGTCTTTCAAACTGAAGACCGTTTATAACATCAGGAATTTCTCCTGCCCCGTATTCTTTTAAGTTTAATACGGGATACAACTCATAACCCGTAGCTACTACAATTGCCCCAAACGCATCTTCAATAAATTCAGGCTCAAGGTCATAATTAATAGCCTTGGGCTCACAAACCTTCACACACTCACCGCAAGCAAGAGGAAGAAGCCCCAAACAAGCATGAGTATCTAATGTATATGTAGCAGGTACTGCCTGCGGAAACGGGATATAAATAGCTTTTCTTTTTCTTATACCTTCATCATGCTCGCTATTTACTTCAACAGGACATACCTCAACACACTTATCACACATGGTGCATTTTGCAGCATCAACATACATCGGATTCTTCTTTATTCTAACCTTGAAACTACCTACGTGTCCGGAAACATCCTCTACTTCACTGTAAGTAAATAATTCTATGTTTTTATGATGGGCCACCTCTACCATTCTGGGAGTCATAATGCATTGAGAGCAGTCAAGCGTTGGGAAGGTCTTAGAAATCTGTGCCATGTGCCCTCCGATAGAAGGACGTCTTTCAACCAGCGTAACTTTATAGCCTGCATTTGCTATATCAAGGGCGACCTGAATGCCTGCGATCCCAGCACCGATAATCAGAACCTTTTTTGTAACCGGTACCTCAATGGGCAGGAGGTCTTCATTCAGTTTTATCTTTTCAATGATACTTTTAATAATACGGAGCGCCTTATCAGTGGCTTTCTTCGCATCATCGTGTACCCATGAATTCTGTTCTCTAATATTTGCTATCTCAACCTGGTAGGGATTTACACCTATATCTTTTGCAAGCTCACGAAATGTAGTCTCATGAAGAGTAGGAGAACATGCCGCTACAATGTATGCGTCCAGATTATATTGGGAGACCTTCTCTTTAATCAAATCCTGCCCGGGACTGGAACATACATATTGATAAGTGCCGGAAAATGCAACCTCTGGAATTTTTCCTATTTCCTGCGCTACTCTTTCCACGTCAACGACATTGGAAATATTACCGCCACAATAACAGATGAATACACCGATTCTTTTCAATGAGAACCCCCGTCTTCATCATCTTCTTTGGTAATGGAAAAAATGGCAAATTCCGGACAGATATCCTCGCAAACCTTACAGTTCACGCAAACTCCCTCATCAATCACTACCGGATAATGATAACCCTTCTCGTTGAACTCGCCCGAGTTTTTAAGTATCTTCTTAGGACAGTATTCTATACAGAACCCGCATCCCTTACAACGGTTTTTAATTATATAACCAGTCCCCTTAAAAATCTTAGGTTTATATTTTTTCTTCTGGTTTTCCCCTGAGGTCGCTGCCATATTTATACCCTCTTTCAAAGGCTTTTAAGTTAAGGTCAATAAAATCTTTCTTTACGGAAGTTTTAATACTCTCTATCACGGCCTCTTTTGAAATAATACCGGTTATACTCAAAAAGAATCCAAGCATGATTATATTGGCAACGATTTTTTTGCCCATATCTTCAGCAAACCTTGTTGCCGGAATTCCAAAAATCTTTTTATTATCTACAGGCGCTTCACTTACAAGGTCTGTATCCACAAAGATCAAGCCACCGGTACTCATATTATCAGCATGTTTTTCATATGCTTCCTTGGACAGTACAATAAGAAAATCCGCGTTTCTTACCAGGGGATAACCAATCTTGCCCTCTTCTATAACAACAGTTGCGCTGCAAGCTCCGCCTCTTGCCTCGGGTCCGTAACTCTGGGTAAATGCCGAGTTTTTATTGTCATATAAAGACGCGGCTTTGCCGATGATATAACCGCTCAGTACAATCCCCTGACCGCCAAAACCCGAAATCCTTATATTATGTCTATCGCTCATTTGGCTTCCACCTGTGCCATCTGATAATCAAGAAACGTGGGCTTTTCAATATCCACGAACTTCCCCACCACTATTTCCTCCTTTATTCCCAGAGGAATATTTTTGGTATTAGCCCCGTTTTCTATACGGCTGTTTTTGCGGTAATACTTAATCATGTCAAGACCGTCCCCAAGGCGATTGTACCTGGAATATACGGTAGGACATGGCGAAACTACCTCAATAAATGAAAAACCGCGTTTGTTTATGGCTTCAGACATTGAATGCGTCATCCTTCTTATATGAAGCGGCGTCCACCTGGCAACATAAACCGCGCCACTTGATTCAGCCAGGTACGGGAGATTGAACGGAGGTTCAAAACACCCGTACGGCGAGGTTGAAGTCTTTGCACCAAGAGGCGTGGTGGGTGCAACCTGTCCTCCTGTCATGCCGTAAATAAAATTATTTATGCAGAATACCTTAATATCAACGTTTCTCCTTGCCGCATGAATGAAATGATTGCCTCCGATGGCAAACAAATCACCATCACCGGAAAAAACAACAACCGTAAGATCAGGATTTGCTAATTTAACTCCTGTAGCAAATGGAATAGCTCTGCCATGGGTGGTATGGAACGAATCAAAATTCACGTAACCGGCTACCCTGCCGGTACATCCTATTCCTGATACGACCACTACCTTATCAGGATTTATTTCTGACTCTTGCAGAGCCTTTATAAAACAGGCTACAGCTGTCCCGATACCGCATCCTGAACACCAGATGTGAGGGATTCTGTCCATCCTTAAGAAACGCTCAAGAGGATGATCTGGTATTTTATTCACTTCATCACCTCTTTTATAACTTTATAAATATCATCAGGGTTGTGAACGTCACCACCCGCGTGTGAAACAGGAGCTACCTTTGAGAGTTTTCCCACTGCTCTTTCTACTTCTCTTACCATCTGCCCCAGGTTTATTTCAGGCACAACCCATGCCTTAACTTTTCTTGAAAGCTGTGCAATCTTCTCCTCGGGAAACGGCCAGACAGTCAATAGTCTCAACTGCCCTACTTTTATCCCCTCACTTTTTGCTCTCGCAACAGCAGGCGGCACCACCCTTGAGGTAACCCCGTAGGAAACCACCACCACATCAGCATCCTTTAGATCTTTTTCTTCTACCATTATAATATCATCTACGTTGTTCCTGATTTTATTTACCAGGCGCCTCACGAGTTTATCCTGCGCTTGGATAGTCATATCAGGATATCCTCTTTCATCATGAGTAAGACCTGTTGAATGAAGTTTGTATCCTTCGCCAAAATTTGCCATTTGGGGAACAAGGTCAGCCTCGGGCTGATATGGAAGATACTCCCCGGGGGGCTTGTTGGTCTTACGCCTCTCGAACACCTCGATGTTGCCGGGTTCAGGCACAATAACTTTCTCCGTCATATGGCCGACAAGACCGTCTGTAAGGATAAAAACAGGCAATCTGTATTTCTCGCTCAGATTAAAAGCCTTTATGGTAAAGTCAAAACATTCCTGAGGAGAATCCGGTGATAAGGCAATAACCTCATAATCCCCGTGCGAACCCCACCTTGCCTGCATCATATCTGCCTGACCAAAAAATGTGGGAAGTCCCGTGGAAGGCGAACCCCTCTGAACATTTACAATAACACACGGGGTTTCCGTCATGAGGCCCAGACCGATATTTTCCAGCATAAGGCAAAACCCCGGTCCTGAGGTAGCGGTCATTGACTTGGTGCCGGTCCACGAACCTCCGAGTATTGCCGCCATGGATGCAATTTCATCCTCCATCTGGATATAGACTCCCCCTATAAAAGGAAGCCTCAGGGCCATTCGTTCGGCAATCTCTGATGCGGGAGTAATGGGATAGCCGGCGAAGAA
>JBDRDD010000017.1:0-81825 GCA_043821115.1 bacterium | reverse complement strand
CCTGGTGGATTTCATCTGATATTGCGTACATCACAGATATCACTGCCGAAAATTCGTATACCTTTTTTAACTTGTGAAATGAAAAAGCCCTGAAGAAGAGCACGGTGAGAATAGCGTACTCAGTTATATGAGCGCACTTACGCAGGATCAAATCCCAGGATCCCAAGCCTGAATTCAGACCGGGAACACTTGAAAGATAGTATATGATCGCGCACCAAGCGATAGGGGGAAGCCATAGCCTAAGATAGAGAATCGTTTTCTTCATAATAGATATTTATCTACTTTTTATCTCTAGTATAAGCTATCCCTATTTCGTATTTACCGCTCTTTTCATCCTTAGAACAACGGATCACCTTACCCGAGACAATACTCTGCTCACCCTGTGTTGAAAGGGGAAGCTTTAACTCGATCTTTATAACGGTATCCTGCGGCAGGACTGTATTTGACTCAAAAGATACGCCCCCGGGGCTTATATTTTTCACAGTTAGCTCCGTATCGTCAAATTCATTGTCACTACCTATTTCTATCACCCTGCAGGCGACCTTATTACCGGCGTCTACCCTTCCGAACGTCCTTTTATCATCAGGCGAATCAATTCCCATACCACACCCTCCTTTCACATTATACATATATTATATCAGAATTTAAGCCCAAAAACAACCTTTTACTCCTTTATTATATCATTTACTTGAATATAATACTTTTCATGCTCTCCGCCGCCTGGTTCCCTTTTTACCTGTCCGTATACTCTGACAGAATCACCCTTCTTAAAATCCTTTATCTTTTCAACATCCCTGGTACGGATAAAACAATTCACGGAGCTAACTGTAAAATTTACATGGTTTGCCACTTTATCATTATTCTTATAAACCGTCCCTAAATTCCCGCGGAATGTTATCCTCCTCTTGTCATATGAATCAAAGAATCCCTCGGACTTGAGCTTGCTGGGAGTAAGCTTTGCATAATCTTCTTTTTTTATTTCTTCCTTCTCCGTACCCATCTTGATGAGAGTAATATCAGATGTTTTAACCCATGCCTCCACATTGATCTTTGTCCACGCGCCCTCTTCATATATGCTCTCACACGGGGTCCCTTCTTTTATGACACCTATCGACTCGCCTTCCGGGCTTTCCGCGATATTCGCTTCCTCCACTTTAACAACGACTACATCCGCAAGAGCGTATGACACCTGCATTATTATCATAAGCAAAAACGATGTTAAAACTACCTTTTTCATTATTTTCCCCTTTCTGGGCTTCTTGCGTATTTAAGTCTTTTCATAGCAAGTTTCAAATAATCCTCATTTAATTCAAAGCCTATGTATGCCCTTTTTAGTCTTCTTGCAACCACAGCCGTAGTTCCCGAACCCAAGAACGGATCTAGTACCATATTCGAGGTGTTGCTGCTTGCAAGAATTATCCTCTCAAGAAGCTTCTCTGGTTTCTGTGTCGGATGAGGCGTGTTCTCACGCATACTCCAGAACGGCACTACCATGTCGGTCCAGATATTGCTTGGATGGGTGTAGCGGTACCTGGTTCCTTTATCCTGGACCCAGTCCTTGGGAAGACCGTTCACGCGATAAGGTGCTATAACTTCCTTTTTCAACTTGACCTTATCTACGTTAAAGGTGTAACTTGTCCCCGCAGTGGCGAACCAGATATCCTCCATATTATTCTTCCAGTTCGTCTTTGAGCCCCTGCCTTTTTCCCTCTTCCACGTAATCCTGTTTCTTATAACAAAATAACGCGATATTATTCTCTGGATGTCACCGGAATATTCCCAGCCGCTGCAGACATAAATAGAACCCGAGTCTTTCAGTATGCGTTTTGCTTCTTTTATCCATGTATCCGTCCAGCTAAGATAGGTATCTCTTTTCATCCTGTCGCTGGAGTTCCCGAAATCCTTGCCCTTGTTGTAAGGAGGATCAGCAAATACGAGGTCTATACAACCTGACCGAAGGCGTTTCATGCCGGCCACACAATCACCCAGGATAAGCTTGTTCTTAAGCTTTCCTATTGCCAGCTTTCCTGTGCCTTCAGACAGAGCAAAGCTCTTGCCCAGAACCCTGGAATCCTCTCTTGTTAAGAACATGGTCCTGTTCCTTGGGGCTGGATCAGTTTTTGATCTTGTTCCTTTTATTTTTATTGGACTACAAAGATTAGACATTGGTCTCCTATTAAGAGCTCTAGACAACCTGCTTCACAAGTTGGGATACATACCGGGCTATAGATGGAGCTGCTGTCAACCCGGGAGACTCAATTCCTATTAGATTTATGAAACCCGGAAAACCCTTATCGTCTTCGTGGGTGATCACAAAATCCTTAAAATCATCTTCGGGCCCTTTTAGGGCGGGCCTTATACCTGCTATGTCAGGACAGAGGTCCTCATGTGCAAGTGAAGGTAGAAATTTTCTAACAGAACTATAAAAGGCTTCTTTGGCTGACTCCTCGACATCATAATCCCATGCTTTTCTGTCTATGTAATTGGCATCGGGGCCCAGACGCACCCCGCCACCCAAATCCAGTGTAACGTGTATCCCCAGGCCTACGCTTTTTGTCTCAGGAACCGGGTACACAAGATGAGTCAGGTTCCACTTCCCAGGAGTGAAAAGCCTGAAATATTGACCCTTGGAATATTTCAGCCTGTAGCCCGATGCATCAACGTCTATACCGACCATTGCTGCAACAGTGTCCGACTCAAGTCCGGCGCAATTAATAAAAACAGAACTTAGGAAGGAGAAATCCTCTCCGTCCGCATCCCTTACGCTCACCTCGTAGGCGTCTTTCTTTTTAATCACCCCTTTTAACTCTGAATTATATACTATGTCAGCCCCGCCCTGTTTCGCCCGAAATATGAAATACTCCATGAGCTTATGGGAATCTATAATACCGGTTGAATCAGAGTAAAGAGCGCAGAGAGCTTCGACACCGGGCTCCATCTCTTTTATCTCGCCTTTATTAAGCATCCTCAACCCGGAAACACTGTTCTCCTGCCCTGTCTTTAGAAGTTCTTCAAGCTGAGATATCTCCGCTTCATCGCTTGCTATTATAAGTTTTCCGGTTTTTCTGTGAGGTATGTTATGCTCTTTACAGATATCATAAAGAAGCCTGTTGCCCTCAACACATGTGCGGGCCTTGAGACTTCCCGGCCTGTAATAAATACCGGCATGGATAACCTCGCTGTTGCGGCTGCTGGTCTCCCTGCCGAATGCATCATGCTTTTCAATAACAACGACATTTCGTCCGTCACTGGCCAGGCTTGCCGCTACCCCCAGGCCCACAACACCGGCTCCCACTATCGTTATGTCCACTCTCTCCATTCAAGCTTCCTTTTTATATAAATACAATTTGTAATATTATAAGCCCTTTAGCGCTCTTAATCAATAAAAAATATCCATAACCATACGCAAAGGCTTATGAGATTTCAATCATTTTATTGACTGCTTTATGAGCTTTCAAGCGTATCTCTTCACTTACGCTCACCTCGTATTTCATATCCTCCAGACACCAGAGAATCTTCTCAAGGGTTGTCAACTTCATATTAGGACATGTAGCCTTATCACTTGCAGAGTAAAACTTTTTGCCGGGGTTTTCCTTCTTCAGCCTGTGGATTATTCCCACCTCAGTACCGACTATTATCTCATCTACGGAGGATTCTTTTGCATATCGGCACATCCCTTCTGTAGAGACCACCTCGTCCGCAAGCTCGCACACTGCGCTCGTGCATTCCGGATGCACCACGACTTTTGCCTTTGGATGCTGCTTTTTGGCTCTCTGTATATCCTCGGCAAGGATACTCACATGGCTCGGGCAGTATCCTTCCCACGCAATGAATTTCCTTCCTGTTTTTAGGGATACATAATTTGCCAGGTGCTTGTCCGGAACAAATATTATCTCAGGGGCATCCTTTAGGGCCTCGACGACCTTGACCGCATTTCCGGACGTGCAACACAAATCAAGCTCGGCCTTTACCGCAGCAGTAGTGTTTACGTATCCCACGGCAACAGCCTTGGGATGCTTTCTTTTAAGTTCTATTAGCTGCTCTCGGGTAATCATATCCGCCATGGGACAACCGGCTTTTGGCTCTGGCATAAGTACTTTTTTTGTGGGAGAGAGTATGGATGCCGTCTCTGCCATAAAAAGAACGCCACAGAATACAATAACATCGGTGTCTGTCGCGCTGGCCGTTCTGCTAAGACCAAAAGAATCCCCTACGTAATCCGCTACATCCTGCACTTCCGGTATCTGGTAATTATGTGCTAGGATCACGGCATTCCTCTTCTTTTTAAGTTCTCTTATTCTTTGAGACAGGGAATCCCTGTGATTCGTGTCCATTTACCCCACCTTTTCCTTTATAATGCCCCCGCCTATGACAACCGGGCTACGAGGTCTGTAAAAAACAACAGATTGCCCCGGTGTAATAGCCCACTGAGGCTTATCGAAAACCACCCTGACGCTGGTGCCCAGCGGGATCAGATCAGCCATCGCACCATTGTGCAGGTAGCGTATCCTGGCCTTGACCCTGAGACGGGATTTGATTGGCTTCATGTTTATAAGACTTATATCATCGGCTATAAGTTCCCTGCCGTAAACTTCTTGCTTAGGGCCTGCAATAATCGTATTTGCTTTGCTGTTGATTGCCACGACGTATAATGGATACTTTGCGGCTATCCCGAGCCCCCTGCGCTGACCCACTGTATAGGATATTATACCCCTGTGCCTGCCTATAACCTTACCCTTGGTATCCACTATAACACCGGGCATCTCTTCCTTTTTAGCGTATTTTTTTATGAAGGCCTCATAATTGTTATCAGGTATAAAACAAATTTCCTGTGATTCTTCTTTTTCCGCGACTGCTAATCCCTTTTCCCTGGCGATCTTTCTTATCTGGGACTTGGCCATGGCACCAAGAGGCATCAGGGTCATGCCGAGCTGCTCCTGTGTCATCATGTATAGAACATATGACTGGTCTTTAGACCTGTCCAGACCCTTTTTCAGAAGGAATTTCCCTTCTTTTTTATCAAAAACTATCCTCGCATAGTGGCCCGTGGAAATATAATCGGCATCGAGCTGTTTTGCCTTGTTTATCAGTGCCTCAAACTTTATATACTTATTGCACCTTATACAGGGATTCGGAGTCCTGCCTCTTTTGTATTCCCTACAGAAATCCTCAACAACCTTGCTTCTGAATATATCCCTGAAGTTTACAACATAATGGGGAATACCTATTTTCCTGGCGACCTTCTTCGCATCCTCTATGTTCTTAATCCCGCAGCATCCTCCCAAATCACGCGAGGATTCCCAGATATTCATGGTGATGCCTATGACATCATGGCCTTCTTCTTTTAAGAGAGCTGCTGCCACGGAAGAATCTACCCCGCCACTCATAGCGACTACTATTCTTTTTGGTATCATTGTATAGTATTAAAGACAGATAAGGAGGACTTTGGTTTACTCTTTATCCTTACTGCGTGCAGAAAGCGGTGACATCGAACGGAGTTTTTTCACTACAGCCGGCAAGATCTCAAGCACGCGGTCTATCTCCTTTTCCTTTGTGTATCTGCCGAGGGTAAACCTCAATGACCCGTGCGCAAGTTCATGGGAAAGTCCTATGGATAATAGTATATGGGAGGGCTCGAGGCTTGAGGAACTGCAGGCAGACCCTGTAGAAGCCGCTATTTGCGCCAGATCAAGATTGAGAAGCATGGATTCCCCTTCAACAAACTCGAAGGAAACGTTAATGTTATTGGCAAGCCTCTTGCTTGGATGGCCGTTTAGGTGTACTCTGTCTATCTTCTCAAAAATCCCCTTAAGCAACTTATCTCTTAACTTAAGCAGGAATTTCTCTTCGCCGGCCATTTTCTCATGCGCTATTTCTGAGGCCTTTGCAAAACCTATTATGCCGGCAACATTTTCTGTGGAAGCCCTCTTGCCCTTCTCCTGTGAGCCTCCGTGCATAAACGGGGTTATCCTTGTACCTTTTCTGAGGTAAATGGCCCCGACCCCCTTGGGACCGTAGAGTTTATGTGAGGACACGCTTAAGAGATCCACTCCAAGCTCATTCACATTTATGCCAACATGCCCGAATGTCTGAACAGCATCGCTGTGGAAGTATATATTCTTCTCTCTGGCGATTTTTCCTATCTCGGCTATCGGCTGTATTGTGCCTATTTCGTTATTTGCATGCATAATAGAAATAAGGATTGTCTGGTCCGTGATTGCTTTCGCTACATCAGACGGATTTACCAACCCATCCTTATCAACACCAATGTATGTCACCTTGAAACCCAGACTTTCAAGAAACTCGCAGGGTGCTGAGATAGCATGATGTTCAATAGCAGAGGTTATAATATGCTTTCCTTTGCCGCTGTTGGCAAACGCCACCCCTTTTATGGCAAAGTTATCACTCTCTGTACCGCCGCTTGTAAATACAATTTCTTCAGGCTCTGCTCCTATCATCCCGGCTATGTTATCCCTAGCCTCCTCTATAGCCCCCTTGGTATCCTGCCCAAAAGAATGAAGGCTGGAGGGATTACCGAAATTATCAGTAAAGTATGGCTTCATTGCCTTTACGACTTCAGGATCCGTAGGCGTCGTAGCGGCATAATCAAGATATATCCTCTTCATATATATTGTCTCCTTGTAATTCACTTCTCACCATTTTACACGAAAAAAGTAGAAATTTCAAGAAATTATATAATTTCATGAAGTTTTTCAATATTTTTCCATAGTGTCATAACCAGCATTACATATGCAATATAACTTATAATTTCAATTAAGGAAGGATTCCCATTATACCCGAATAAACCTTTTAATACGCTCCCTATATAACCTTTTTCATGTAATAATGGGTAATTGCCATCAGGGCTGGATGCCGGGTTTATATCCCAGACATGTTCTATAATGGTTGGAACTACTCCTGCCTCCTGCAGCTCATGCATACCATGAGCCACCAGACCTGCGGCAAAGAGTATTAAGAGGATATTTGTAATCAGGAAAAACTTCTTTATATTAACTTTCAGGGAGCCAACAAACATAAGGTATCCCAGCAAAATTGCCGCAACAATACCCGCTAATGCACCCTTCATTGTATTATCACCGGCAGAAACGAAACTCGACGCTCCCAGGAATATAACCGTTTCGATACCTTCGCGTAAAACAGCTATAAAAACAAGCGAGAACAGACCAAATTTATGCGCTTGGCTCAGTTCTGTTGCAACCTTGTGTTCCACATCTCGAATCACATGTTTTTGTTTCATCATCCAGAGTATCATGGTCGTAAGTAGAAAGGCGCCGAGGAGCATGGTAATACCTTCAAAAATCTCCTCGGCGCGTCCGCTGAAACCACCGGATAGCATATTGAACAGAAAAGCACCTATAATGCTGGCTAATATACCGGAAACAACCCCGACATATACAATATTATTATATTTTGTTTTCTTTGTGCGCGAAAGATAGCCTAAAATAATTCCAACTATCAATGCTGCTTCTAATGTTTCTCTAAATGTTATTATAAAACTTGCTAGCATTCTATTTATTACAAACGACAAATAGGCAACTTTTTATTATTTACCTCTTTACCTTGTAATCCCCCTTGTGCCTGTCATCAAGCTCGCCTATCTTACTCTTGTTCCAGTTCTCTATCCTTGAAAAATAACCCACTATCCTGCTGACATGGTACACATCTTTGCCCTGAACGACCTGGTTCTCAAGCGCAGCCCATTCGTTGGCCTCTATCGCTTCGGAAGTAAAATGGGCAACCGTATCAAGACGCTGTGACCCGATAAAATATCCGTCTTTGCCTTCATGTTCTCCTTCGCTCCAAGAATACCCGCTGTCAACACATTTGTTTATGAATTCCTGTACATCCATCTCAGATACCCCCTTCTTCATTTTTTTTATTTATCACTCTTAAAGTACTTCACCTTTTATACTGACTACAATTTCACAGTACGGAATCTTCTTGCCTGAATCCTTTATTGCCTCCTTCACCAGATGCTGCAGTCCGAAACAACACGGGACTTCCATGTTAACTACGGTAACACTCTTGATATCGGATGCACTGAAAAGCTGGGTCAGTTTTTCCTTATAGAATGACGAGTCATCAAGCTTCGGACATCCTATAACCAGTGATTTACCCTCAAGAAAATCAGAATGGAAATTGGCATGCGCAAACGGTACGCAATCCGCAGCTATTACAAGGTCCGAACCCTTGAAATATGGCGCCGCAGGATTTACAAGCATAAGCTGCACGGGCCACTGCCTCAGTTGTGAAGGCGAATCCCCCCTGGCTTTTGACTCGACCTCAGACGGTTTCTTCTCCCCCCATGACATGACCCTGGAACCAGGACATCCCGACATGCCCGGCATATCATGCGAATGATGTTTCGGGAGCTCATCCGCGTGTTCCTTAAGATGCTTAAGATGCTTTTCCAATTTCTCAGGAGCAGTATCCTTTATGTGCGCAATCACCCCTTCCTCATCATATATTTCTGTTTCCCTTTCAATAATGTGGAGTGCGTCCTGCGGACAGTCACCGAGACACGCCCCCAGTCCGTCACAGAAATTCTCCTTCACCAGTCTTACCTTTTTACCTTCCGGAGTATCAACTAGTTGAAGCGCTCCTTCAGGACATGATGGTATACACAAAGCGCAACCGTTACATTTTTCTTCATTTATCTCGATAAGCTTCCTTTTTACCTTGGCCATTCATTCTCCTACGATTTTGCTTTTATAAGAAATATACCATTATCTGCAAATAAGTTCGGCCAGATATTCACCCTTGAGTTTTTTGTGATAAAGACAGATTTCTGGATAATGATGTTCCTCTTTTTACAGTATTCAAAGAAATCTTTTATGCTTAAAAAATGCAGGTTCGGCGTATCGTGCCACTCGTAAGGCAGTGAAAGTGTCACAGGAGCTCTACCCCTGCAAGATAATTGCCATCTCCCCTTCCAACAGGCAAAATTCGGGAAACCGACTATTACGTTATGGCCTACCCTGAGCGCTTCCGAAAGCACAGGGTCAGGCCTTCTTACTTCCTGCAGGCTCTGGTTCAGGATAACATAATCGAAGGATTTATCCTTGTATTCGGAAAGACCCGTATCGATATCACCGTGAAAAACGCTAAGGCCGCCAGCCACGCATTCATATATTGCTTTCTCGTCTATTTCTATCCCCTGGACTTTTGCTTTCTTGATATTTTCAAGCAGAAGCATGAGTTTCCCCCTGCCACAACCAAGATCAAGCACAGTAGACCCTTCTTTTACAAAATCTGCTATTATCCTGTGATCCAGGGAAATATTGTTAGATGTCATCTGTTGTTACCCCGTTTTTTCCGGTATATACCCTGTTTAAGAAATGTGTTATCAGATGCGATTGTTTTTCTACCTCAACAAGAAACGCATCATGACCGTATGTGGAGTCTATTTCACAGTAAGTGGTGTTGATCCCGCTTCTTTTAAGGCTTCTGACCAGGTCCTTTGACTGATAGGCCGGATACAGCCAGTCGGATTTGAAAGCTATGACAAGAAACTTCACATCTGCTTTTTTCTTATTAGGAAAAAGCTTGTCGCCTGAGAGATCAAAATAATCCATGGCTTTTGTGATATAGAGGTATGAATTCGCGTCAAAGCGCTTTACGAAACTGTCCCCGCGGTAACGCAGATACCCTTCCACCTCGAAATCAGTCGCAAAAGAAAAGCTGTAATCCTTTTCCTTGAGCTTACGCGAAAACTTCTCCTCCATGGAAGCATCGCTCATATAGGTAATATGCCCTATCATGCGCGCCACGGCAAGTCCCCTCTCGGGCTGGCTCTTACCGTAGTAATCACCGTGCTGCCAGGCCGGGTCCGCCATAACAGCCTGCCTTCCCACTTCATCAAAAGCTATCTGCTGAGGAGAATGCTTAATCGCTGTTGCTATAGGTATAGCAGAACGTATGTTATCCGGGTATGAAGCTACCCACTGTAGCACCTGCATACCACCCATGGAACCGCCTATGACACAAAGAAGTTTCTCTATGCCCAGGTGTTCTAATAATTTTTTCTGAGCTTTTACCATATCAACGATTGTTATTATAGGGAAATCAAGGGCGTAGGGTTTAGCTGTCATAGGATTGACAGAAGACGGCCCTGTACTTCCCTTACACCCACCTATTATATTGGAACATATTACAAAATATTTTTCCGTGTCGAGAGCTTTTCCCGGACCTATCATGGTATCCCACCAGCCTGGCTTGTCATCACCCTCATGCAGCCCGGCTGCGTGAGCATCTCCGGAGAATGCATGTTCCACCAATATAGCGTTTGTCCTGTCCTTGTTGAGTTTCCCGTATATTTCATATACTATCTTTATGGGACCAAGTTTTTGCCCCGACTCAAGTACAAGCTCGTTTGGCGGTTGTGAAAAAGTAAAACATTCAGGTTCTACCACACCCAAATTTTTCTTTTCTGTCATGCTTTTTCTCCTCTACTGGAAAAGCCACGTGGAAAGATATCTCTCTCCTGTATCCGGTAATATTACCACAATGGTCTTGCCTTCGGATTCCTCTCTTTTGGCCACTTCGAGCGCAGCCCACATGGCTGCCCCACTTGATATGCCAACCAGTATCCCCTCTTCCTTTGCAATCCTTCGAGATATATTTCCAGCATCATCGCTTGACACTTTTATTATTTCATCTATAACTTCGGAGTTTAGAACATCTGGTATAAAACCGGCACCTATTCCCTGGATCTTATGAGACCCGGCTTTTCCCCCTGAGAGAACAGGAGAGTCAACAGGCTCTACAGCTATCACCCTGACATTGGGATTTTTTTTCTTAAGCTCTTCCCCTACTCCCGTAATAGTACCCCCTGTACCCACACCTGCTATGAACACATCCACCTTGCCGTCTGTGTCCCTCAATATTTCCTGTGCCGTTGTCCTGCGATGCACATCAGGGTTCGCTAAATTAGCAAACTGCTGAGGAACAAAACTGTTTTCTATTTCCTTGTGAAGTTCTTCGGCTTTTTCGACAGCCCCCTTCATCCCCTTTACACCTTCTGTAAGAACAAGCTCTGCTCCCAGAATACCCAAAAGCTGCCTGCGTTCAACACTCATGGTATCGGGCATTGTAAGAATAAGTTTATATCCCTTTGCAGCGGCAACAAAAGCAAGCGATATACCGGTATTACCGCTTGTCGGTTCTATTATAACCGTGTCCTTGTTTATAAGATTCTGCTTTTGGGCAGCCTCTATCATAGCAAGGCCTATTCTGTCTTTCACACTTGAAAGCGGATTAAAAGATTCCACCTTTGCAAGTATATCTGCCTTTAGCCCTTTGGTAAGTTTATTTATCCTGACCAGGGGCGTATTTCCTATGGTTTTGGTAATGTCATCATAAACGCCTGACATAAAACCCCCTTTATTGTATTTTATATTTTACGCTTTTTTCAAAGCCTGGTCAATATCTGCGATAATATCATCAACGTGCTCTATGCCTATTGAAAGACGGACGAAATCAGGCGTAACGCCTGTAGCCGCCTGTTCCTCCTCGGAGAGCTGCTGGTGAGTAGTTGTCGCTGGATGTATCGCGAGTGTCTTTGCATCACCCACATTGGCAAGATGTGAAATAAGCTCCAACGAGTTAATGAACTTCTTTCCTGCCTCTGCACCACCCTTTATGCCAAACCCGAGGATAGCACCCGCGCCTTTGGGCAGATACTTCTTTACCTTTTCCTTCTCAGGGCTTGAGTCAAGTCCTGGATAATTCACCCATGTAACCTTCGGGTGCTTCTCCAGATACTCTGCGACCGCAAGAGCGTTCGCGGTGTGACGCGGCATTCTAAGATGCAGCGTTTCGAGCCCCTGCAGGAACAAGAACGCGTTAAAAGGCGACATCGCTGGTCCTAAATCACGCAGCACCGTCACTCTTGCTTTTATTATATATGCTATGTTGCCCATAGGCTTTAGCGCTTGGACGAAATTAATCCCGTGATAACTCGGCTCCGGCTCTGCTATAAGCGGGAATTTACCGTTTGTCCAGTCAAATTTACCTGAATCAACTATTATCCCTCCTATCGAGGTGCCGTGCCCGCCTATGAACTTGGTTGCTGAATATACCACTATGTCCACACCGTGATCAATCGGCTTGAGCAGATACGGGGAAACCGTATTATCCAAGACAAGTGGTATTCCATTCTTGTGCGCGACTTTCGAGAGTCCCTCGAGATCCGTAACGTTGAGCTTGGGATTGCCTATGGATTCAGCGTAGATAGCCTTTGTCTTTGGTGTAATGGCCTTCTCAAATGCCTTAAGATCACCCGACTTTACGAATTTCACGTTTATGCCGAGACGCTTGAAGGTATAATGGAAAAGGTTGTACGTTCCACCATATAGATTGTCTGCCGAAACTATTTCATCTCCTGCCTGCGCTATATTAAGCAGGGCAAGTGTAATAGCCGATTGCCCGCTTGCTACCGCTAGGGCCCCCACACCACCCTCCAGCGCCGCTACTCTTTTCTCCAGCACATCGTTTGTCGGGTTCATGAGACGCGTGTAAATATTGCCGAATTCCTTTAGCCCAAACAAGTTCGCCGCGTGTTCTGTATCCTTGAACACATACGATGTTGTCTGGTAAATCGGCACTGCCCTGGAACCAGTAGTCGGATCGGCTTCCTGTCCCCCGTGAAGTGCCAGTGTTTCGGTTCTTAACTTTGCATCAATCTTGCTCATTTTTTTTGTTTCTCCTTTTTATTTTGATTTTTGGACTGCGTTCTAGATTCTGAATTTACATAACAGCTGATCTTGCATTCTGCCAACAGCAAGGGTGTCCGTGTTACCGGAAGGATAGTTATCAACTGCTATTTTAACTTTTGCATCCTTGTCCCCGTCACTGTAGCGTGCAATTATCCTGCAAGCCAGCATAAGTACCTCCTTATCGAATTTACCCCTTCCCGTTCCAACGGGCCCCTTCACTCCGACCGGGGTAAAATATATATCTCCTTCTTTTGCCATTTTTAGCAATTTTTCATTCTCCTCTTTATTTCTGCCTACTATGAGTTTTGCATTGTCTGATAGTCGGAAATGTTTTCCCACCCTCAGAAGTTCTACATCATGAGGGGTGCATTCAGAATGTTTGATGGTATCTCTTAGTTTTCCCGTAAAACTTATATCTGTTAGCAGGCAGCCTCCTGCAGGTGTTCCGTATTTGGTAATATTGTAGTGTTTTGCAAGCGCTATCTGCGGCTTTCTGCTCCTGCCGCTGAAACCGAACATTCTTTCCCTTTTTATCCATCCCTCTTTCTCGGGTATGGTTGCCGGAAGGACTGTGGCCGAGAGAGGTCTTACTACAAGCCCTTCCATTTCGCTTTCCTTCTCCATGTTTGCAAGAACTCTTTTATATTGAGACATGGGCCTCTGCCCCAAGACTTCCCCTGTAATCAGAAACGAGGCTTCTGATTTATTCATGTATATCTTGGCGTATCTGTACATGAATATCTTGCAGTCAATGCACGGATTAATATTCTTTCCGTATCCGTGCTTAGGCTCTTTTACCATGTCGATATAATCGTTTGCTGTTTCAAAAACCTTAAATCTCACTCCAAGTGCATCAGCGAGACCCTTCGCATTATCTCTTGACTTGCGTGATCCGAAAGGCGTCAGGAAATGTACGGCTTCAACGTCAATACCCTGGTCCTGTATAACCTTTATTGCGAGTGAGCTGTCAAGCCCGCCTGAAAATAATGATATTGCCTTCACCTATATCTCCTTGCTGTTTCTTTTTTCGTGTAGGGGAAGGAGTTTGCCATGCTTTCCCGCAGCCCCCAAGCATAGAAACTCCTCCCTTTCGCCCTCCCTACACTGATATTCTTTATGCCGCTACCAAAGATTCTTCCTTGGCTTTCTTTTGCGTTAAAATTTTCTTTGCTTCACTGGCAGCTTTCTTACCCGAAAGAAGCATACCGCCGAAGGTCGGCCCCATCCTGGGCAATCCGAACACGGTTGATACCGCCATGCCCGCGACTATGAGTCCGGGATGAATCTCTTTTGTATTTTCAACCACAAGGTCCTCTGATTCTTCCACCCACATTCCGCTGAAATCCTTAATACTTATCAGATTTCTCTTTGCAAGAGAGTTAGCCACAACAGCATCGTGGCCTGTTGCGTCAATTACCAGCTTTGATTCAAGAGCTACGGGATCCACACATGTAATGGCTCTTGGAAGCGCAGAGACAGGGGTCCAGTTTATAACAACACCCGCAACCCTGTTATTCTCCCTTAAAACAACATCATCAAATTTTGTCATATTTACGATATTCACGCCTGCATCGCATGTACTTGCTATAAGTTTTGAACATGCGTGCGGTCCGCGCGCGATGTAGAGACCGTCTGAGGCCTTCTCATAAGGGACATCTATTTCCTCAAGCAATTTTTGTGCGGGTTCGCGCACCGTGATACCGTTCATTAGATATCCGCCTATCCAGAATCCTCCGCCCAGATAGTTATTGGCCTCAATAAGAAGAACCTTAAACCCATCCTTGGCTAGCTCCCTGGAAGCCACCAGACCGCTCGGCCCGGCACCTATCACAACACAATCGCTTTTTATGGTATTAAGAAACCTGCTTGAAAAATCCTTTACTATTGCCTCAGTAATATTTGCCTCGCTTACCTTTGAAAAAATCTTTCCCATTCTTGGAGCCTCCTTTTTTATTTTATATACTGTACATGAAGGCTTTGGAATTTCTTTTCTCTTCATGCATTCGTACCATGTCTTGCAGTGTGATTCCCTTCAATGTCTCTTTTATCTTTTGTGCCACCTCCTCCCATATATCACGAGCTATACAAAAACTTATCCGAGAGCACACATCCGGACTTGCCACACATTCAACAAGAGCGATGTTGCCCTCAAGCGCACTAACTATTTCCTCAAGATTTATATCCTTGGGATCTTTCGCAAGAGCATATCCACCGTGAGCCCCCCTGCTTGAATTCACAAGACCGGCAGCTTTTAGGGGCGGAACCAGATGCCCAAGATATTTTTCCGAGATATCCTGATGCTCAGATATGTCCTTAAGCAGCATCAGTCCATTGCCGTGATGAAGAGCCAGCTCCAGCATTAGACGTGCTCCATATCTCCCCTTGGTAGAGAGCTTCATAAAATCCCCCCTTTTAGTTGCCTTTTTTAATCACTACCAATCTAATTGCTTTTGTAGTAATTATACCACAGCTCATTATCTTGTCAAGAGTTTTTTTTAACTTTTTTTGATGAGCATTAAAGGAAAGCTTTTTATAGAGGAATTTATGAATTGAATTATTTTTGCTTTGCTAAATACCTGAATATACCCAGTGCGGCCTTAGCACCTTCTCCTGCAGCAACAATAATCTGCTTTTCCGGTACATCCGTTACATCCCCGGCGGCAAAGATACCCGGTGTGTCCGTTTGGTTATAACAATTCACCTTAATTTCATTTTTCCTGTTCCTGCCTACATCCTTCGCAAAACCAGAATTCGGGATAAGGCCTATCTCAACAAAAACACCTTCGACCGAAAGCTCCTTATCAACATCTTTTGTTTTGACAGCTATGCTTCTAACGAATTTATCACCTTTTATAGCCGTGACTCTTGTATCGTTAAGTATGGTAACCTTGTCGCTTTTTTTCACCTTCTCTTTCATCACGGCATCCCCGGTAAGACGCTTCGATATATTAATAAGGTATATATGATTAGCTATATTTATAAGCTGCAGTGTTGCATCAAGAGCGGAATTGCCCCCTCCCATGACAGCTACATCCTTACCTTCAAAAAGAGGACCGTCACAGGTGGCGCAATATGTTAGACCCTTGTTTTTGAATTGGACCTCACCGACAACGCCAAGCTCCTTTGATTTCTTTCCGGATGCGATAATAGCGGTTTTTGCTTCATACGTGGATTTTGAGGTTCTTGCGACAATCTTATCATTTCTCTTGGTTAGCTCAAGAACCTCCTCACCATCCTTGACATTCATCGTGTATTTCCTCATATGCTCTTCGAACTTGTCCGCAAGCTCGGGACCGCTTATAAGCTGGTAACCCGTATAGTTGTCAATACTGCTGCTCCATACCGTCTGCCCACCTATATCCTTTGTTATAATGATAAAATCAAGGCCTTTTCTAGCTGCGTACACGGCTGCGGTTATACCCGCGGGTCCTGCGCCTATGATTATCAAATCATACATTACAAGCGCCTCCTAAAATATCCAGTGGCAATAATTCCTAAAATTATGTCCTACGGATTATCAAGAGAAATTCTTACAGGTCCAATGCCTTACTGATAGCATCTTTATCAAAACCAACAATAATTTGTCCGTCAATGTCAAAAACAGGCACCCCCATCTGCTCTGATTTTCTGGTCATCTCCTGCCTTGCTATCTGGTTATCAGAAACATCCACATCAGAAAAATCTATGTTATTTTCCTTCAAGAACTCTTTCGCCCTCAAGCAATAAGGACATTCGGGCGTGCTGTAAATCGTGACATTCTTTGCCATAACTCCTCCTTAATTTAATTATATAAGCAACCTTCTAAGCTCGTGGAGCCTTGAAAGATGGCCTTTTTCCTGCTTTACAAGCTCATCTATGACAGACTTGTCCTGTTCAGGCACGGATTCCTTCATCCCCTCAAAGAAGAGTATGGAATCTTTTTCAAACCCTATTGCTATTTCTATGGCTTCCATGTCATTTTTTATTTTTCCTGCTATCTCTATCCCCTTATTCTTCTGGGTAAAGACATGGCTGCCTGCCAGCGCATTCATGTAGACAAAATAATCCCCGGGATATGCCTCGGGAGGTTCGTATTCCTGTATGGAATCAAGAAGCTTCTGAAAAGCCACTATATGATTGTCTTCCTCCCCGGCAAGAAACAAAAACACATCCTTGACACTTGCATTATCAGTACTTGTCGCAAGTTTCTGGTAAAAATCCATACCGTTTATCTCTATCTCAATGCCTATCTCAACCACTTCACTGCCTGAAAACCTTTCCTTCATATAATACCTCCCCTGAGTGAGAGCCACCCCGCACATTCACATGTACGGGATGGTATATATAGCACATATTAAAGATCTGCCTCGCTTATCCATGCACCGTGGATGTTGCACCTTTCAACAGCCGTCAGCTTCACACCTTCTGCCTTCACGTGAAGTGCGGCAGCGGGATTGAGAACCTCGGGACTAAGCGTGATGCGTGATGCAAATCTCTTGTCCAGGTACACATCTATGTACATTATGAAATGCTCTTTCAGCATAGGATGTGTTATCTCACCCACCTTGATGTGAACATCCTGGCATCCTTCCGGGATAAGACCGCATTTCTTCACCACGGTTATGACCGGTACATGCTTCTTTTCGAGTTCCGTCAGATTTTTCGGATCCTGCGGTGTCTTGAGCGCGTCATCTTTATCCTCAAACGATGTTTTCGGAGCATGGCACACCGAGCAGTTGTCCGGGGCAGTGCCGTCAATAGCCACATATCCGCACACCTTGCAAACTAAACCCTTCATAACTTCCTCCTGTCAATAATTCTCTGCTATTACCTCGTAATAGCTCTGCGGGTGCTCACACGCCGGGCACTTCTCGGGGGCGTCTTTTCCCTCATGCACATAACCGCAGTTTCTGCATTTCCACTTCACCACGGAATCTTTCTTGAATACCTTCTTGCTCTTTACATTTGCAAGCAGTTTCCTGTAGCGTTTCTCATGTTCAGCTTCTACTTCTGCTATCTCCTCGAACTGCACCGCGACCTTCTCAAAACCCTCTTCCCTTGCCGTAGCCGCTGCTTCCTTGTAAAGCTTGGTCCACTCAAGGTTCTCTCCGTTAGCGGCTGCCTCTAGGTTCTGCGCCGTATCCCCTACCACACCGGCTGGGTATGCAGCCGAGATCTCGACCTCGCCTCCTTCAAGCAACTTAAAAAATCTTTTGGCATGCTCTTTCTCATTCTCAGCCGTCTCAAGAAATATAGCTGCTATCTGCTCGTATCCCGCTTTTTTTGCAGCCGAGGCAAAATACGTGTAGCGGTTGCGCGCCTGGGACTCTCCCGCAAATGAAGTAAGCAGGTTTTTCTCCGTTTTTGTTCCCTTAATAGATTTTCCCATTCTTTTCCTCCTTATCCCTCAATTTTTTCCATTGGCTGAGAGCAGCATACAAGCTCACCGCCGCCAACCTTTGTAACCGTTACCTCATTACCACATACATTGCACCTGTATTTCTCTCCAACTTTTTCCACTGCCATACAACCTCCCCTTATTAGAGCTTTAGATTTTTAATTACTTCCTTTAGTGTATTCGCGGATTTAACAAAACCTCTTTCCTCTTCATCAGAGAGCTTGAGTTTTAGAAAATCCTTAACTCCTCCTTTATTCACGATAGATGGAATACTCAGGCAAACATCATTTATTCCGTAGTAATCTTCTATCAACGTAGAGACAGGAAGTATTGAATTCTCATCTCTTAAGATAGCCCCGACAATCTCCAGCAGTGCCAGACCAATGGCATAATAAGTAGCGCCTTTTGCGTCTATAACTTTGTAGGCGCCATTTTTAACCTCCTCAAAAATATTATAGAGTTCACCTTTGGAATCGCATCTGTTCTTACAGATACCGCAATAATCAGCAATGAGCATTCCCCCAACATGTGCGTGGCTCCACACAGGGAGTTCCGTATCTCCGTGCTCCCCGATAATATATGCGTGTACGTTGTGCGGGTCAATATTGCAATGTTCGCTGATTAGATACCTGAAGCGAGAGCTGTCTAAAACTGTCCCCGAGCCCAATACCCTGTTGGGATTAAAACCTGTAATCTTTAAGGTCACGTAGGTTAGGATATCCATGGGATTTGATACAACGATAATAATAGAATCCTTGGCATAAGATGCAATTTTAGGAATAATTTCCTTAAAAATTTCTGCATTTCTTTCAACGAGGGCTATCCTTGTCTCTCCTGGATTCTGTTTGGCCCCAACGGTAATAACCACTATATCAGCATCTTTGCAACCCTCGTAACCGCTCTCATAGACATGAACCGGGGGCACAAAACTGGCTCCGTGATTCATATCCATACACTCCCCCTTAGCCCTGTTTTTATTCTTATCGATGAGGACAATCTCACGTGCCAGACCGCTTATCATAAGTGTAAATGCAAAAGTACTCCCTACATTCCCTGCACCTATTATGGCTATTTTAGGATGTGAAGGCATATTGAATCCCTTTTTATCACTTAATAAAGTCTATATATATGGCTAGCAGTAGAACCACTGCTGAGAGTCCGAATATAAAAATATAGTTTATGGTCTCTTTCTTGGAACTTAGACCGCAGAGAATATTTCCTATGAGTGAATAATCCTCACCTGAGAGTTCTTTCTGGTTGTTTATCTTCGCAACAAGATTCTTTTCTTCTATAAGTTTTGATCTTGCGCTGTTTACCCTGTATTTATACATGAAGAAAATAAAAAAACCGCCCACGCCTATATACCAGGCTATCTTGCCGTAGAGCGGATTTACATAAATGAGTACCGTGACAATCCTGATCGCAATGGTCGCTATTATTCCTACCAGGAAAAATATCCACGAAGAGAACGAATCTTTGCAATTTTTATATTCGCTGCAATTTACGCATTTACGCTGCCACATATTCACTTCCTTTATTGTATTATATCCCGCAGTTTACTTATATCATCAATTATATAATCCGGCTTGGCCTGGATCAGGTCCTCTCTTTTGCCAAGCCCATATGTAACCCCGCACGTAAGAACCCCCGCGTTCTTTCCTGCCTGAACATCGACTGTCATATCCCCTACCATTATGGTCCTGTCCTTTGATGCGTTTGCGCTTAACATGGACTCATCCAGAGGACAGCCCGATGGCTTCATGCATGCCACGTTATCACCGCCTATTATCTTCTCGAAGTACCCGTATATACCTTTTAGTTTCAACGTAAGTACCGCGAATTCATAGTTCCTGTTAGTCACTATGATCTTTCTCTTAGCCTTGAAGAACTCGAGCATTTCCCTGACACCGGGATACAGCTCGGAATAGTCAGAGGAATGTTCGGCGTAATAGCCTTCGAAAAGAAATAATGCTTTTTCCGAAAGCCCCTCGCTTTCATCTCCAAGAGAACGTTCTATAAGCTCCTTTACCCCGTTTCCGACATAGGATGTTATCTCCGAAACGGTTTTTTGGGGAAAGCCCAGCTCCCTCAGTGTGAAATTGACGGCATTTGCTATATCCTGCCTTGAGTCAACAAGCGTACCGTCAAGATCGAATATTATAAGGTCTACTTTTTTCATTCTCTCCTGTTATATCTCCTTTTATGATAATCAGTATCCTGAAAATTTCTCCGTTATTATCTGCTCTTTCGCAAGCGAGAGTTCATTTTCCAGTATGTTTTGCATTGCAGTGACCATGCCCGGGGGACCACACGCATAAAAACGGCGCTCTTTGTAGTCCGGCATTTCTGCTTTAATAAGCTCCGAGTCTATATGACCTCTTCTGCCTTTCCATCCCTCATCAGCCTGCGAAATTACATGTGTTACCTTCAGACCGGGATAGTCCTTTTGCATAGCGTCAAAATCTTCCCTGAACGCTATGTCAGCTTCCGTCCTGTTGCCGTAAAGGATTCTTATATCCCTCTCGAGTTTCGAATCAACAACAGCCTTACATATACTGCGGATGGGAGTTACCCCTATGCCTCCGCAGAGAAAGGCTATCTTTTTATCTTCAGCTCTTAGAACAAAATCACCGTAAGCCATCCTGACCCTGGCCCAGTCCCCGGGTTTAAGCTCGTCCAAAGCCTGCGAGAACTCGCTGTCTGTAAGCCTCTTCGTGAATTCCATGTAGTTTTTTTCGGTAGGCGCATTGGAAAACGAGAAGTGCTTTGAAATCTCCTTGTCCTTGTTCCTTATTGTCAGGAAGAAAAACTGACCTGCCTTAAAAGAAAAATCTTCAGCCACGCTGAACCTGAAGCTCTTCACATTATGAGTTCTTTGAATAACACCTGTTAACTTCGTTTCAAATTCCACCAATTAATTACTCCTTACTTAACCCTAAAAACTGCCTGGGCAGTTTAGCGTCATGCCCAGGACAGTCTACAGCAGCCCTCTTTACAGTGGGCTACCGGACGAATCATATATTTGACTGTTACTCTCATGCTGTTCACCTCCCTTTCTTTTTATTTCTGCTTGGTCAAAACTATATGGTCTGACTCTACCTGTGTAATTGCTTTGAAAAATTCCTTAATATCCGCCTCGACTGCCTGGCTCATTGCCTCGGAATAGAACTTTACTGCCCTGTTCTCTCTCCTGTTAGCCTCGGCTATGTTATCCTGGTCGGAGTCAACGGCCTTATCAAAACCCTTCTTGTAATCCGGTTTCTGTATTCCCAGGTGCTTACATATGGCCGAGGCATGCTCCCTTTCAACTTTTGAGAGCCCTTTGAACATGCTCTGTATATAGCTGCTATTTGATATTTCTGATACGGCCTTATAGAAATTCGTATTGTCCAATTCAAGCTCGAGTGCTTTCATGAGGTTGTCCCTGGAACTATTAGAAAGCTTATCGGTCTTCAAAAGATGCCACTCGTCCGCCGGCACGAAATAGTTTTCATGGGCCCCGCAGAAGGGACAGCTCTTTGGCTTTGCCTCCCCTATATAGACCTCCCCGCAAACCATACATCTGTATATTTTCACAATTATCCCCCGTATAGTTATCTGCCTTTGGCAGCTTTCCTTGTTTTTTTCTGAGCGCATATCTGGCAGTAACCGTAAAAACTAAGACAGCTTCTGACAATGTCATAATCCGTTGCCCTGGCAACAGATTCCCTTAAATGCCTGAGATCCTTTCTGCCCATGCCATGAACATCCTCTATCTTGTTACAGTCCAGGCATATTAGATGAAGATGGGGCTCTACATTGCCGTCAAAATGCTTGCTTTCGCATAGGCTTCCGACTTCATAGACTATACCTATTTTCTTAAGGGATTTCAGCGTACTGTAGACCGTTGCAAGACTCACCGAAGGGAGTATCTTCTTTACCTCTGTGAATATACTGTCCGCATCCGGGTGTTCGTTGGTCTTTGACAGCACACTAAAAACAGCCATACGTTGTGGCGTGAGTTTGAGTCCGTAACCATGAAGTGCACTCTTGAATTTCTGAATGTCCTGCATCATAAAAATATCCCTAACAATAATGGTTATTAGTTAATAATGATTTTAGATAATATCATTATATATAGATGCCAAAATATTGTCAAGAGTTTTTTAATGTACATATTAATAAATCAATTATATAAAAAACGGCTGGCCCAGGAGCACCGGGACCAGCCGCAAAAGAGGCAAGATCCGTAAGAGGGAATATCTCATTCAATGACGATCTCACCGTCTTTTGATTTCTCTTTAGTGTCCTTTTGGAGTTCTATCTTAAGGATTCCGTCATTATAAGATGCTCTAGTCTTGTTCCGCACTACTGAAGCTGATAGTGGAATACCCCTGTAGAAACTCCCGCACATCCTCTCTATATAGTGGTAGTCATTTTTCTTGACTTCATTCTCTCTGCTTGTTTGGCCCTGTATGGTAAGAAGATTGCCTTTTATATCAACCTTGAGGTCCTTCTTCTCTATACCGGGCAGTTCGGCCTTGACCATTATATTTTCCTTGCTGTCTTTGATCTCAATAGCCGGGAATTTAAGTCTGTTTGCCAGAAGTCTCGCAAAGGGTTTCAACCCTTCAAAGCCCTTATTAAAGAACTTGTCGAAAAGACCGGCTTCTTCGCTCAGCAACTCCCTTCCCGTATCAAATGGAACCAAGCTACCCATGATAATCACCTCCTATTCATTTTCACTTATTATGATGCAGAGGATCTCAATGGGATTCAGCCTTTTTTGGGAAATTTAGTGCTGATATGAAGTTTTTAAGGCGGGTATGTCGGGGGATTAATCCTCGTTTTCCTGAATCTCTATGTGAAGCACCTCGTATAGCCTAATGTGTACATGCTCGGGGACTTCAATCATTTCCTGCTCCATTTCCCTGCACAACTCGAGCGTTTTGTTAAAGGTTTTAAGCATACACCTGCAGCAGAAATCCTCACCCATCAGCTCTTCCATATCTCTGCAGATATCGGCTTCAAGTTCATTTTCCATATAATCTGATAGAAATTGGCAAAAATTCTTAAAATCCATCATTTTCCTGTCTCCTGCGTTTTGAAGTACTCCGAGATTTTGTCCCTCAAAAAAAGTCGCGCCCTGTGCAGGCGCGATTTTACAGCCGGAAGTGAAATTTTGAGTATCTTTGCTATCTCGTTATTAGAAAGTCCCTCCACACCCTTAAGCGTAAATACCGTCCTGTATTCCTCCGGAAGGGATTTAATGGCTTCATTGAGGGTTTCCTTCAACTCCTTGTTCTCAAGCGTTGCCAGGGGATTCTTGGCCCAGTCATCGGAAAGCTCCCTCTTGATCTCATCTTTATCTTTATATAATATTGGGACATCGAGAGACACTGTCTTCATCTTCTTTTCCTTGCGCTTTTTCATAAGGCATACGTTAACCGCTACCCTGTAAACCCATGTCGAGAAGTTAGATTCCCGGCGGAAAGTGGAAAGTTTCCTGAAGGCTGTAATGAAGGTTTCCTGTAGCACATCGCTTGCATCCTCGGCATTGCCCATGATCTTGTATGCGAGGTTATATATCTTCCTCTCATAGCGCTTCACGAGCTCCTCGAAAGCAGCGTGATCACCTTTCTGTGCTTTTTCTACTAATGCCTCATCTTCAAATGCCACTTTTACCCTCACTTATTTGATGCTGAAAACAGTTTTTGGATTCCCTTTTTCCGGTCTGCCCGCTCGCCTTGACAGCATACTCCGCCCGGTGTATACTTATATTACAGGAGCCAATCGCCAATAATGCCGGATTGTTAATTACGCCTCCTATAACGTAAGATTATCAGATGCCCAGAAACTGAAATCCTTCTTAACAATCCGGCATCTTTTTTTACTCTAAAGATCTATCCTCATGCCATCCTCTGCAGCAACCACCCTTACACCCGTCTCTTTTTGGAGTTTATCTGCAACTTTATCAGGGCCGGCGTCTATCATGGTAGTGCCAAAATGCGTTATTATGGCCATTCGGGGTTTGATGTGGGAAATTATCCTTTTTGCGTCAGAAACACTTATATGTTTTAAGGTCTTTTTAGGATTAAGCATGACCAGGTTAATAACAAGTATATCTCCCTTGTAGCACTCCAGAAGTCCGTCAAAATAGGAGGTATCTGATATAAAAGAAAGGGAAATACCCCCCTTTTTTATATTAAGCCCGTATGTTTCGGATGAGTGTATGTGCCTAATAGGCGTTGATATCTCAACATCCCCTATATGGTAATTGCCCGACTCTTTTAATACGAGCAACTCCTGTGGAAACCCCCTTACATACTTAAGTACAACAGGGTCTTCATCAAGAGCATCAGATGGAACCAGTACAATCCCCCTGCGTGTAAAGCCACCTTTGGTCATGGCTTCTATCATTACATTTATGTCAGTTGAGTGGTCAAGATGCCTGTGCGTGAGAATGATACCGTCAAGTGAAGATGGGTCAAGCTTCGGCTGCTGCCTGGCGCATGAGACCAGACTGCCCGGACCGGGATCAATAATTATATTGGCCCCTTCCAGCTCAAGCCATATGCCCCCTGAGGCGCGCAACTGCCTTGCGACCACGAAACGCGCACCACCCGTACCCAGAAACCTTATACTGCTCATAAAGTATCCCTAATAAAAAAGCCTACGTACAGTGCTCCCGTAGGCCATTATTATATAATTTGATGCCGCCATTGTCTTAAAGCCGTGCCTCTATGTAGTCGATGAGCTTCTTCTTGTCATCTTCGAGTATCTTTGTAAATTCCACGCCAATGCTGTAGTTGTTCCATGCCTCGTTCTTCCTGGTCCATGCGACCCTGCCCTGTATCTTTACAGGAGCAGGAAAAATTGGAAGGGGCACCTCTAGTATGAGATACGTAGAGATAGGTATGTTCTTCGGAGAATAGAACATCAGTCCGCCACCGCCCATGTTATCAGTCTCGGCCGGTATGGAGTATTCGTTCATCTTCCTGTAGCGGATAGACGTCTTTACTTTCGCCCGCTTGTAATTACGTTTCTCATTGGCATCTGACATATTACTTCCCCTCCGACCTCTAACAACAACTAATTGCTACTTTATCACAAAATCAAAATCACTGTCAACAGAAATTTTAAGACATTCCGGCATAAAAAATAGGGAAATAACCGTTTATTTCCCTATTTTTTTCAAGTCTAATTGAATAGCTGACTTACTTTTTCTTTTTCGCTTTTTTCTTTTTTCCTCCGCGAGCCATCTTCACTCTGGAAATATCACCCTGCTTATCGATGAAATAAAGATACCCTGCCTGCCTCTTGATACCACACTTCTGTACCTTCTCTGCCATTTGATTCACCTCCTCCCATTTTGAGTTGCTACCAAAACATCCTCAGCAAACTGTCCTGCTGTTGACTTTAATATATACTTTTCCCTCTAATATTGTCAAGAAAAAAATTCATCTTTTTTCGTCGGACACCGACGAGAAAATAAACTCACTATAAAAATAAGTGAAAAACTCATCTTTATCGACGATAAAAAAGCTTTTACAAAAAAACAAAACCCGCCAGTATAAAATGCGGGCTCTCTATAATATTATATTCATTTTAATTATTATTTTCTGAGCATTGAGTCAGGTTTATGACAGAAAACTTATTCCTGCACGTAGATCTCCTGTGTCGGCGGGATGTCCGTTATGACATAATTGCCCTTCTTATCCCAGAAGGTATAGATGATCTTTCTGGGTTCCATGATACTTTTGCCGCGCTTGTAATGATAGTAATAATTAAGGACTTTTGCTATAAAACGCTTTGTTTCCGGGAAAGGAGGAACGCTGTTGTACCTTTTCACAGCCTCCGGCCCTGCGTTATAAGCCGCGAGCGCCATCTTGATGTCATCATCAAAATCACCAATCTGGATATTTAGGAATTTTACACCTGCCTCGACGTTCTGGTAGGGATTGTATAGGTCAAAGACCCCGAAATGCTGGGCGGTTTCGGGCATAAGCTGCATAAGTCCCTTCGCCCCTTTACGGGATATGGCAAACCTGTCAAAATTTGACTCTACCTTGATGACAGCTTTTATAAGGGCGGGGTCTATCCTGTATCGTATGCCAAGCGCCTCTATAAATTCCTCCATGGACTCTTTCGTATAGCCGCTTTTTGATACGACTACCGTATTTGCCTTGCCCTCGCTTGTATAAGGAAGGGTATCAACAGGTATCATAGATTTTATCTCGTTCTTCTTCAAGCTTATAAATATGGAATCAAGGTCTATCAAGAACTTGTTATCTTCCTCATTAGCTATCTTCCCGTAGAACACATTGTCATTTTTCAGGGTTATTTTCATGTACCCGGACGTGGAAATAGACGTAGGAGCAAACGAAAGTATCACGGCGCATATGCACGTCATTATAACCCATAATTTTAGCTGGTACTTCTTCATTTAATTTTACTCCTCAATTTCCTGTGATAGTTTATGGCAAAACGGTGTGCCTCATCCCTTACCTGCTGCAGGAGATGAAGGGCATCACAGGTTCTCTCTAGGATAACAGGTTCCTTCTTAAAAGGCACGAAGATATGCTCAGATTTTTTGGCTATACCTATTACATTCGCACCTTTGAGCCCGAGGTCACTTAAGACCTCAAGTACGGCGTTAACCTGTCCTTTTCCTCCGTCAATCAATACAAGTTCAGGCATCCCAAGACCTTCCTTCAGTAGCCGGCTGTAACGCCTCCTCACTATTTCCTGCATCATGAGATAATCATCTATTTCCTTAACTGTTTTGATGCGAAAACGCCTGTAAAGAGCCTTGGCAGCTTCACCTCTCACAAAAACAACCATTGAGCCTACTGCCTGCTTTCCCCCTATATTGGATATATCAAAAGCCTCTATTACCATGGGGGTCTTCTTTAGACCTAATTTTTTTCTGAGATCAGCAATCTTGCGCCGGGCGCTTCCTTTCTTGTAGATATCCCTTAAAAATGACTCTTTTTTTATCTGCCTGAAGCGGATGCGCTGTGTAAGCCTTCCGAGAGCCGCTATTTCATTCCTTATTCTGGCGGCTTCCTCGTAATGAAGTTTGTTCGCTGCCTTGGCCATTTTATCCCCAAGGAGCTCAAAGAGCTTTTTGTGCTCTCCTCTTAAGAATAAATCCATCTCATTTATTATACCACAATATACGCCTTTTGTCACTTTTTTTATGCAGGGTCCCAGACATCGCCTGATATGGTAATCAAGACAGATACGATCAGGCAATTTGGCACCCCTGCAGGTCCTCAATGGAAAAATCCGTCTCAGTGTGCCCAAGGCTGTCTTAAGAGAGGTCCCGTCAGGGTACGGACCGTAGTACCTGCCTCCGTCATCCCTGGGAATGCGCACCATGACAAGTCGGGGGAACTCCTCGCTCATAGTCAGTTTAAGGAACGGATAACGCTTGTCATCCTTATAATCTGTGTTATACCTGGGCTTGTGCTTTTTTATAAGACTGAACTCTATAAGGAGGGCTTCCTTCTCTGTCGCAGTTACGATATACTCAAGGTCAGAGATTGTGGAAATGAGCGCCGCTATCTTTGCGCTGGAAGCACCGGATGAGCCAAAGTAGGAGCGCACACGTTTTTTAAGGGAGAGGGCTTTACCGACATATATTATTCTGCCCTTTCTGTCTTTCATTATATATGCACCGGGGGAATCCGGCAGATTTTTAAGTTTTTCTTGCAAATCCATTACATACCACTTACCTGCTCAGGAAAAATCAGTTCCTTCACATGCTTTATTTCTTCAACCTTAAGTATAACACATATAAGGACGAAAACAAAAACCGCCCCTGTTATGGTTAGAGCAACCTGGAAAAACCCTCCAAGACCGGCAAGAATGCCTGTCATATAGTAACAGAATGCTGCCATTACGCCTGAGGCAACAACCACCCTCCAAAGAAGACTCATTATAGAACGGAAACCCAGCAACCCCAAACGGGAGCGCAGTATTGTTATAAGAATAAACATATTAAGAATAGAAGCTATAGCCGTTGCAAGGGCAAGCCCTCCAACATTCAAGAACCTCATAAGGATAATATTAAGCACTGCGTTCAAGACCATGGCCACGGCAGCTATCTTAACAGGTGTCTTTGTGTCCTTTAGAGAATAGAAGGCATTGACAAGGATCTTCACACCGGCATAGGCAAATATACCCGTTGAATAGAACAAAAGTGCCCAGCTCGTGGCATCCGTACCGGCTGCGGTGAAATGATTTCTCTCGAAAAGAAGCTTTACTATAGGTTTGCCTATCACCATTAAGCCCACTGAAGCCGGGATGATGGTAAAAAGTACCATCCTAAGACTCATAACAAGTGTCTTCTTAAGACCCGCCATGTCCTGCTGTGCGGCACTCTTTGACATTGACGGAAATGTCACAGTTGCTATTGCTATGCCGAAAAGGGCCAGGGGAAGCTGCATCAGGCGATTTGCGTAATAGAGGGCTGTCACGCTACCCTCTTCCAGCAGCGATGCGCACATAGTATCAACAAATATGTTCACCTGGTGCACAGACAATCCTATCACTGCCGGCAGCATCATTACACCTATTCTTCTTATACCGGGATGAGAAAGTACTATTTTTATGCGCGGGAAGAACCCGCTACGTATTATAGAAGGGGCCTGAAACACTAGCTGTCCGAAACCTCCGACCAAAACACCGTAGGCGATACCCTTGACAGGAACCGCAAGAAGAGGACAAACAGCCAGGACAAATACTATCTGAGAAATGTTGAGTACACAGGGAGCAAGAGCCGGAATTGCGAATTTTCGAAGCGAGTTAAGTATGCCAAGTGCAAGCGCCGCAAGACCAATAAAGAGCATAAACGGGAACATTATACGGGTAAGGGTTACCGCAAGAGACAGTTTCTGAGGGTTATCGGAAAAGCCCGGGGCTATGACACGCACTATAAAAGGCGCGAATGTTATCCCGATAATAGTAAGAAAAGCAAGTACTACAAAGAGTAGCGTCGCAAGAATACTGACAAGCTCCTTCGCCTCTTCCTCTGTCTTGTTGGTCAAATATTCGGTGAATACTGGTATAAAGGAACTGGACAGTGCCCCCTCTCCCAAAAGATGTCTCAGCAGGTTGGGTATACGGTATGCCACGTAAAAAGCATCGGCCATCATGCCGTGGCCGAATTCGCTTGCAATCAGCATATCACGTATATAGCCCAGGACCCTTGAAAGAAGGGTCGACAGAGTCACATTTTTAACCGAGCGCGTCATTTTTCTTGTCTGGCTCATGGATTACAACTATCCCTTGACAATTTTTATAAAATATGCTATTTTCTGTTAATCACCATCAGTATATCAGGAGGACGTATAATGGCAAAATTAAAAACCGGGCGGCATACTTCCGGACTAAAAGAAGCAAGAAAGACAAAGAAAAGACAGAAAACCAATACCGCGGTTAAGTCAAGAATAAAGACGCTTACGAAAAAAGTTGTTGCAGCTTGCGACGCCAAGGATTTTGACAAGGCAAAAACCCTGCTAAACGAGGCATTCTCAACTATTGATAAGGCCGCAAAGAAAAAGATTATCCACAAAAATACCGCTTCACGCAAAAAAGCAAGGCTTAGCAAAAAAGTAGGCCGCAGCGCAACAAGCTGACATAAGCCTTTAAGCTCATGTACATAAACGCAGGATTAAAAGCTCCAGGGTAAGCCTGGAGTTTTTTCTTCCTGTCTTAATATCCCTGTCCACCTCAAGCATATCGGAGAAACTCTCCATGAGCTTCGTCTCGGAAAAACTGCCCGCGTGCTTCTGAAAATTCTTATCCATGAAAGTGTTTATGCCAAGTTGCCTGGCAAGCTGCATGTAGGGGATATTTTTTCTCATAAGCTCTTGTGCCTCGAGGAATTTTCTCAGCCGCGCTGTGATATGCCACAGTATGCTTACTGGCTCCTCACCCTTTTCTAAAAGCTTGTTCAGTATCTTAAGCGAACGGCCCTTTTGTCTTGCACCGATTGCATCTATCATCTCGTATATATCACCAACCCTTATATCAGCTGTGACATCTTCCACGTCCTTTAGACCTATTGACTTTCTCTCCCCAGTGTACATAATTACCTGGTCTATCTGGTTGCCTAGCCTAAAGAGGTCATTGCCAACATACTCCTTGAGATATGCCGCGGCCTCTGTGCTTATTGTCTTAGCACGTTTCCTGGAGGCGTTCTGTATCCAGGGAATTACCTCGTTATCAAATAAAGGCCAGAACACAACAGAGACAGCCTTGCGGGAAAGTTTCCCAAAGAACTCGCTTGTTTTATTTATCCTGGCACCCACTACAAGCACAAGGCATGTTGTTTCTACAGGATCCTCAAGGAACTCGAGAAGCTTTTTCTGGGCGGCCTGCTTAAGCTTTTCAAGCCTCTTGACCACCACCAGCCGCTTTTTGGAAAGAAAAGGAAGTGAAGACGCTGCATTCATAATGTCAGTAATGCCAGCCTCATCCGCATATATGAGATCGTAATTAAATTCCCTGCCGCAATCACCCAGAAGGCTTTCTTCCATACGCCTGATAGCCTCTTCCCTCAAATATGCCTCATCGCCTGAAAAGAGGTACACAGGAGCAATATCCCCTCTCCTGATACCGGATAAAAGCTCGCTGTATTTTATATTGTTTTTAGCTACTGTCTTACCAGCCATCTATGGTCCTTCTCACAATATCTTCGGCCAGTTCCTCTACCAGCCTGTCCTGTGCCTCGTCTTCGGTCTCTACAAGCTCTCCAGCACGCGATGTCACAAAGTAGTTCACGGAACCTTCCATACCAGCCTCATCCCAGAGAACGGTATTTGACACCAGATCTGTAAAGACCAGATCAACCGTTATCCACAGTTTGTATTCCTCTATTATGTCCTGCTCATCGTATGAAACAGGCTCGAGCACGTACTGTGTTATGGTCCCGGTTAAAAGTCCTTCCGCATCCTCCCGCTTGCCTATGTCAAGACGACCGTCTCGAAGGAACTCATCGGTAGTGGATATAGAAAGCTTCTCCTCTATACCGTACTGTATGGTCGAGTTCTCGAATGTATGAACCGCTATGCTTTTGATGTAATCCGGGAGTATGGGCGCCGGTGTGTAACCGCAGCCGCCAAGCACAAGTCCTCCTACAATTGCTGTTGCAATTACCGCCAATAAAAAACGAGTTTTTCGCAGCATAATTTCTCCTTTCAATATTCTATTTTACAACGACGTTAATGAGCTTTTTGGGAACAATAATAGTTTTTACTACCTTCTTTCCTTCTGTGAATTTTACAATCTTCTCATCGGAAAGAGCGGTCTCCTTTATTTTGTCTTCATCCCAGGTGACCTGTATGTTAACCTTCCCCCTGACCTTGCCGTTAACCTGAACGACCATGGGAATCTCTTCAAGATGAAGCGCATTCTCATCGTAGGAGGGCCATTCTATACCAACAACTGTATTCTCATATCCCAATGCGCGCCACATTTCTTCCGAGATATGCGGAGCGAAGACACTCAAAAGAACAACGACTGATTCGACGGCCGCTCTTAATTCCTCCAAAGAAACTGAGCCACTCTTACTGTATATGGTATTAACAAATTCCATGATCGCTGCTATAGCAGTATTAAAATGGAATCCCTTTATATCCTCTGTCACTTTCTTAATTGTAGCATTCTTTTTCCTGTTAAGCTCGTCCTTTGAGGCCGGCTCCTCTTTTACCTCGTTTGATTTGGGATTCTCTACCTGCTCAACTAGGCGCCAGACTCTATTGAGGAACCTCCACGAACCTTCCACGCCCTCATCGCTCCAGTCAAGGTCCTTCTCCGGAGGTGAGGCGAACAGTACGAAAAGCCTCGCTGTATCCGCGCCGTATTTATCCACTATCTCATCCACGCTCACCACGTTGCCTTTGGACTTTGACATCTTGGCCCCGTCCTTTATAACCATACCCTGGCACAAAAGATGGGTGAAGGGCTCATCAAAACTGTAAAGACCTATGTCCCTTAAGGCTTTGGTGAAGAATCTCGCGTAGAGAAGATGCATGACCGCGTGTTCTATACCGCCTATGTACTGGTCAACCGGCATCCAGTAATCCACCTTGTCCTTTGCAAACGGTGCCTTGTCATTTTTAGGATCGCAGTAGCGCGCAAAATACCAGGAGGAATCCACGAACGTGTCCATGGTATCAGTTTCCCTCTTCGCCTTGCCCTTGCATTTCGGGCATTTAGAGTCCGTGAATTTCTTGCTTGTTGCAAGAGGATTTCCTTTTCCAGTAAATTCCACATCCTCTGGAAGTTTCACAGGGAGTTCTTTTTCATCCACACCGACCATCCCGCACTTGTCGCAGTATATTATAGGTATAGGGGTTCCCCAGTAGCGCTGACGTGATATTAGCCAGTCGCGCAGCTTGTACTGCACGGTCTTCTTCCCGAGACCCTTTTCCTCCAGGTAGCTTGTAATAGTAGGTATTGCCTCTGAACTCTTCATGGTGTCAAACTGGGAGGAGTTAACCATCACTCCCTCTTCAACATATGCGCACTCCATGGAAGATGGGTCAAGTGTCTCTCCGGGAGGATTGATGACCACCTTAATCGGAATATCATATTTTTTCGCGAACTCGAAATCCCTCTGGTCATGCGCCGGTACAGCCATTATCATACCCGTGCCATATTCCATCAGGACGAAATTTGCCACATATATGGGGATCTCATCACCCGTAAGCGGGTTCACGGCATATTTGCCTATGAACACGCCCTCTTTTTCCTTATCCTCAGCGGCCCTTGTGAATTTATCCTCCACCAGTACGCGGTTTATGAACTTCTTCACTTCTTTCTCATACTTGGTGCCTTTTATAAGCTCTTGGACCTTGGGATGCTCTGGAGCAAATGTCATAAAGCTGACACCGTAAAGAGTGTCCGGCCTTGTTGTGAATATAGGAATTGATTCGCCTGTGTCTTTTAGCTTGAAATCAACCTTTGTTCCTTCGCTTCGACCTATCCAGTTTTTCTGCATTATCTTAACGCGCTCGGGCCATCCGGTCAGTTTCTCTATGTCTGCCAAGAGCTCATCTGCGTACTGGGTTATTTTGAAGAACCACTGTTCAAGATCCCTTATCTCTATATCTGAATCACATCTCCAGCATTTTCCCTGGGGAGCCTGCTCGTTGGCAAGAACCGTACCACACTCAGGACACCAGTTTATAGGCGCTTTTTTCTTGTAGGCAAGTCCCTTCTTGTAGAACTGCAGGAATATCCACTGGTTCCACCTGTAGTACTCGGGCCTGCATGTCACTACAAGCCTGTCCCAGTCATAACTCAGCCCCAGTTTCTTCTGCTGTTCTATCATTGTCTTGATACATTGCTCGGTCCACTCTGCAGGATCTATCTTGTTCTTTATTGCGGCATTCTCCGCGGGTAATCCAAGCGCATCGTATCCCATGGGATAGAGTATGTTGTAACCGTTCATGCGCAGGAACCTGGCGTATGTGTCACCTATAACGTAATTGCGTGCATGGCCCATATGAAGCTTACCGCTCGGGTAAGGAAACATTTCCAGGAGATAATATTTCTGCTTCTTATTATCTTCACTGCTTTTGAAGAGCAACTCATCCTGCCAGAACTTCTGCCACTTCTTCTCCGTAGTCTTGAAATTATAGAATCCAGCCATCCTTAACTACTCCTTTGTAAGATACATAAGGTATTCCGTATTGCCCGCGGGACCTTTTATAGGCGAAGGCACGACACCCTCAAACACAAATCCCAGGCCCACGGCGAATTTTTTTATCCTCTCCACAACTTCTTTTCTTACTTTTTCATCCTTTACCACACCACCCTTTGAGACCTTTTCCCTGCCGGCCTCAAACTGCGGCTTAATAAGAGCTATTATCTTCGCATTTTCTTTCGTAAGATCGAAAACCCGCGGCAGGATCTTCTCAAGCGAGATAAACGAAACATCTATCGTGGCTATATCAGCCAGCTGTGCCTCGGGGTTGCTTACTATATTAAAAAAATCCTCTTTTGCGAGGTATCTTATATTAACCTTCTCTATCACCACTACGCGCTCGTCGTTTCGAAGCTTCCAGTCAAGCTGACCGTAGCCCACATCTATGGCGTAAACGAGTTTCGCGCCGTGTTTGAGGAGACAATCCGTAAATCCTCCGGTGGACGCACCCGCATCAAGACATATCTTTTCATTAACATCTATATCGAAAGTCTTAATTGCCTCTTCGAGTTTCAATCCGCCCCTTGAGACATAAGACATCTCCTGAATTTTTAATTCTATTTGCGCATCATCTTTTACAAAAGTTCCCGCTTTGGTTACTTTCCTGCCGTCAACTGTGACCTCGCCGGCCATGATGAATGCCCTGGCCTGCTGTCTGCTCTTGACCAAACCTTTTTCAACCAAAACAGTGTCAAGACGCTTCTTCATGCTTTACTTCTTCATCTCGCTAAGCAGTTCCCCGCCAACACCAACGTTCTCTGCACCGTTTTCCTTGAGAAGCACAACGAAAGCCTCCTTTGGTATATAAGGCATGGCCTTCTGTGCCACTTCCGTGAAACCCTTCACAACTTCTTTCTTCTTTTCCTTATCAAGTGCCGGACCTTCCAGAATTATTGTAGGCATCTTCTCTCCCCCTTTAAAATTTCAATCTTTCCACTTTCATTTCCTTCATATTGTCTTCCATCGTCCAGAAATATGCCTCCCCTGTATGTATGCGGAAAACAGTCAACATAGGGTCACTCGATTCTCCTGTTCCGAGCGCATTCAGGAAAGGCTTTTCATCAAGAAGCTTAGCTCTTACTTCCAGGTCCCCTACAAACTCCACCTCTCCCGCGATCCGCATCATGGTGCCGACATTGGCCGGCCCATTCTTGTTATAAAAACAAACCTCTACCTTGGGATTTCTGTGCATCTGCTTAATGACCCTCTTTGTACTGGTCGTGTGAAAATAAAACCCTCCCTTATCAGCAAACCACAACTCAAACATCCTCACTCTGGGCTGATCCTCATCCATAGTTGCCAGATGACAAAAACAATTCTCGTTCGCAAACTTAATACAATCCTGAAAGTTCACCTTCCTGCCTCCTTTCATTCTGCATAATTTGCAGTATTCGCTCTTGTATTTTATCCTTACTCAGACCGTATTTCGCCCTGAGTATATCGCAACTACCGTGCTCTATGAATTTATCGGGGATACCTACACAATGCACCTTTATATCGGTATCTGCGAGCATTTCCCTAACAGCACTGCCAAAACCTCCGGAAAGCACATTCTCCTCAACCGTAAGCACCCTGCCGCAGCGAAGTGCCACTGTGCGTATGAGTTCCTCATCAAGGGGTTTTATGAATCTGGCATTTACAAGGGTTGCGTTTATACCCTGCTTTCTTGCGTCCTTTACAGCCGCCCAGCATGCAGAAACACTCTTGCCTACCGCTATGACGGCAACATCATTACCCTCTTCAAGAACCTCGGCCTTTCCTATCTCAAGGATTTTGAGTTCTTTTTCCATTTTTACGCCTTCTCCGAAACCCCTCGGGTAACGCAATGCTATGGGCCCGTCATAATCAATGGCTGTCTTTAGCATATGCTGGAGCTCGTCCTCATCCTTTGGTGCCATTACAACCATATTGGGTATCATGCGAAGAAATGAAAGATCAAAAACTCCCTGATGCGTGGCCCCATCTTCTCCCACGAGCCCACCACGGTCCAGAGCAAACACCACGTGGAGCTTCTGCAGGCATATGTCATGTATAACCTGATCCAACGCCCTCTGCATGAAAGTCGAATATATGGCAACTACCGGCTTTAACCCCTCGACCGCGAGCCCGCCCGCAAAAGTAACGGCATGCTGCTCCGCAATACCTACATCAAAAAATCTTTTCGGGAAGGCCTGCCCGAATTCATCAAGACCCGTACCCGTGGCCATCGCAGCGGTTATCGCGACTATCCTTTCATCCTCTTCGGCCATCTTCATCATTGTCCTGCCGAATACCTGGGTGTATGTGGGATGCTTCTTTGTCCCTTCAGGCTCACCGGTTATAACATTGAACTTGCCTATGCCATGAAAGAGTGTCGCCCCTTTCTCTGCCGGTTTATATCCTTTTCCCTTCTTGGTTATTATATGCAGGAACACTGGCCCCTTCATGTCCTTTATTGTCGTAAACATATCAATAAGCTTAAAAAGATCATGCCCGTCAAAAGGACCCAGGTATGCAAATCCCATCTCCTCGAATATCATACCCGGGAACAAGAGTACTTTCACCCTTTTTGCGATGGTACTGAGTTTTACCCCCATGGTTGAGGCCCTTGTAAGGAAACGTTCAGCGCGTTTGACCAGGTTCTTGTAAAGACCCGCTGTAGTAATCTTTGTAAGATAACCCGCAATGGCTCCTATCTTTCGCGATATGAACATTTCGTTGTCGTTTAGTATTACTATCATGTCCTTGCCGATATGCCCGGCATTGTTTAACCCCTCGAAAGCCTCTCCGCCTGTAAACGAACCGTCCCCTATCACTGCAATTACCTTGTTATTTTCCCCTTTTATATCCCGGGCAATGGCCATGCCGAGCCCTGCGGAGATAGCGGTTGAGCTGTGCCCGACACCAAATGTGTCAAAAGGGCTCTCTTCCCTTCTCGGGAAACCGCTTATTCCCCCGTATTGCCTCAGCGTAGAGAATTGATCGCGCCTGCCTGTTATCAGCTTGTGCGTGTACGCCTGATGCCCGACATCCCATACTACCTTATCTACAGGCGCATCAAAGACGTAATGAAGGGCAAGCGTCAGCTCTACCGTACCAAGACTTGATGCGAGATGCCCTCCGGTAGAAGAAACCGTGTTTATTATGCGCTCTCGTATCTCCTTTGCAAGATCAAGAAGCAGTTTTTTTTTGATAATACGCATGTCGCTGGGCTTGTCTATCTTCTCAAGAACTCCCATTTATTACCCCTCTTATGAAAAACCTTTTCTTATTCTATGTTCGCTTTCATCTTGTCGAATTCTTCTTTTGTTATCTCACCCTTTGCGTATCTTTTTTTAAGTATCTCAAGAGATGTATCCTCCTGACTACCACATGTCTTTAGCATTCCACCCTTTATAATGAGATATACTATTATCCCTATTATCGCTACCAGAAGAATTCCCATATACCCTCCTCCAAAATATCCCATGTGACCGTGACCCCAGCTGCGGAAACAATCATTGAACCAACCGGCAAACGAAATAGCCGGCATTGCAAACAGAATAAATAACACTACTGCAATTTTTTTCATCCTAACCTCCCGACTCTAAATAGAGTCAAAAACTCTTTTTAATTTCTTTTCCACTTCAATGGCTATATCGCTTAGCTTGCTGTTATCTATCATCCCCATGGCTGATGTCGGCTTTATTATTGAAACGGTGGTCTTTTCATCCTTCTCGTACACCAGCACATTACAGGGAAGCATGAGTCCTATATTCTCTTCCGCAAGTATCGCCTCATGCGCATGCTTCGGGTTGCAGGTACCGAGTATCACGTACTTCTTAAAATCAATACCGAGCTTTTCCTTGAATTTTTCATGCGCGTTTATTCTTGTCAAAACACCGAACTTCTCTTTCTTAAGAGCCTCTGTTACGACTTCGATGGCTTCATCGAAAGAAATATCCAGCTCTTTTGTAAATCCGTAACCTATCATATATTTCTCCTCTACTTCACCCTGTGCCTTTTCCCGAGAAGCACTATGTCCCTGAGCTCTTCTGTATTCTTTGCCCTGAGCCAGTTCTTGTCAAAGTCCTCGTTCTGGACTATCTGCGCTATGGCAGAGAGCGCTCTCAAATGGAAACGTCTCTCATCACGTGAACCTACAAGTATGAAAGCCGCATATACAGGTGGCAGCAGGTCCATTGTAAAATCTATACCCGCCTCACAGCGCGCGAGTACAAGCTCGAACTTGCCCTTTCCTCCTATTGTAATATGGGGTATGGCCAGCCCGGGTCTTATCTCAGTGGTGGATTCTTTCTCCCTTGCTATAAACGCGTTATAAAGGTCACCTTCCGACATCTGGAGTTTCGGGGAAAGCTTTTCGGCTACAGCTCTGAAGAACTCCTTGTGGGTTATAGGCTTGCCTATGTCAATAATCTCACTCTTTTTAACCAGCTCGTCAAACCTGTCTTCTACTATATCGTCTCTTTCCCTTAGTATCTCACGAAGCTCTGTACCCAGGGAATCACCCGCTATTTCCTTGGATGTGACACGCTCAACTATATGTATGAGCGCAGCCTTACGGAAAGTTTCCTCTCCCCTGTATATCTTGTACCAAAGCATACTTACCACAAAGAATATCCCTGTTGCAAGTATAGCTACCCTGCCCATCTGGTAAAGTAGAAAACCGTACGCGATAACCCCTGCTATCTGTATCCACGGATACAGCGGGGAGGTAAAGGTCGGTTTGTAATTAAGTATCCTCGATTCCCTCATTATGATTGCTGCAAGTATCACGAACATAAACAGGATTATCTTCATAGTGGAGGCGACCTTGACAAGGTTTTCAAGGTCTAAGAAAAGTATCATGGCAAGCATGAAGGCGCCGGTAAAGATAATAGACACATAAGGCGTGTTGAAACGTTTGTGTATCTTTGAAAAGCCCTGGGGCAGAAGCTGGTCCCTGCTCATCGCCAAGGGAAACCTGGAAGCACTCAGTATCCCTGCATTGGCGGTAGTGACGAATGCGAGTATTGCCGCAACACTCATTATAACGCGTCCTGTTGTGCCGAGCATCTTGAAACCACCGTCTGATATCGGGGTCAGTGACTGCGCAAATTCCTTGGTCCCCAGAAGTCCGGCTGTAACAAATATGGTCCCGACATATAAAATGATAACAACGCAGAAGGCAAATATCATGCCATAGGTTATGGTTTTGGCAGGATTTTTTATCTCCTCCGCGACACTCGATATCTTGGTAATACCTCCGAAGGAAATAAACGCCATGCCAGCGGCGGCGAAAATAGTCTTTGTATCAAAAGTTATATATTCACTGACATTTCTTACATGTATTACTTCAAGACCTCTAAATATATATAATAAAAGAAGTGTTATTAAAAGAAGCACCAGCGCTGTCTGGATCTTTCCTGTGAATTTCACGCTTACAATGTTAAGAATAGTGAAGAAGATGCAGAATACCATAGCTATAAGTTTTATCTCAAAAGCGCTTATCCCGGGATTTATGAGTGTAGCGAAGATACCTATACCCACAAGAGCGAAAGCACTTTTGAGACTAAGGGAGAACCAGCTGGCAAACCCGCCTATGGTCCCTGCAGCCGAACCCATGCTGCGCTCTATGAAAAAGTAATCCCCTCCTGCCCTGGGCATCGCGGTGGAAAGCTCCAGCTTGGAAAAAAGTGCCGGCAGGACCAGTACGCCCGCCAGTATATACACAAGAACAACTGCCTGGCCTACCTTGGCATATAATATGGCAGGCAGCACGAACAAGCCCGAGCTTATCATTGCACCGGCAGCAATACAGAACACGTCTATGTCTATTAGCTGTCTGATCAGACCTTCTTTTTTGCTTTTGTCTTCAGCCATTTATCACCCGTAAGAGTAGATTTATTTCTTCCTCGTGGCGACAAGATCGGCAAGAGCTTTCAACATCTTCGCTTTTTGACCGAAAATGTCAACTTCCTGCTTTGCATGCTCAACAAGACCGTGGACTATCTCCTGTGAACCGTGTATCCCGTATATTCCTGTGTAGGTGAATTCCCCGAATACCCCCCCATCCTGCTTTACATCTAATATATCATCTGTAATCTGAAAAGCCAAGCCTAAATTTTCACCATATTTTTCAAGTGAGCTGACCTTTTGCTTCGAGGCCTTCGCAGCCATTGCCCCGGCCGTAAGACATACCTTTATCAGTGCACCTGTTTTGTAATGGTGCACATACTTAATAGCTTCTTCCTTCTGCTTATTTGTCTTTGCAGAAAGCCTCTTTTTTTCAACAAGCTCTGCTACCTGACCACCCACCATACCCTCTGTGCCTATAGCCTTTGCCACCTCTCTAATTATCCCTGATGAATACCCCGCCTTTGCCATAACCTCAAATGCGCGTGTAAGCAAAGCGTCTCCTGCGAGTATCGCCGTAGCCTCATCAAACTTCTTGTGGCAGGTAAGCTTACCCCTCCTGTAGTCATCATTGTCCATGGCAGGAAGGTCATCATGCACAAGAGAGTAATTATGTATCATCTCTATGGCGCATGCAAGAGGCAAAACGTCCTTATCCCTGCCTCCGCACACCTCGTTTGCCATAAGAACAAGTATAGGTCGAATCCTCTTACCCCCGGCAAATACGGAATATCTCATAGCCTGATGTATTATTTCCGGATACTGTTTCTTACCCGGAAGATGCACATCAAGCGCTTTTTCGATAAGCTGTTGTTTCTTCTTAAGGTATTGTTTGAGCATTTATCATCCTTGCGGAGGTATTAAAACAGGTCTTCGCTATTTTCTTCCCCGTCTAACTTGAAAGCTTTCTTAGATGTCTTCCCCTCTTTTGTCTTGGTAAGAATCTCTATCTTTTTCTGGGCTTCTTCGAGTTTCTTGGCGCACAGCCTTGATAGCTCTATCCCCTCCTCGAACATCTTAAGGGAACTATCAAGAGACACTTCGCCATCTTCGAGCTGTGTCACGATAGTTTCAAGCCTTGTCAGGGCATCCTCAAATTTTGCTTCTGCTTTCTTAGCCATGATGTCACCTCTTTTCCTTAACATCGCATATAAGCTCGCCTTTATTAAGCTTTATCTTTATACTGTCGCCTGTTGAAACCTCTTCTGAATCTTTCACTATAGTCTCCTGCGGCATTTTATATGTAACACTATATCCCCTTGCTAAAATAGAAAGGGGATTTAATATTGAGAGCTTCTCGGTAAACAGGTGGAATTCTTTTTTCTTTATTTCTACGAAGTGTGCAAATGACTGCCTTATCTGCTCTGTCAGGTCATCCACTTCCTGCTGAAGCTGGTTTATATATTCAACGGGCTTCCTGAATATCTTGCTTTCTATTACTCTCTGGTAACGCGTGTGATATTTTTCATATAGATGCTCAAGGTTCATCTTGAGCCTGTTCCTGTAATATTCTACTGTCTTTACTATATCTTCTTTGTTCTTTACGACCAGCTCTGCCGCCGCAGACGGTGTTGCTGCCCGTACATCGGCAACAAAGTCGCTTATGGTAAAATCAATCTCATGGCCTACTGCTGATATAACGGGGAGCTTTGATGTATATATGGCTCTTGCCACCCTTTCGTCATTAAAACCCCACAGATCCTCCAGGGATCCTCCGCCTCTTCCCACTATAAGAACATCAAGCTCAGGAAAATTCTTATTCATCTCTTCTATGGCATTTACTATCTCTTGTGGCGCCTCATCCCCCTGCACCCTTACGGGATTTATTAGTATCTCCACATTTGCGAATCTCCTGCCTATTACGCTCAGGATATCCCTTATAGCAGCTCCTGTGGGAGAGGTTATGACGCCTATCTTCTGCGGCAGAAAAGGCAGAGGCCTTTTTCTTGCCTGGTCAAAAAGGCCTTCCTTGGAAAGCTTCTCTTTTAACTGCTCGAAAGCAAGCTGCAGAGCTCCCTTTCCAGCAGGCTGCATTTCATATGCCACTATCTGGTACTGCCCGCGCTTTAAGTATATACTGAGCTTCCCCCGCAACAGTACTTTAAGGCCATCTCCCGGCGTGAACCTGAGCTGGCTGGTGTATCCCTTGTACATGACAGCGCTTATCTGTCCTTCCTCGTCCTTAAGCGTGAAGTACATATGCCCCATGCTGTGGAGTTTGTAATTTGATATCTCACCCTGGACCCATATATTGGAGAACGCGCCTTCAAGCATATCCTTGGAGATCTTGTTGATCTCCCCGATAGTGAAAACACGTTTATCGTCAAACAGACTGTTATTCATATTTGTGTTTAGGTTTTTTGTTCTCATATGAGTTGTTCTTTATATGCCTTGATGGTGTTGTGAAGGAGCATCGTAACAGTCATTGGCCCTACCCCTCCGGGTACGGGCGTGATATAGGATGCTTTCTGTGATACTTTCGCGAAGTCAACGTCGCCGACCAGTTTTCCGTCAACGCGGTTCATGCCTACATCTATGACAACCACGCCTTCTTTTACCATATCCGCGGTTATTATGTTAGCTTTGCCGGCAGCTGCCACGATTATATCCGCCTCGCGTGTTATGGAAGCAAGGTCCTGTGTTCTGGTGTGGCATACAGTGACTGTTGCGTGATTTAGTATAAGCAGTACCATCATGGGCTTGCCTACGATATTGCTTCTTCCCACAACAACAGCGCGCTTGCCTTTTAGTTCTATATTCTCCCTCTTGAAAAGTTCCATTATACCAAGTGGGGTGCATGAAATGAATTTAGGAATACCCAGAAGAAGGTTTCCCATATTAACCGGATGAAAGCCGTCAACGTCTTTTTGAGGAAGGATTATTTCTATGACCGAGTGGAAATTGATATGATCCGGAAGCGGTGACTGCACAAGTATACCGTGGATCCTCTTATCATTATTTAACTGCTCCACCAACTCCTTTAACTCCTTCTCCTTGGTGGTCGCAGGAAGAACAATCTGCTTATTGTAGATTCCGACCTTCTCGCATGCCTTCTTTTTCATGCGAACATATACCTGCGAAGCCGGGTTCTCACCTACAAGTATTACAGCCAGCCCTGGAGCCATACCCCCCCTGTCAACAATCTGGTGTATCTCCTCACCCATCTTCTCCTGCAGGTTTTGGGCTATGGCACGACCGTTTATTATTTTAGCAGCCATATGTTCCTCCGCATATAAAAGGAAAATTTTATGATTGTACCTTTATTCTTTCAATTGCAGTCGCTTTACCTGAAGCGGTATCTATGTCTATCACCACGCCGGCAAGAACCACGTTATCATTTGCCGCTTCAAAGCGTATCGGCATCTGGGTAAGGAAGCGCTGTATCGCTATTTCCTTTTTTATCCCTATAACAGAATCAAGTGAGCCTGTCATTCCCATATCGGTGATATAGGCGGTCCCGTCGGGAAGTATGCGCTCATCCGCTGTCGGAATATGAGTGTGAGTGCCGACTACGGCACTGACCCTTCCGTCAAGATACCAACCAAGCGCATTCTTCTCGCTTGTTACCTCAGCATGCATATCTACTATGATGATATTGGTCTGTTTTTTTATCTCTTCAATAACTTTGTCAGCCGTCCTGAAAGGGCATTCAATATTTGACATGTACACACGGCCGGCCAGGTTGACGACACCCACTTTTGTTTTCTTGTCCAGGTTGAATACTCCCCATCCTCGCCCCGGAACACCGGGAGGATAATTGGCTGGACGTATTATCCTCTCATCCTCTATTATATCAAATATGTCCCTGCGATCCCAGACGTGGTTGCCCATTGTAAGGATATCAACTCCTGATGAAAAAAGCTGGCCGGCGGTCTTCGGCGTAAGACCGAAGCCACCGGCAACATTTTCACCATTTGCTATGCAGATGTCAGCCGAGTACTTTTCTTTTACCCCGGGCAGTAAATCTCTTACGAGCTGCCTGCCGGGTTCACTAAAAATATCGGCTATCATTAATACTTTCATATTCCACTTTCCATATTGTATGTTATTTCGCCACTTCTACGGCCCTGACCTCTCGGATGACCGTGACCTTTACCTGTCCGGGATATTCAAGTTCCTTCTCTATCTTCTTTGCTATATCCCTGGCAAGCTGGCTCGCTATGACATCATCTACCGCGTCGGCATCAACTATTATCCTTATTTCCCTTCCGGCCTGTATGGCGTATGACTTCTCTACACCTCTAAAGGAGTCTGCCAGTTTCTCGAGGTTCTCGAGCCTCTTGATGTAGTGCTCAAGACTCTCCCTCCTTACACCGGGACGCGCCGCTGATATTGCGTCTGCCGCACCTACTATAACGGCCTCTATGCTGTTTGTCTCAACATCCTCGTGATGAGCTGCTATGGCATTTATGACTTTCGCGTTCTCCCCGTATTTCTTGGCCATGTCAGCACCTATCTTGGTGTGGGTACCTTCGACTTCATGGCTTACGGCCTTTCCTATGTCATGCAGAAGTCCCGCGCGCTTTGCAAGCTGCACGTTGACTCCGAGCTCAGCCGCCATAACACCGGAGAGGGCAGCAACTTCCTTTGCGTGCTGAAGCACGTTCTGCCCGTAGCTCGTTCTGTATTTTAGCCTGCCGAGAAGCTTTATTATTTCCGGATGGATGTTGCTTAGGCCCATCTCAAAAGTAGCCTCATCGCCTATTTCTCTGAGCTTCTCTTCCATCTCTTTCTGTACCTTGCCTACGACCTCTTCTATCCTGCCCGGATGTATCCTTCCGTCGGATATGAGCCTCTCAAGAGAGATGCGCGCTATCTCCCTGCGCACACCGTCAAAACTGGAAAGGGTTATGGCTTCCGGGGTATCGTCTATGATGAGGTCTACTCCCGTTATAGTTTCAAGGGCTCGTATATTGCGTCCCTCTCTTCCTATTATCCTGCCCTTCATCTCATCTCCCGGCAGAGGAACCGTGGTCACTGTTATCTCTGCAGTATGATCGGCTGCGTATCTCTGTATTGCGATTCCTATTATCTCCTTTGCCTTCTTGGAGGCCTCTTCCTTTGTCTGCTGCTCTATGCGCTTTATCATTACAGCGCCGTCTCTTGTGGCTTCCTCCTCCATCTGGGTCATCAGTATCTTCTTAGCTTCGGCGCTTGACATGTTCGCCATGCGCTCAAGTATCTTTTTCTGTTCTTCCGCGTTTCTGGTGAGTTTCTGTTCCTCTTCCTTAAGGGCCTTGTCGCGGCTGCCAAGGCTTCTCTCCTTATTGACTATCTCTCTTTCTTTCTTGTCAAGAATATCTACTTTGTGATCGAGGTTTTCCTCTTTCTGGATCAGGCGCTTTTCAAGCCTCTGAAGTTCCTGGCGGCGTTCGCGCGTCTCTTTATCAAACTCGACGCGGGATTTGTGCATCTCTTCTTTTACCTCTAGCACGCCTTCCTTCTTCTTTGTCTGCGCCTCACGTGAAGCTTCCGCCAGTATCTTCTTAGCAGCTGACTCCGCGCTTCCTATCTGGAATTTTCCTACTATCATCCTGATAGCGTATCCAGCGACTACTCCTAAAAAAAGGCCCCCGAATCCCAACATGATCAAGTTCTCCATGTGTGACCTCCCTTTTTATCAAAATACATAACTTCCTTCTCCGTTACCAGTGCATCAATCATTACGTCATGTGGATCTGAAGCTACACTGTCTCTTAACTGCAGGTCGAATGCCAGCCCTACAGCAGGTGTTTTTCCTTGGAGCCTGCCAAGGAACCTGTCGTAGAACCCCCTCCCGTAACCTATACGATGTCCGCTTCTGTCAAACACTATGCCGGGGACTATTATCACGTCCAGCTCTTCCTCATCAAAAACGCTCAGACACCCCTCTTTAGGACACGGGATACCGTAATCCCCTATTTCCAGTTCACTCTCATAATCTCTTATTTGCGAAATGATCATTTCTTCCCTTTTCTTCTCTACTACGCCAACCGCTATCCTTTTCCCGCCCCAAAGAGCCTCACGTATCATGTGCTCTGTCATGACCTCGCTCTTAAATGACAGGTAGAACATCACGGTTTTTGCACTCTTAAACACATCTAAAGAGAAAAGCTTCTGTCTTATAATATCGCTTTTTGATTCTATCTCCCCTGGCGACTGCGCGTCCCTCTTTGAGAGTGTCTCTTTCCTTATTGTTTCTTTAGATTTCGTTTTCATTTGTTCGTTTCTTTTTTTTCTAGTCTTTTCAATCCTTCAAGCCACTTCTTGATCTTTGCCTCGTAACCCATCTCCTGCGGACAGTAATAAGTTCTACCCTCGGGCATGTATTCCTGTTTCACCCAATGATACGGGTAATCATGCGGGTACTTGTACCCCACGCCGTGACCAAAACGCCCGTCCCCGTCAGCCGTGCTATCCTTAAGGTGAAGTGGGACCTGAAGGTTTTCTCTATCCTTTACATCTTTTAGTGCTTTCTCTATACCCAGATAGCTTGCGTTACTCTTCGGCGCACATGCAACATAGACAGCTGCCTGGGCTAAAGGGATCCTTGCCTCCGGCATGCCGACAAACTCGCTGATTTCTCTTGCGGCATTTGAGACGACCAGTGCCTGAGGGTCCGCGTTGCCTACATCTTCGGCAGCGCAGATCACTATCCGGCGGGCTATGAAACGAGGATCCTCTCCGGCATATATCATCTTTGCCAACCAGTAAAGCACAGCATCGGGATCGCTACCCCGCATACTTTTTATAAATGCGGATATTGTGTCGTAGTGCTCATCCCCCTTTTTGTCATAGACTATTGCCTTCTTCTGTATTGACTCTTCTGCAACAGAAAGCGTGAAGTTTATTACCCCCCTGGCTGGCCTGGTGCTCAAGACCCCTACTTCAAGGGCGTTCAAGGCCCTGCGTGCATCGCCGTTTGATATACGGGCGATGTGCGAAAGAGCGTCGCCTTGCATCGTTATCTTTAATTTACCGAAACCTCGTTCTTTATCCTTTATTGCCCTTCTCATTACGGTTTTCAGTTCCTCCTCGCCAAGTGTTTTAAGCTCAAACACCTGTGAGCGGGAGATAAGGGCACTGTTTACGTAAAAGTACGGATTTTCCGTTGTAATACCGATTAAAGTTACTGTCCCCCTTTCCACGTCAGGCAGCAGTGCGTCCTGCTGAGTTTTGTTGAAGTGGTGTATCTCGTCAACCAGTAATATTGTCCTCTTGGAGTAAAGGCTCCTGCGCTGTGAGGCGGCCTCTATCACCCTTCTTACATCCGCCACACCGCAGGTCACCGCATTTAGAGACTCAAAATGGGACTCAGTCTTCTGTGCGATAATATGCGCTATGGCGTTCTTCCCACAGCCTGGAGGCCCGTAGAGTATGATGGAAACAACCCTGTCGGTCTCTACCAGGCGCCTGAGGAGGTTGCCTTGGCCCAGTATATGCTCCTGTCCCACGAACTCATCGAAATTGACAGGGCACATGCGCCTTGCAAGAGGGATGCCCTCAATTTTTTGTTTTTCTTCGTCTTTTGTAAAAAGATCCATACCAAGCCTTCTTATCCAAATAAAAAAACCCCGCCTGTGCCGTGTGCACTGATATTTTGCGCCACTCAAATTAAGTGGGTAACCTATTGAATACGCCTTGGCGTACTCAATTCGGATTCCCATTGATAAAAGTGTCGGCTCAAAAATGTCAGGGCATCACTAACAAGGCAGGGATATTCCCTTGCATATTAGGGTGGTCATTGTATCAAATGCAATACTGCTTTTGCACGAATAACCTCTCGTGCATTTTTCACGCTTTGCAGTAAGTGTGATCTGTGTCAAGTGTGTCATTTTTAGTCTTTAAGCGCCTCTTGGAGTATTTTAACCATTTTACTGGTCTTTTTCCCGATTTTTTCCTCTATGTTCTCCAGTTCTTTTTCCTGTTGGAACAGTTCATTTGCGATCTGGAAAGATGTGTAAATCGCAACCTTGGTAGAAGACCCGAATGGTGCGGTTGAATCTATTTCCCTCATTTTATTATCAACATATTGAGCCAACTTTTGAATGTATTTTCTATCCCCCTTAATACAGAATTCATTTCCGAATATCTTTACTATTACATCTTCATTCTCTATGGACATCTCACGTGCCCCTTATATCTACTTAAACACCTCTAGATTTTTCAATATCTTTTCTATTTTCAATTTTATCACATTTTTGTCTTTTTGCCAAGCACTATTTTGGGATCTCAGCTGACTCACTTCCTTGAGGGAAACCTCTAGTTCCCTTATGCGACCCGAGAGCTCGCGTTTCTGGGCCTTGAGCCTCTTTATCACCACTATCGCCTTATCAAACTCCTTCTCAAGAGCGTGTAAACTGTTCATCGCCAATACCCGCCTGGTGAGGATTTACTTATCCCTTATCTGGGCTCCCAGCTTCTTCTGGAGTTGATCTGCAATCTCGGCATGGACCTTATTGACTTCCTCATCTGTAAGTGTTCTCTGGTTCGACTGGTATACAAGCGAATAGGCCATACTCTTATATCCGCTCTTGACCTGCTCTCCCTTGTACACATCAAAGAGCTTTACATCCCTTAAAAACTCCCCGCCCTTCTTCTTTATGAGCTCGACAATGTCTCTGGAGGAAACATCGCTTTCTAAGAGAAAAGCTATATCCCTGGTTACAGCCGGATATTTTGAAAGCGGGGTGTATGTCTTAGAGAGGCTGACACGCTTCAGTATAGCATTAAGGTCCAGTTCAAAAGTATATACAGGATCGGCAATGTCGAAAGCATCAAGTACATTCTGAGTCAGCTCCCCGAAACTACCTACACATTTACCGTCCATTTTTACATCCGCGCTACGGCCGGGATGGTACATGGGTTCCTTTGAGCGCTCCAGCACATACGCGCCTGACTTTCCGCTGCCCCTGGATATACCGCAAAGCCCAAGTATTACTTCTATGATACCAGAGAGGTAGAAGAAATCCACGTTCTGAGGCTTTTTCGACCAGCCGGAAGCCTCTTCCTGACCGCAAATTGAACCGGCTATCATATTTTTCTCAACAGGCAGAACATCGCCTTTTTTCGGGATGAAGACCCTGCTGACCTCGAAGATCTTGATGTTGTCTATGTTGTATCTTTTGTTTCTTGATATGTTCTCGATTATGCTGCCCAAGAGTGTCGAGCGCATAAGACCCATCTCAGCTGAAAGGGGATTTTCTATCGAGACATATTTTCGCCTCGGATCAGATACCGGAAGCTGGAGCCTGTCTAATACTTCCTCGTTCATGAAGGAGAAGTTTATCACCTCGTAAAAACCTTTATTTACAAGAGCATCCTTCATTTTTTTCTCTATGAGTGCTTCCGTATCAAGCGCCTGCTCGGGAGGCTGCCAGTATGGTTTTGCCGCCCTTATCTTGTCGTAGCCGTAGATGCGGGCCACTTCCTCTATAAGATCTATCTCCTCTGTTATATCATTTCTGTGAGCGGGAACAGTCACAACTATACTCTCCGGTAGCATATCCTCTCTGCAGAGAACTTCCTTTGAACCCGATACCTGGTAGGAAATTTCGAAACCAAGGCGCTTGAGTATGGCTTCTGCCTCTTGGTTGGGAACCTCTATACCAAGCACTTTGTTAGAGCGCTGGGGCCTGAAGAGTATCTGGGAGCTCTTAAGCTTGGACGGATATACGTCTATCATACCTTTTGCCACTTCGCCGCCGCAGTACTCTTGTATGAGTGAAGTTGTTCTCGCAAGCGCAACAACAAGGTTATTCATATCAACGCCTCTCTCGAAGCGATAGGATGCCTCTGTGGCAAGATCAAGTTTCTTCGCTGAGCGGCGTATGCTCATGGGATTAAAATAAGCACTCTCAAGAAGAACGTTCTTGGTGGATTCGGTAACGCTTGACTCAAACCCTCCCATTATGCCCGCAAGAGCGACCGGGTCCTTTTCATCCGCTATGACAAGTACTGTTTCATCGAGTTTACGCTGAACTTCATCGAGTGTTTTTATCTTTTCATTTTTTTGTGCACAACGCACCACGATTTTTTTGCCTTTTATAAGATCGTAGTCGAACGCATGAAGCGGATGACCAAGCTCAAGCAGGACAAGATTTGTTATGTCAACAATATTGTTTATGGGTCTTATATCCATGGATTTAAGTCGATACTGAAGACTAAGAGGCGAAGGCGCTATTTTAACACCTTCTATTATGCGGCTGCTGTAACGCGAGCAGAGCGCGGGTTCCTGTATCTCTATTGCAGCAATATCTGATGCTTTCCTGGCTGATTCCCTGATAGGGGAATCAGGAAGCTTAAGGGGCACATCAAGTATGGCTGAGACTTCCCTTGCAATGCCCAGAACGCTCAGGCAGTCACCCCTGTTTGGGGTAAGGTCAATATCAAGTATTACATCATCTATGCCGAGAGCCTTCTTGAAATCATCGCCTACAGAGGCGTCGGCTTCGAGTATAAGTATGCCGCTCTTGTCATCTCCCAGGCCAAGCTCCACCTCGGAGCACATCATACCCTGCGATTCGGCACCGCGAATGGAGGTATCCTTTATCTTAACACCTCCGGGAAGAGTTGCGCCGGAGACGGCCAGGGGCACCTTGTCGCCTGCCTTGATGTTCTTTGCGCCGCAGACTATGTTTAATTCTTGTTTGCCTGTTGATACCTTGCAATAAGTTAGCTTATCAGCGTTAGGATGGGGATCAACGCTCAGCACCTCGGCTATAACCACACCGCTGATATCTTTGCCCACATTTTTTATGACTCCTACCTCAAGACCTGCCATGGTAAGCTTGTCCGCCAGGTCCCGGGGTGAAATATTTATATCAACAAATTCCTTGAGAATGTTCAGAGAAACTTTCATTTGCTACCTCGCTTTTGAGGAGGCCCCTAAAACTGCTTCAGGAACCGCAGATCGTTCTCGAAAAAAAGCCTTATGTCATCTATGCCGCACGAGAGCATTGCTATTCTCTCAACACCCATGCCGAACGCATAACCCACGAACTCCTCGGGATCATATCCAACGTTTTTAAGAACATTCGGGTTTACCATGCCGGCACCGAGAATTTCCAGCCATCCTGTACCTTTGCAGACCCTGCAACCCTGCCCCTTGCATATTACACATCCTATATCAACCTCAACGCTTGGTTCCGTGAATGGGAAAAAGCTCGGCCTAAACCTTATCCCTATGTCCGAAGCGAACATCTGCTTCAAGAAAAGACTCAGCGTTCCCTTCAGGTCGCTGAAGCTAACGTTCTTGTCCACCCACAATCCCTCCACCTGGTGGAACATAGGGGCATGGGAAATATCAAGGTCATGACGGTATACCTTACCCGGAGCTATTATCCTCACAGGTGGCTCCTGTTTTTCCATGACTCGTATCTGAACAGGTGATGTGTGTGTTCTAAGAAGCGTGTTATCTGAGGTGTTTATATAGAGTGTGCTCCACATGTCCCTTGCCGGATGATCCGGCTTCATGTTAAGAGCCTCAAAATTGTAGTAATCGGTCTCTATCTCCGGGCCTTCCGACACGGCAAAACCCATGCGTATAAATATATCTTTTATCTGTTCTAAAACCTGGGTTAATATATGAAGCTTTCCCGTACCTAAAGACCTGCCGGGAAGAGTTATGTCAACGGACTCCTCTTTAACTTTGTTACCCATGGAATTCTTTTTCAGCTTGTCTTCTTTTTCTTTTATAAGGGCGGCCGTTTCCTGCTTGATGATGTTCAGGAGTTTCCCCACATGGGCCCTTTGGTCACCAGGTACATCTTTTAATTCCTTTAAGAGACTAGTTACCGTGCCTTTTTTACCCAGGTACTTTACGCGCAAGCTTTCGAGTGTTTTGAGGTCCCTCGTATTATTGACGTCTTTCTTTACTTCGTCCTGAAGTGCCTGTAAAGTTTTTTTATCCACTCGAACCACCTCTTGTACTTATCATGTGATAGAGTATAATACCGCATGTGACGCCAACGTTAAGGGATTCCGCCCTGCCTTCTATGGGAATACTAACCACTTCATCCGCCATGGCAAATATTTCCTTGTGGAGCCCGGAACCCTCATTACCCAGGACTATTGCCAAAGGTTCATTTACAAAACACTCCGTGTATTTCTTACTACCGTGCGCATCACAAGCTATTACACGGTAGTGGTGTAATTTTAGAGCATTGAGCGCACCGGCCAGATCCTCTACGTACACGACCGGTATGTGCATGATGGACCCCATTGAGGCACTGAGTACCTTAGGATTATACATGTCAACTGTGCCCTTGCCTGCTATGATAGCGCCAGCACCTGCCGCGTCCGCAGTGCGTATTATAGTACCCAGGTTACCCGGGTCCTGTATGCCATCAAGCACGACGATAGGGCTCTTTATTTGCCTCATAAGACTGAAAAGATCGTGTTGGAGTTTCTCGCATACCGCGAGAACTCCCTGCGGGGTCGCGGCTGAGCAAAGCTTCGCCAACTCCAGGTCGGTTATGCACTTTAACTCAATACGCGTTTTCTTTATCTTAGCGTGAAGCTCTTTTCCCCTATCAGTAGACAAGAGTTTCTTTGTATAGAGAATGCTCTCCACGCGAACAGAAGATTTCAAGGCTTCCTCGGTGTTCCTGATGCCTTCAACAATAAACCTATCACTCTCTTGCCGGTGCTTCCTGCTTTTTAGTTTTTTTACCCTCTTGAGGTTCTTCTTCAATTTGTTGCACCCTGCTTATATTTCTATGTTCCTATAAGCTTGTCAAGATGTTCTTGCGCGAGCTGATGTTTTTCGTTTAGTTCGAGCGTTTTTGTAAACATCTCCCTGGCTTCCTGCTGCATGTTCTTGGTCTCGTAGATTATCCCGAGGTTATAGTAAATATCCGGATTCTTCGGATTAAGGTTAGCGGCTTTCTTTAACTCGCCTATGGCCTCATCGTACTTATTATTGAGAAAATAGAACTTGCCCATCTCGATTAAGTCCTGCTCTTTATCCTTTAAATCCTCTTCAACCTCTGAAAAATCGTTCTTTTTAGTTTCCTTGCCGTTCCCGTTTTTATCTGGCATCTCTTACTCCTTGTATATGAAAATTGCCTAGAGTGCTCTGATTTTCTCTATGTCCTTTGCCAGACCAACTATCAAGAGACCGTCACCCTCGTTGACCTCATCGTCTGCCTCTGGAGAAATGTTTATTTCTTCCTTTATCTCGGTGTCCCCCGACTCGCTAAGAGAAGGAAGTTTCCTTTTTATAGCTATTACGTTAACACCGTACTTTGCCCTTACGTTTATCTGCTTTAAGGTCTTTCCCGCAAACTCAGGCGGGGCTACTATTTCCACCACGCTGTGGTTTGCTGAAAGCTCCACGTGCTCAAGGATGTTCGGTGATATAAGGCTCTCGGCCACGCGCAAACCCATATCCCTCTCCGGGAAGATTATCCTGTCCACTCCGACCTTTCTAAGAACCTTTGCGTGAAGCGGGGTCAGGGCCTTAGTGACTACTGTCTTTACACCCATCTCCTTCAAAAGAAGGCTCACCAGCACGCTTGCCTCCACGCTCCCGAGGCAAACTATCCCGACATCCATCTGTTCTACCTCGAGCGCCCTCAGGGTCTTCTCGTCTGTCGCGTCCGCCTGCACGGCATGGGTCACCATGTTGCTCACCGACTCCACCTGAACCTCATCCATATCTATGGCAAGCACCTGGCACTTATTCTCAGAAAGAGTGTTTGCTACGCTGAATCCGAACTGCCCTATTCCAATTACAACGAATTGACGCATAAAATCCTCCTTGTCTATCCTATCAGTACCCGTTCCTCAGCATATTTGTAGTTGGTCTTCTCATCTCCCTGTATGACCGCCATTCCAAGAGTCAGGGGACCCAGACGCCCGACGAACATGGTTATGATAATGAGGAGTTTGCCTGCTGCTGAAAATGTTGACGAGAGGCTGAGTGAAATACCCTTGGCAGCGGAAAGCCCGACTGTACCAAAGGCAGATATAACCTCAAAAAGTGTCCTCACAAGCTCCTTCTTTTCTATCATAAGAAGAAGCATCGTGACAAGAACAACAAGCGCTATTCCCATGAAAAGCACTGTGAATGCCTTGCGAATTGCATCCTGGTTGATTCTTCTCTTGAACACGTTGACTTCCCTTTTACCGCGAAGTGTGGCCCATATATCCGCAACGACCGTACCAAATGTGGTGGTCTTGATACCTCCGCCCGTACCTCCGGGGGAAGCTCCTATAAACATGAGCATCACCAAAAGAAACAGAGCCGGCACCGTGAACGATGATATATTAAGCGTGTTGAACCCCGCTGTTCTTGCTGTAACCGCCTGGAAATACGAGGCCAGAAGCTTATGGGGTAAACTCAGGTTCCCCAGCGTTGCAGGATTCTTGTACTCCAGCACGAACATTACTGCGGTACCTATCAATATGAGCCCCGCCGTTATGCTAAGAGCGAACTTTGTATGGGTAAGCAGGCGCCTTGTCTTCCTGTACATGTAAAGGTCGCTTACAACTATATATCCTATACCACCTATAATGAAGAGAGTGCTCACCACCAGCACCACAACAGGATCCTTGGTGAAAGCTCCCAGGTTTGTCGTAAAAAGGCTGAAACCCGCGTTACAGAAGGCGCTCACCGAGTGGAAGATGCCGTAGTATATAGCTTTAAGCGGTGAGTATACCTTCATCCAGTGCGCCGATAGAATAACAGCGCCTATTACCTCGAAAATAAGTGTTATCTTGACTATGTACAACGTGAACCTTACAAGACCCCTCAGGTTGAACTGGTTAAGGGCCTCCTGCATGACTATCCTGTCCTTGAGAGTGATACGCTTTCCCACGAAGAGAGCTGTCAGCGTGGCCATAGTCATGTACCCTAGCCCGCCTATCTGAAGCAGTATTAGTATCACGCCTTGGCCGAAATATGAAAAATCCTTGCCCGTGTCCGCAACTATAAGGCCGGTAACGCATACAGCCGATGTCGCCGTAAAAAGCGAATCTATTATATGCGGTGATCTGCCCTGCGCCACGGATATGGGAAGGCTCAGCAGTATCGTCCCCACAAGTATTATAGAAGCAAACCCCATCACAAGCACCTGTGCGGGCGAAAAACTGAATTTTCTTTTTAAGGGACTATGCTTTGTAGTCATAGTTTTTTAGTTCTGCCCTTTTGCAATGCTTGCAAGCTGAGAAAATGCCTTCACGTCGTTTACCGCGAGATCCGCAAGTATCTTCCTGTCGATCTCTATGTTCGCACGCTTCAAACCGTTAATGAAACGGCTGTAGGAAAGGCCGTGTACCCTCGCCTCGGCGTTAATCCTGGTGATCCAGAGCTTCCTAAAATCCCTCTTTTTCACCCTTCTGTCACGGTAGGCATAGTTAAGGCTTTTATCCACCTGTTCGGCGGCATGCCGGTACAGGTTCTTCTTCCCTAACCGGAAGCCTTTTGCCCTTTTGAATATTTTCTTTTTCCAGCGCCTGGTGGTCACCCCACCTTTAACTCGTGGCATTATTCCTCCTTAGATAATTGTTGTTGTTTAAGCGTATGGCAGCAGCTTTTTAATGGTCTTAGTGTCTGTAAGATTAAGCGTGCCTGCTTTTCTTAGCTTCCTGAGACGGCCTGATTTCTTCTTGCTCAATATGTGCCTGGCGAAAGCCTTTTTCCTCTTTACCTTCCCCTTAGCGGTAAGCTTAAAGCGTTTCTTCGTACCGCTATGCGTCTTCATCTTGGGCATAGTACTCTCCTTTCAAACATTCTCGTACGTTTCTGGCTTAGGTTTATATAAACGGGTGCTATTACTTCTTTATGGGCACCATCAGCATTATCATGCTGCTTCCCATCATCTTCGGCTTCTGCTCGATGGTTGCAAGCTCCCTGAACTCTTCCTGGATATTTGCAAGAATATTAGCACCAAGTTCCGTGTGGGAACGCTCCCTGCCCCTGAAAACCATGGTAACTTTTACCCTGTCCCCGTGCTCGAGAAATTCCCTGATGTGGTTCACCTTGAACATGAGATCATGCTCGCCTATCTTCGGACGTATTTTAATCTCTTTCATGTGCACCTGCTTGTGGCTCTTTCTGGCTTCGCGCTGCTTCTTCTCCTGCTGGTACTTGAACTTGCTGTAGTCCATTATCCTGCATACCGGCGGTTTCGCGTCAGGTGATATCTCGACCAGGTCAAGGTCCACACTCTGTGCTTGTTCGAGCGCCTCTTTGATGCTTACAACACCCTTCTGTGATCCGTCCTCCCCAATTAGCCTTACCTCAGAAGCCCTGATTGACTCGTTCATTCTTGATTCATCTTTTTTTCCTCTGATAATTATCCCTCCCTTTCATACAGCTGATATGTTAGTATATTATAAAAAAAATAATGGATAGCCTCTGCGTGCGCTATCCATTTCTATTATCGAATCCGGATAACCTTTTCGCTCAAAGGATATTCAAAGGCTTAAGGTGAGAAGTACTTTAGTGACTTCTGCTTTATTTAACTTATATAACTATACCATATATCATCGTCTTGTCAAGCCTTTTTATCAGCTTCCTCAATGACGAGTTTTGCGGCATTTTCTATGCTCATGGCGCCCAGGTCCTCACCTGTTCTTTTCCTGACGGCAACCTCACCCTTTTCGGCTTCCCTCGCTCCTATGACGAACATATAGGGTATCTTTTGAAGCTGGGCTTCTCTTATTTTGAAGCCTATCTTTTCATTGCGCAGATCTGCTTCAGCGCGCAAGCCTGACTCAAGGAGCTTATCCAGTACCCCCCGAGCATAGTCTTTCTGCTTGTCGGTTATGGTCATGACCAGTGCCTGAACAGGTGCAAGCCATGTGGGGAAAGCACCAGCGTAATGCTCTATCAGAACCCCGAAGAACCTCTCGAGCGAACCCATGAGAGCCCTGTGTATCATTATCGCCTGGTGTTCGCTGTTATCCTCTCCTGTGTAGTTTACCTCGAATCTCTCAGGCAGGTTGAAATCCACCTGTATCGTGGAGCACTGCCAGGCTCTTCCGAGGCAGTCTTTTATCTTTATATCGACCTTGGGGCCGTAAAAAACACCTTCACCCGGGTCCACCTCGTAGGCAAGCTTGGTTCTCTCAAGAGCCTTCTTTAAGGCCTCCTGGGCCCTGTCCCAGTTCTCTATAGTTCCAACGAATTTTTCCGGTCTCGTGCTAAGATATACATCGAAATCCTTGAACCCGAAGGTTCTTAGGATAAAAAGGACCATGTCAATTAGCTTTGTGAGCTCATCCTCGAGCTGGTCCAGCCTGCAGAATATGTGGGCATCATCCTGTGTGAAGCCCCTGACCCTCATGAGCCCGTGAAGCACGCCGCTCTTCTCGTAGCGGTAGACCGTTCCGAACTCCGCCCATCTTATAGGCAGCTCCCTGTAGCTGTGCTTGGTGTTCTTGTACATCAGGATATGACCGGGACAGTTCATCGGCTTTATAATATATTCCTGGTCATCTATATCCATCGGGGAGTACATGTTCTCCCTGTAGAAATCCCAGTGCCCCGAGGTTTTCCAGAGGTCTACTTTTGCGACATGAGGGATATGAACGAACTGGTATCCCTTCTTCAGATGCGCTTCCTTGTAGAAGTCCTCTATCACCTTTCTTATCATGGCACCCTTGGGATGCCAGAACACGAGGCCGGCTCCGGCTTCGTTATGTATACTGAAAAGATCCAGGTCTTTTCCTATCTTCCTGTGATCCCTCTTTTTTGCTTCCTCAAGCACGTATAAGTAATTATCAAGCTCTTCTTTTGTATTAAACGCAGTGCCGTATATCCTCTGCAGCATCTGTCTCTTCTCATCACCCTTCCAGTAGGCGCCTGCTATGCTCAAGAGCTTGAAGTATTTCAACTTCCCGGGGGACGCTATATGAGGTCCTCTGCACATGTCAATAAAATCCCCGCTCTTGTAGAAACTCACCGTATCATCGGCAATATCTTCAAGAAGCTCGAGCTTGTATTTCTCGCCCTGTTCCTGGAGAAACTTCCTGGCCTCGTTCTTCTTCATTTCCATGCGCTCGAACTTGTGGCCGGATTTTACGATATACCTCATCTTCTTTTCTATTTTTTCCAGGTCTTCCGGGGTGAACGGTTCTTTTTTCTCGAAGTCATAATAGAAGCCGTTCTCTATGGCAGGCCCTATCCCGAGCTTCACATCGCCGAAGAGCTCCTTTACCGCGTAGGCCATTACATGGCTTGCGGAGTGACGCAGGACTTCAACATTTATTTCTTCTTTATTCTTGCTCATTTATTACCTCGGGAAGAGAACCAAAGACATTTTTTCTTCCATTCGCATTCAGTGCATATATTCTCAGTATCTGAAATATTTTCAAAATTTTTATTTACAAAGGAAAATATACCTTCTGCTTTTATCCTTGCCCCTTTTACCAGGCCCAGTTTTTCCAGGACCCTTCTGTCGGTGTCCTGGATCTTTTTGTTATAGCCTGGTTTCTTGGCGCATATTCCCTCTTTGGTGTGCATGCAAGCAGAACATATGTCATCGCACTCGTCAACCACTTCTACATTAAGAGAAGTACCTGACTTTATATTTTCAATTACTTTTTTAATGTTACCTACAAACTCCCTGTTGTATCCGTATCCCTGAAAACCCTGCATACACAGGAGATGATGCGCTCGGACCTTGAGGGCTCTTTTATTTTCCTGTCCTGGGGGCATCTACTTCACCATTAAAAGCTTTCTTGGTAGTAAGCGCGTTGGCCAATGTCGCAGCTGCAAATATCTTGGTAATATCACCAATAATAAACGGGATCGTCCCCATCATGAGAATTCCCCACAGACTAACAGGCGAACCTTTAACAAGACGCAGCCAAAGACCCAGTTGCAATAATCCGGGAACATGTATCAGGACGAAATTTGCCAAGAACATCAGTATAAGCAACGAACGGAAATTCCTTGCCTTTATATATTGGTCGGTAAAATGACCAAGAAAAAGAGCTGCAAGGATAAACCCTATCATATACCCGCCGCTGGGCCCAAAAAGAGCACCTGAACCACCGGTCCACCCGGCAAACCACGGAACACCTGCCACCCCGATTATTACATATACAGCCTGGCTTATTCCGCCCCACGACCTTCCCAGAAGTACTCCCGCTAAAAGCACCGCGAAAGTCTGTCCTGTAATAGGCACGGGAGTCCAGGGAAGGACCATTCTTATCTGTGCCACCAGTCCTGTCAGACATGCCATCCCTAATGCCAGAGCAATTTTGTTGGCAATAGTTAAACTGTAACGCCATTTGAAGAACATATAGCGCGCCCTCACATACCTGTCACCGAGAGTCATTGTATACATGAATCCCCCTATTATTTTTTATTTACTGGTGGGCGGTACTGGATTTGAACCAGTGACCCCTACGATGTCAACGTAGTACTCTAACCAGCTGAGCTAACCGCCCACTAAAATCTCTAAGGCGCGGGTCGGATTCGAACCGACGCATCGCGGTTTTGCAGACCGCTCCCTTGCCACTTGGGTACCGCGCCACACAATAAATGGAGCGGGAGACGGGTCTCGAACCCGCGACCTTTTGCTTGGCAAGCAAACGTTCTACCAACTGAACTACTCCCGCGTCCTGATTATAAATATGGTGCTGGGAGCGGGACTTGAACCCGCAAGGATTTCTCCACACGCCCCTCAAACGTGCGCGTATGCCAATTCCGCCACCCCAGCATATTTTTTATTTTCCGCCTTCAGCCGGTGCAGGCGCTCCCGATGGTAAAGAAGGAGCTGCTTCCTGAGGCGCCGGATTCTGCGGGGCCTCTTTGGCCGGCTCTGATGTGACGATAGTCCGTGAGCGCGATGACATTATAGCAAGCGTAAGAGACGTTACCATAAACAGGACAACCAGAACGGTGGTCATCTTCTTGAGAAAAATATCCCCTCCGCCCCCGCCGAATATGGCCTCTCCCCCGCCTCCGCCGAAAAGGCCGGAAAGACTTGCGCCCTTTCCCGCCTGCAGAAGTACTACAAGCACCAGAAATATACTCACGCAAACGTGAAGGATTGTTAGAATCGTTATCATATTTTACTCCTTGTCCTTGATGGCGACTATACCCGGAAGCTGCTTACCCTCAAGAAACTCCAGTGACGCTCCGCCGCCGGTGGATATATGGCTCATCTTATCAGTAACACTCGCCTTTGATACTGCCGCTACAGAATCACCCCCACCTATAATGGTGGTGGCCCCTGTCTTTGTTGCATCGGCAAGCTGTCTTGCGATTTTCATGGTACCTTCCGAAAATTTATCAACCTCGAATATTCCCATGGGACCGTTCCAAACGATTGTCTTGGATGCCTTGATCGCACCTTCATACCTGTCGCTCGTGAGAGGTCCTATATCAACGCCTATCCATCCTTCCGGAATATCCGTGCCGACAACTTTTGACTCGGAACTCCCGTCAATTTTCTGTGTTACGACATGGTCGCACGGGATAAGCATTGTCACTTTCTTCTCACTCGCTCTTTTTAATATATCCTTGGCAAGGTCAACCTTATCTTCCTCTACCCTGCTTGATCCTACGTTAATTCCTTCGGCCTTGAGGAATGTGTAAGCCATCGCCCCGCCTATAGCAACAGTATTGACCTTGTTCAGCAGATTCTCTATTACATCTATCTTCCCTGAAACCTTGGCTCCGCCGAGTATAGCAAGAAACGGCTTCTGCGGTTTATCAAGTGCGCTTCCCAGGTAATCTATTTCTTTCTTTACCAGAAACCCGCAGGCACTTGGCAGAAAATTTGTAACTCCGGCTGTTGAGGCATGCGCCCTGTGCAGTGTGCCGAAGGCGTCCTGCACAAAGAACTCAGCAAGAGATGCGAGCTTCCTGGCGAAATCCTGATCGTTCTTCTCTTCCTCGGGATGGAATCTAAGGTTCTCAAGAAGAAGAATTGATGACGGCCTCATATTAGCGGCCATCTTTTCCACCATAGGTCCTATGCAGTCGCGTGCCATGAATACCGGGTGAAAGCCTTTGAGAATATTAGACAGCTTTATCGCTACAGGCATAAGGCTCAGCTCGGGAACGACTTTTCCCTTCGGCCTGCCCAGATGCGACATCAGGATAATCTTGCACTTGTTCTTCAGGAGATGCTTTATAGTGGGAAAAGTCGCGCGTATCCTCGTATCATCTGTTATTTTATGTTTCTCGTTAAGAGGCACGTTGAAATCAACGCGTACCAGCACCTTTTTACCGGCAAGGTCTACATCCGTAATGGAAATTTTATTCAACAAAATCGCCTCCCATTATTTTTTCTTAATGATGTATTCGATGAGGTCAATCACCCTGCAGCTGTATGCCCATTCGTTATCATACCACGAAAGGATCTTTACCAGGTTCTTGCCAATAACCTTTGTACAACTCGCATCAACTATAGAAGAGATAGGATTGCCGTTGAAGTCCTTGGAAACTAAAGGCTCATCGCAGTAAGCAAGATACCTGGAGAGCTTCCCCTCTGCTGCTTTCTTGAGTGCCCCGTTAACCGCCTCAACTGTGACATCCTTTTCCGTGTTTAACACCAGATCAACCAGCGAAACGTTAGGTGTAGGAACGCGGATAGCAAGACCGTCCATCTTTCCTTTGAGCTCAGGGATAACAAGGCCGATTGCCTTTGCAGCACCCGTTGTTGTCGGTATCATCGAAACCGCAGCAGCCCTTGCCCTTCTGAGGTCCTTGTGTGGAGCGTCTACAACTACCTGATCGTTGGTATATGAATGTATGGTTGTCATCAGGCCCTTGGTGATCCCGAAATTGTCAAGAATGACCTTTGCAACCGGCCCGAGGCAGTTGGTGGTGCAGGATGCGTTTGATATGATGTTATGCTTTGCCCCGTCGTACTTATCCTCGTTTACGCCCAGAACAATTGTTATGTCCTCATCCTTTGCGGGAGCCGAGATAATGACTTTCTTCGCGCCTGCCTTAAGGTGAAGAGAAGCTCTCTCCCTGTCCCTGAATATGCCGGTTGACTCCACGGCCACCTCTACTCCCAGTTCCTTCCAGGGAAGCTTGCCGGGGTCTCTCTCCGAGAGAACCTTGATCTCTTTGCCGTCAACCACGATAGCGCCTTCTTTTGCCTCGACCGTGCCCGGGTATATGCCGAACGTGGAATCGTATTTGAAAAGATGCGCAAGTGTCTTTGCATCGGTAATGTCATTTACCGCTACAATATCAATCTCTTTTGATTTGAGCCCTGCCTTGAAAACCAGCCTTCCTATTCTTCCAAAACCATTAATACCTACTTTTGTTGCCATTGCCCTTTCTCCTCCTTTAGTTAACAGACCCTGATGTACTTATAAAAAGACGGTATATAAAGAATACCACTATCAAAGACTGTTTTATTTATTTTCTATATTGAGTTATATATTATATTATATCGATAGAAATAAGTCAATAATTATTTTAGTACATATACCGCCTGTATGACACACTTAAAAGTACACCTATAGCAAGCATATGGGCTATTAGGGATGAACCCCCGTAGCTTATAAGCGGAAGCGGTACCCCCACGACGGGCATTATGCCCATGACCATCCCTATATTTATCACCGCATGAAATGCGAACATGCACACTATTCCTGCTGCAAGAAGACCTCCAAAAGTATCCCTTGCCTGTGTGGATATGACTATACCACGCCATATTATAAGGCAGAGCAGGAATAGCACAAGACCCGCGCCCACGAAGCCCAGTTCCTCACCTATTACGGCGAATATGAAATCCGTGTGCTGCTCAGGAAGAAAGCCCAGCTGACTCTGCGTGCCAGACAGTATGCCTTTGCCCAGGAACTTGCCTGAGCCTATGGCTATCTTGGACTGGATGATATTGTATCCCACACCAAGCGGATCAAGAGTCGGCTCAAGAAATGCTATGAGTCTTTGCCTCTGGTAGCCTTTCAGAAAACCCTGTATTCCCGTTGCCCCCATAACACCCAGGAGAATGGGGACAAAAGCATAGACTACATTTGCGAAGGAAAAGTTCCTGTAGAATTTTCTTATGGCAAAATAACAAAGCACAAGAACAAGAAATACAACGAAAAGGAAAGTTATAATATTATTGTTACTGCTGAAAGTAGCCGCTATTGCATTTCCCAGCCTATGACTTCCGGGTACCGTGTATTTTAGCTGTGCGAATGTCAAAAAGAGCGAGATAAAAGACGCGATTGCGCCAGCTATTACAAGAGATAATATATATCCTAACTGTGCGCCGCCAAGATATACCATTCCCAAGAATATTGCTATAAAAACAAGACTCGTTCCGAAGTCAGGCTGAAGGAGTATAAGCCCCATAGGAAGAAGGGTTATCAACCCGGATACAGCGAACTGCTTTATCCCTTCCCACTTCTGTTGTAACTCTATATACCATGCAAGAAATATTATGTAAGCCAGTGCCATGAACTCCGAGGGCTGGAAGCTGAAAGGCCCGATGGAGAACCAGCTGCGCGCACCGCGAGCCACTTTACCGAAGATAAGAACAAGGAAAAGAAGGGTCATAAATACAACATATATGATGGGGGCATATTTTTTAAGATGCCTGTAGTCAACATATGCAAGAAGAAGAGCGCCCGTAAGTCCGATGGAGAAGGCTATCATCTGCTTCCATATGAAAAGGTAGGACCCAGCGACCACAGTGCGCCACATATATGATACAAGTATGGATAGGCCTATGACACAGCTTGCTATCATGGCCACGAACAACAAATAATCAAACCTGCTTGTTTCTCCCACCCTTGCCATATTAATCTCTTACCTCTCTGGTATCAACTGCCTTTTTCTGCTCTTCTAACCCGTAATACCTGTCAAGGATCTCCCTTGCAATGGGAGCCGCGACCACTCCTCCATGCCCGCCGTGCTCTACGAACACGACAAACGCGAGCTCGGGCTTATCAAACGGCGCATATCCCGCAAACCACGCGTGGTCCTCACCTTGCGGGTTCTCCGCTGTACCCGTCTTGGCGGCAATAGGAAGCTTGCGCATATTGACAGCCTGGGCGGTGCCTTTTGTAACGGCATACCTCATGCCTTCTTTTATTACCTTCCACGTGTCCGGTTTAATAGTGATCTTTCTTTTTAATTTAGGCTCTGTCTCCTGGAGTATTTTCCCATCTGGGGAAATTATTTCCTTAACAAGATACGGCTGCCATACATCACCGCCGTTTGCGACCGCAGCTACAAGGTTCGCCATCTGAAGAGGCGTCACCCACAGGTATCCTTGCCCTATGGACATATTTACAGTGTCCCCGTCCCACCAACCTTCATTTAAAAGTTTCTTCTTCCATGCCCGATCAGGCACTATCCCTTTTTTCTCTCCCGGAAGATCTATCCCTGTCTCGTCTCCAAGACCGAAATAGCGTGCATAGCGCGGAAGCGTACCACGGCTAAGCATTAGCCCTACATTGTAGAAATAGACGTCGCAGGACTCACCCAGACCCTTTATCATGTTCACTTTCTTGTGCCCTTCTTCCTTCCAGCACCTGAAAATCCTCTCCTGCTTTCCTACCTTGAACTCGCCTGTGCATTCAAAAGTGTCCTTCGGGGAAAGGACACCTTCCTCGAGGGCGGCTATCGCCGTTATTATCTTAAAAACAGACCCTGGTGCATACTGTGCCTGCGTAGCGCGGTTAAAGAGCGGTTTATCATTACTTCTTAAAAGATACCTTGCCTGCTCACTCTCAAGAGGCCTCAGGAAAACATTGGGGTCAAAATCAGGCTTGCTGACAAGCGCTCGTATGGCCCCTGATGAAGGATCTATGAACACTATACTTCCATGCTTATTCCCCATGACTTCTTCTGCTATTCTCTGCAACTCAAAATCGATACTCAGCATAACATCGTTGCCGCGCTGCGAATTTATGTGCTGCAGCACTCTCACCTGTTTTCCTGCCGCGCTTACCTCTATGGCTGTGCCTCCGTCCTTGCCCCTGATAAGCGCATCGTGTACCCGTTCAACACCGGATTTGCCGATAAGGTCACCCATCCTGTATATCTCTGTTTCGAGTTTGAACATCTGGTCCCTGCTGATCTCACCCATATATCCTATAACATGAGAGGCGAAGTCGAGGTACTTGTAATCGCGTATGGGCTCGACCTGTATGCTGAAGCCCGGGAACTCGTTGTGCCTCTCAGAGATATAGAATGCTACATCGCGATCAATGTCAGTTTTTATGCGCGATGACTTGAAAGGATACAGATTTGCCTGCTCAAGGTTTTTTAAGAGTTTTTGGGAGTCTGTCTTAAGAAAATATGAAAGCTTCTCAGAAACCCTGCTTATGGAAAGATCTCGTGAGAAAAAATCAGGGGTGAATGTGAGTGTGAACGACGGCTTGTTGCCCACCAGGAGCTTGCCATCATTGTCGAATATATTACCACGCGGGGCCTGGGTGAATGTTATCTGTGTCCTGTTCTCCTCGCTTACCTTCCTGTAGCTTGCGCCTTTAATAATTTGGAGCTGAAAAAGTCTCACAAACATTATGAAGAACGCAATGAGTATGATTATGGCGAATACTATCAGACGCTGCGGGACAAGACGCAGTTTTTGTTCTAGAATGGATTTCATAATATGTTTTACGCTTTCTTTTACCGCTCGACGCCTCTTGCCATTCCCATCCTGTCAAGGATGGCAAAGACAAGTACCGCCAGAAGTCCGTTGTAGATGAAGGCAATAACGGTGTATCTTATAGTGGCAAGAATAGAAGGTATATAGCTTGTGAAGATGACCTGTGCGAAAAATGACACCAGCACATGACAGGCGGTTGCAACCGCTATCATTACTATCTGGGTCACGGCATTCTCAAAAGCGAGTTGCCCCTTGAGATGGCCGGTGAGGTTACCTATTATCGTTTTACTTAGAGCATTTATGCCTATAAGGTTTCCCGTAAACATATCCTCCATGAATCCGCTCAGGAAACCGCCCATCTGCCCGAACATGGGACCGCGTTTGAAACCAAGGTATACCACTATAATGAGAAGCATATCCGGCTTTACCCCGAAAAGGGCCAGATAGCTGGCAAGCGTTGTCTGGAATATTACCGTTATGATGAGAATAAATCCGACTATTATAATGTTCATCCAAAACCGCCTTACTTTGTTCTTACAACAAGCACTTCCTCAAGCTTTCCAAGATCTATTACCAGCTCAACATCAGCGGACTTGTATAACTCGCCTTCGTTTATGTTGACGTTTCTAACTTTTCCTATGAGAATTCCCTCAGGGAACAGGCTCCCCTTACCCGATGTTATTATTACATCTCCCTGTCTCACGTCACCATGAATGGGTACATAGTTAAGAAGGCATCTTTGGGACTCCCCAATACCCTCGATAAGCCCGTCAAAGCGCGTACGGCTAACTACAGCGCTTATCTTGCTCAATGGATTTGTCAAAAGAAGCACCGTTGAAGCCTCATTGGTCACCTGTAAAACCTTGCCCACGACACCCTGTGTATCGAGGTAGTAGGAGACGACAGGCATATTTACGCCTATGCCGTCTTTTTTGCCTTTATCTATTATTACCGTTGTGAATATCTCTCCGGGAGAGCGGGCTATAACACGTGCCACGGTAGTGGAGTAAGGAAGAGATTCTTTTAGCTGTAAGAGTTTTTTAAGCCGCTCATACTCCTTGAGGTCTTCCTCGAGCTTGTTGTTATTGTTCTTGAGTAATTGTATCGCCTCGTGGAGTTCTGTGTTCTCCTCTCTTGCATTGACAAGGGCGGATATGTTATCCCAGAAACCAGTCGTGTTCTGTGCGAGTTTTGTGGTTATCTCCTGCGAGGGAGCGAATAGATAAATAAAAAGGCTCCTTGTTCTATTCAAACAAGAAGCCTGTGGAAACGTAAGCATCCCGACTGACAAAACTGCCAGGAGAACGAATATTATAGATACTTTGTGCTGATACCAGAAGAACGACATACGTGTTGTCTATCTTTCTTTTTGTACCATACGCCGCCTTAGCTTCGGACGGTGACTTATTTCCTCCAGATACATCTCGGTACCGCGTACGACGCAGGTCATAGGATCGCTCGCCAGATTTACCGGCAAGCCTGTTTCCTGGCTGAGAAGCCTGTCAAATCCCCTCAGCAGCGAACCTCCTCCGGCAAGCACTATACCGCGTTCTATTATATCACTTGAAAGTTCTGGCGGAGTCTGCTCCAGTGTGGATTTCACGGTCTCAACTATCAGCTTGACCGGTTCATTGAGAGCATTTCTTACTTCTTCGGAAGTTATCTCTATTGTCTCCGGTAATCCGGTCCTGAGACTCCTTCCCTTAACTTCAAGAACTTCTTCCTGCTCCTGCGGAAAAACAGAACCTATACGGATTTTGACTTCCTCAGAGGTTCTCTCCCCGACAACAAGGCTGTAGTTTTTCTTAAGATAAGCAATTATGGCTTCATCCATTTCATCGCCTGCCACGCGGATGGAGTTGCTTACCACCATTCCGCCAAGAGCTATGACGGCAACCTCTGTCGTGCCGCCGCCTACGTCAACTATCATGCTGCCTGCGGGTTCCTGCACAGGGATGTTGGCGCCTATGGCAGCCGCCATCGGCTCTTCTATCAGGTAGACCTCGCGCGCGCCTGCCTGCTGCGCGGCTTCCTTGACAGCCCTTCTCTCCACTCCCGTGATACCGGACGGTACACCTATTACCGTACGCGGGCTCAGCAGACTCCTTCGCTGGTGGGCTTTTTTTATGAAATACCTGATCATCTCCTGGGTTACCTCAAAGTCCGCTATAACACCGTTTCGAAGCGGTCTTATAGCGACGATGTTGGCAGGTGTTCTCCCCAGCATCTTCTTTGCCTCATCGCCTACCGCCAGTACCTCGTGTGTCTCCTTGTCTATGGCGACAACAGAAGGTTCATTGAGTATTATACCTTTACCTTTCAAACAGACAAGTGTCGTAGCCGTTCCCAGATCTATGCCTATGTCATTTGAAAAAAAGCCGAGCTTACTTAAAAAATTAAACACAGCCACCTCCCCGACCGTCTTTTAAGAGATCGCTCTAGAGTAACCTTATAATAGCCTGCGGAGCCGCGTCACCTTTTCGCGGCGGTATCTTTATTATGCTGGTGTAACCACCTTTTCTCTCCTTGAACCTCTCTCCCAGCGTATCAAAAAGCTTCTTCAGTATTTTTTTATCCCTTAAAGTGCGTAATGCAAGGCGCCTGGAGGAGAGATCACCTTTTTTTGAAAGGGTTATCAAGCGCTCCACTACCTTCCGGAGCTCCTTAGCCTTTGCCTGCGTGGTGGTTATCTGCTCATATTGAAGCAAGCTTGTTGCCATATTGGACATTAGGGCTTTCCTGTGTCCCTTGGTCCTTGAAAGTTTTCTGCCATTTTTCCCTTCTGCCATTTGGTGCTCCTTTATTTATTTCGGTATCTGCATCCCCAGGGAAAGCCCAAGTTCTTTTAGCTTCTTCCCTATTTCGTTGAGGGACTTTTTACCGAAGTTCTTTACTTTCAAAAGATCCTGTTCGGTTTTGCTCACAAGAGCGCCCAGTGTCTTTATCTTCGCTACCTGCAGGCAGTTTGAAGACCTGACCGAGAGCTCTATTATATCAACACTCTGCATAAGAAGTTCCTTGATCTTCTGATGTTCCTTGTCTTCCGCCTTCTGTACATTTGATGTATCGTCTTCCTCTTCCTCGAAATTAATGAATATGTTAAGCAAATCCTTTTGTATCTTGGCAGCGTATGCGAGGGCATCCGCCGGCACGACACTTCCATCAGTCCAGATCTCCATGATCAGACGATCATAATCTGTCACCTGGCCGATACGCGCGTTCTCTACGGTGTAAGCCACTTTATGAACCGGGGTAAATATTGCATCAAGAGGTATGACACCTATCGGCTGGCCTTCCTTCTTGTTTTTTTCGGCAGGCACATAACCCCTTCCCTTGTTGACTTCCATCACCATGTCAATCTTACCTGATGAGCTAAGCGTAGCTATATGAAGGTCTGGATTGAGTATCTCTATGTTGTTGTTGGGTTCGATATCCTTTGCTCTTAGCTTACCCGCCTTATTGGATTTAAGAGTGAGCGTTTCCGGACCGTCTGTGAACATTTTAAGGCGAAGGCTCTTGAGGTTAAGAAGAATAGCTACCACATCTTCCCCAACGCCTTTTATAGTGGAGAACTCCTGCAGGACCTTGTCAATCTTCACACTTGTTACGGCTGCGCCGTCCAGGCTTGAGAGCAGTATCCTGCGCAGCGAGTTGCCTATCGTATGTCCATACCCGCGCTCAAATGGCTCGGCGATAAATTTCCCGTAGGTGTTATCCGAGGTTACCTTCTCCCACTCAAGCTTCTTAGGCCTTATGATAGTTTTTAAGTTCATAATGCTTTACTCCTCCTTGCATAACCAGACAAATCTTGATGTCCGGCACTGAAATTTATACCCTTCGCTGTTTGGGCGCCCGACATCCGTTATGTGGAATAGGGGTTACATCCTTTATCAAGCTTATCTCGAGTCCGGCAGCCTGAAGCGAGCGTATGGCTGTTTCCCTTCCTGAACCCGGGCCTTTAACGTGTACGGAAACCTCCTTGAGTCCCTGCTGCATCGCTTTCTTTGCAGCAGACTCCGCTGCCATCTGAGCTGCGAACGGCGTACCTTTCCTGGAGCCTTTGAAGCCAAGCTCTCCGGCGCTTGCCCAGGATATGACGTTTCCAGCGGTATCTGTTATACTTATGATAGTGTTGTTGAACGTTGCCTTTATGTGAGCGACTCCGACAACAACTCCCTTGGAAGCTTTCTTCTTCCTCTTAGACTTTGTTTTTGGTGCTGCTTTGGCACTCGGTTGTTTCTTTGCAGTTGCTTTTGTAGCCATAAATAACTACCCCTTCCTTATATCGTTATTGCTTTATTATTTCTTTGCCGGAGCACCCTGCTGCGGCTTGACTTTGCTGGCACCCACGGTCTTCCTGAGGCCACGTTTGGTTCTCGCGTTGGTACGTGTTCTCTGACCCCTGACAGGCAGGTTCTTCCTGTGGCGAATTCCTCTATAGCAGCCTATTTCGCTCATGCGCTTCACGTTCATTGCTACTTCTCGTCTGAGTGTTCCCTCAACCTGGTAAGATGCCTGTATCACGGATCTAAGCTTATTTATTTCCTCTTCGGTCAGATCCTTCACCCTTGTATTAGGATTTATGTTTGTCTCCTCCAGGATCTTCTGTGCCGAGATTCTGCCGATACCGTAAATATAGGTGAGACCGATCTCAACTTTCTTGTTCTTCGGTAAATCGACACCTGATATTCGTGCCATTCGTACTCCTCCTCATATAAAATCTCGTGTATGCAAAATTAAATACTTCTTATCCCTGCTTCTGCTTGTGGCGGGGATTACTGCATATAATCGTTACTATACCTTTTCTTTTTATTATCTTGCACTTCTTGCACATGGGTTTTACTGATGCCCTTATCTTCATTTTGCGCGTATCCTTTTTTATATTTTTCTCTCTAGACTCGCTACAACACAGGTGCTACTTGGAACGGTAGGTTATCCTTCCCCTTGAAAGGTCATACGGGGATAGCTCGACTTTCACCTTGTCACCGGGAAGTATCTTGATGAAGTGCATTCTCATCTTCCCCGAGATGTGCGCGAGCACCTTGTGACCGTTTTCAATTTCCACCTTGAACATTGCGTTCGGCAGAGCTTCGAGTATGGTGCCTTCAACCTCGATCGCATCTTTCTTAGGCATACTACACCTTCTTCCTATAATTTGGTCAGAATTTCCGGACCATTTTCACCAATCGCGATCATATGTTCGAAGTGACATGAAAGGCTACCGTCTGCTGTAACCACGGTCCAGCCGTCAGGCAGGACCCTCACCTGCCAGGTGCCCATATTGACCATTGGCTCAAGTGCGAGCACCATCCCCACTTCGAGCTTCGGCCCTTTGCCTTGGGGACCAAAGTTGGGTATCTGGGGCTCCTCGTGCATCTCGCGTCCTATGCCGTGGCCTACGAAATCCCGCACAACCGAAAACCCCTGGCCCTCTACAAACGTCTGGATGGCGTTTGATATGTCACCCAGATGCCCCGAGGCAAGCGCCTTCTCGGTTCCTTTGTACAGGGAATCCTCAGTCACTCTTAAAAGTTTTTCTTTTTGATTGTCAATGCTCCCGACGCCCGCGGTAAACGCCATGTCACCGCAAAACCCTTCGAAGAACACCCCGACATCAACGCTTATTATGTCACCGTCTTGGAGTAACCTGTCTCCCGGTATCCCGTGCACGACCTGCTCATTGAATGAGGTGCATACACTGGCGGGGAATCCCCTGTATCCTAAAAACGCGGGTTTCGCGTCGTACTTCTTTATCCACTCGACTGCTATATCATCTAGTTTCTTGCTGCTCACTCCCGGTTTAATCGCGTCCCTTAAGCGCTGAGACACCTGAGCTACGATCCTTGCACTCTTTCGCATCTCTTCAATTTCACGGGGGGACTTTATAACTATCATTTTATATTAAAATATCTGCCCTTCAATTTGCCCTTGCCCATAAACCCGTCGTAGTGACGCATAAGAAGGTGGCTTTCTATCTGCCCCATAGTATCAAGAGCTACACCTACAACGATAAGTATCGCGGTACCGCTGAAGATATTGCCCCAGAAACCAAGCCCCAGACCGCCGAATATGAAATCCGGTATGATAGCTATGCAAACAATAAAAAGCGCCCCCACAAGGGTTATCCTTGTAAGGATCTTGTCAATGTAATCAGCGGTCGGAGCACCGGGCCTTATCCCGGGCACGAACCCTCCGAATTTCTTCATGTTCTCCGCCAGATCGTTCGGATTAAATGTAACGGCCGTGTAAAAATAGCAGAAAAATACTATAAGACCACCATAAAGTATGGTATAAAGCGGTGTCCCGGGCTGCATCCAGTTAACTATAGCCTGCAGGAAACTCCCCTTGGGCAAGAAATTAGCCACAGTTCTCGGGAACATCATGAGCGATACCGCGAAGATAACGGCTATAACGCCTGACTGGTCCACTCTAAGCGGCAGGTATGTGCTCTGCCCGCCGTACATGCGCCTTCCGACTATGCGTTTCGCGTATTGTACAGGAACCCTTCTCTGCCCCTGCTCAACGAACACGACAAGAGCCACTATCCCAACAACAAGCGCCATGAGGAAGAGTATCTTAAAAAGACTTATGTCTCCTGTTTTGAAAAGCTGAGCGGTCTGCCCTATTACCGCGGGCAGTCTCACGACTATACCGGAGAAGATTATAATCGATATCCCGTTACCCACACCGAATTCCGTTATCTGCTCACCGAGCCACATGATGACTATGGTACCGGTCGTAAGTGTAAGCATTGTCATAAGCTGGAAACTAAGTCCCGGATTAAGGACAACCTTTATGCCCTGCTCTGCCTCAAGACCCTTTACCAGGAATATAAGCCCCATGGACTGTATCAGGGCAAGGAATACCGTGCCGTAGCGCGTATACTGGGTTATCTTTTTCCTGCCTACCTCTCCTTCCTTGCTCAAGCGTTCAAGGTAAGGAAGTACGGTTTGTAATAGCGACATGATAATTGACGCGTTAATGTATGGCATTATACCAAGGGCAAATACGGAGAACCTTCCAAGAGCTCCTCCTGAGAACATATCCAGGAATCCGAAGAGAGTGCCCTTCTGGTTTGCAAAGAAATTCATGAGTGCCTGGGCGTTCACTCCGGGAGTAGGAATTGAAGCTCCTATTCTGTATGCTATTATGATTGCTAGTGTGAATAAAAGTCTTCGCTTCAGTTCAGGTATCTTGAAAATGTCTTGAAAGCTCCTTAACATACTATGCTCCTTAGCGTGAAATTTAGTTCACCCTATTTCTTTTCTTCGGGCTTTCCTTTTTCTATCACTTCGATCGTACCGCCGGCTTTTGTCACCTTTTCCTGGGCGCTCTTGCTGAAAGCATGCACTTTAATCTTAAGTGCCTTGCCAACATCCCCTTCACCAAGAACTTTTATAGGGAGGGTGCTTTTTCTTATGAGCTTCTTCTCGATGAGTACTCCCGGGGTTATCTCGCTTCCCGCGTCAAATTTTTCCGCTATGCTTCCAACGTTTACAACGCAATAACTCTTGCGCATGCGGTTCTTGAAACCCCTTTTTGGGATCCTTCTGTAAAGAGGCATCTGCCCGCCTTCAAAACCAGGGCGTGTGCCTCCGCCTGAACGCGCGTTCTGTCCCTTTATTCCCTTTGTCGCGTAAAGACCGTGACCGGAACCCGGACCGCGCCCGATTATCTTTCTTCTCTTCCTGGAGCCTTTTGCCGGCTTTAAGTCCTGTAGTTTCATCTATATATCCTCACATGTATTGTAATATTGTTCTTCAATATTTAAGTTAATTAAAGGATTTCCTCGGGAGTCTTTCCACGAAGAGCCGCAACATCCTCAATTGTCCTAAGCTCTTTTAAACCTTCAAGCGTAGCATAGGCCACATTGGAATGGTTGTTTGTTCCAAGAGACTTGGTGAGCACATCTTTAACACCTACCGCCTCCAGGACCGCTCTCACCGCTCCGCCCGCGATAACTCCGGTTCCCGGTCCGGCAGGTTTCATGAGAACCTTTCCTGCACCGAAATGTCCGAGCACCTCGTGGGGGATCGTGGAACCTTTCATCGAAACAAAGATGAGACTTTTCTTGGCAACAGTGGTTCCCTTCTTTATAGCTGACTGCACTTCGTTCGCTTTGCCAAGGCCGCAACCTACATGCCCCTTCCCGTCTCCAACGACCACAAGGGCGGAGAAACTGAATCTTTTTCCACCTTTTACGACCTTGGATACGCGGTTTATTACGATGACGGTCTCTTTGAGTTCTAATCCTTCCGCACTTATCTTAGCCAAAATATCCTCCTGTATTAAAGCTCCAACCCTCCCTTGCGCAGTCCCTCCGCAAGAGCCTTTATACGTCCGTGATATATGTGCCCGGCGCGGTCAAAGACAACTTTTTTTATACCTTTTGCCTTTGCCTTTTCTGCCATGACTTCTCCAACCACAGAAGCGGCGTCCTTATTTCCGCCCTTCTTCTTCACCTTCTCCTGTACTTCTTTGGAAAGGGTGGAACATGAGAGCAGGGTTTTACCCTCTTCGTCGTTTATTATCTGCGCGTACATGTTGTTGAGGCTTCTTGTCACACAGACTCTGGGTCTCTCTGTCGTGCCGAACACTTTTTTTCTTACTCTTTTATGTCTTATTATTCTTTTCTTGTTTTTGCTTTTTTTGTTAATCATGGCAACCTCTTATTTATTTTCCTCCTGCCGCACCGGTGACACCGGTCTTTCCTACCTTGCGCTTCACGTACTCGCCCAGGTACCTGATACCCTTACCTTTGTAAGGCTCGGGAGGTTTTAGATGTCTTATTTCGCTTGCTACCTCACCTACATGCTGCTTGTTTATGCCTGAGATGGTCATCTTCGTCTGACCGTCCATCTTTATCGTTATACCCTTGGGTATCTTAAACTCAACAGGATGAGAAAAACCAAGCTGCAGGACAAGCATATCACCCTTTACTTCAGCCCTGTATCCCACGCCCTGTATAACAAGGGTCTTCTCAAATCCCTTCGTGACACCCTCAACCATGTTCGCGATGAGCTTCCTGGTCAGCCCGTGGAGGGATTTCTGTGTCTTCTCTTCGGATGAGCGCATAACCGTTATCTGATCGTCACTCACCGAAACACTCATCTTATCGGAGATGGTCTCAGAGAGAACGCCTAGCGATCCTTTTACAGAAACACCTGTTCCCTGTACTTTAACCTCTACACCTTTTGGTATATTTATTGGATTCTTACCTATCCGTGACAACGTGATCCTCCTTAAAGTAAATCGTGCTTACCAGACGTAGCACAGCACTTCCCCGCCGAGTTTTGACTTGCGGCACTGCCTGTCGGTCATTACACCGCGGGAAGTGGAAATTATAGCGATACCGAGCCCCCTGAAAATTCTTGGAATCCTGTCCTTGGAAGCATACATCCTGAGGCTTCCCTTGCTCGCGCGTTTTATCCCCGTTATTATGTTCTTCTTCTCGGCGCCGTACTTAAGGTAGACCCTCAGTATTCCCTGCTTCCTGTCAACGATATTTTTGTAGTTCGTGATATATCCTTCTTCTTTTAACACCCTGGCGATTTCCTGCTTCAGCTTGGAACTTGGAATATCAACTTTTTCCTGTTTTACCCTGTTTGAATTGCGTATCCTTGTCAGCATATCAGCAATTGGATCGGTTACGCTCATACACTCGCTCCTTCCTTTACCGTTCTTTATATCATTATTATATAAATGCGCTTCTTACCAGCTTGACTTTGTGACTCCGGGCAACTCACCTTGGTGGGCAAGTCTCCTGAAGCAGATGCGGCACATCTGGAACCTTCTCATGTACGCCCTCGGGCGTCCGCAGATGCGGCATCTGTAGTACCCGCGTGTGCCGAACTTCGGTTCGCGCTTTATCTTCTCTATCAAACACTTCTTTGCCACTTGCAGTCTCCTTTAAGAGTAATGTTTTTACTTGCTAAACGGCATTCCCATAAGGCCAAGCAGTTTCCTGGCCTCTTCGTCCGTCTTGGCGGTGGTGACTATGGTTATGTCCATACCCCTCACCTTGTCCAGCTTCTCGTAGACGATCTCAGGGAAAATAGTTATTTCCTTTATCCCGATGCTGTAGTTGCCACCCTTGTCAAAAGCGTCTTTCTTAACTCCCCTGAAGTCCCTGATCCTTGGCAGGACCACGTTTATCAAACGATAGAGGAATTCGTACATCCTCTCGCCGCGCAGGGTAACCTTGCATCCAATAGGCATACCCTTTCTTAGCTTAAAGTTTGAAATGGACTTCCTCGCACGCGTCACGATCGGCTTCTGGCCTGTTATCTCAGCTATCTGCCCCGAGGCGTGGTCAATAGTCTTTATGTCTTCTCTGGCCTCGGAAACACCCATGTTAACGATAATCTTGGAAACTTTCGGAGCCTGCATGACGTTCTTGTACTTAAACTCCTTTATAAGCTCCGGGACAATAGCCTCCTGATATATTTTTCTTAAATGTGCTGACATCTTGAATTTCTCCTCTATACCAGTATTTCACCGCATTTTTTACACATTCTTACTTTCTGACCGTCGGCCAGACGTTCCATCTTCACCCTTGTAGGCTTGCTGCACTTATTGCAGACAAGCATCACCTTTGACAGAGCCAGAGGCGACTCCTGCTCATGGATGCCACCCGGCTGACCCTGCGTGCTCCTGGTGTGCTTCTTCATGAAGTTCACCTTACCGACTATCACCTTGTTGGTCTTGGGGAAGATTTTCAGAACCTCTCCGGTTTTGCCCTTGTCTTTTCCAGCTAGTACAACAACTTTGTCTTTTTTCTTGATATGTAACACTTACATCCTCCGCTCATCCGCTCTTACACGACTTCCGGTGCAAGCGATATAATCTTCATGAAATTCTTATCCCTGAGCTCACGTGCCACTGGCCCGAATATACGCGTTCCCCTCGGCTCGTTCTTGTCATCTATTACGACAGCACCGTTCTCGTCGAACCTGACATAGGAACCGTCCTTGCGCCTGTGACTTTTGACCGTACGCACCACTACCGCGCGCACCACGTCGCCCTTCTTGACGTTTGCATGCGGTATGGCTTTCTTGACGGCACCTATTATGATATCCCCTATGCGGGCATACCTTCTCTTGGAACCGCCGAGAACCCTGATGCACATAATCCTTTTCGCTCCGGAATTATCCGCTACGTTTAATACTGTCTGTGTCTGAATCATCTTGAAATCCTCTCTTTATTCTGCCTTCTTTGTTATTTGAACCAAGCACCACCTTTTATCCTTACTAAGAGGCCTAGTTTCTCCAATTCGTACAAAATCCCCCTTGCGCGACTCGTTCTTCTCGTCATGGAATTTGTACTTCTTGCTTCTTTTGATAACCTTCCCGTACTTGGGATGTTTCAGCTTGCGCTCGACAAGAACAACCCTGGTCTTATCCATCTTGTCGCTTACCACACAGCCGGTACGGACCTTCCTGTTTTTGGTTGGTGATTTTTGCATGTTTTTAATACCTCTGTCTATAAATTACTTTACTTCTCTTTCAGAATTGTAAGGATCCTGGCTATGTCTCTTCTCATAAGGCGTATTTTAAGACCGTTCTTGATTTCCTGCGTAGGCGAACGGAATTCCATCGAGAAAAGCTCCTTCTGCAGTTCCCTGTGCTTCTGCTCCAATTCCTGTTTTGTCATCTCTCTTAACTGTTTTGCTTTCATCATATCCACCTTTAACCCCGATCCCTGCTTATGTCATGTCGTGGCGGGAAAGTAGTTTTGTTTTCATAGGAAGCTTGTGCCCGGCAGAGGTAAGTGCCTTCTTTGCCAGAATCTTGTCAACGCCTTCAATCTCAAAAAGGACCCTGCCCCTCTTTACAACAGCAACCCAGAACTCAGGAGCACCTTTTCCCTTACCCATCCTGGTCTCGGCCGGTTTCTTAGTCACAGGTTTATCCGGAAAAATCCTTATCCATACCTTACCGCCTCGCTTAAGCGCTCGTGTAAGAGCTACCCTTGCCGCCTCTATCTGGCGGGCCGTCACCCAGCATGGCTCCAGAGCCTGCAGGGCATATTCTCCGAAACTCACATTGCAACCGCGGGTGGCAATGCCTTTCATTCTGCCGCGGTGTGTCTTACGATACTTGACTCTCTTTGGCATCAACATCTTGCTCTGTTTCCTTTCTCTCTTGTGTTTTATCTTCTTTTACAGCTTCCTTGGCTTTTTGAACAACCTTTTCTTTCTTCAAAAATATCTCTTTTGTGAATATCCATACTTTCACACCTATACGGCCGTATGTTGTGAGCGACTCGCAAAAACCGTAATCGATATCAGCTCTTAAAGTGTGAAGCGGTATCCTGCCATCCTTGAACCACTCTGTGCGGGCTATTTCCGCCCCGCCCAGACGCCCGCTGCAGCATACCTTAATACCCAGCGCACCCGACTGCATCGCAAGGCTTATTGCCTTTTTCATCGCCCTTCGAAACGCTATCTTTCTTTCAAGCTGAAGCGCTATCGATTCGGACACAAGCTGTGCGTCAACTGCCGGATTCTTAACTTCTATAATATTCAAGTATACCTGGTCCTGCGTTAATGCCTGCAGATCAACCTTAAGGTTCTCCACGTCTATACCCCTTTTACCTATGACGATACCGGGGCGCGCCGTGTGGATATTGATCTTTAAGTTGTTACCAGCCCTCTCGATGATCACCTTTGAGATACCAGCATGCTTTAGCTTACTCTTTATAAAGCCTCGCAGCTCCAGGTCCTCATGAAGGAATTTGGCGTAATCTTTTTTGCTGAACCACTTTGACGTGTGCGTTTTGATATATCCCAGGCGAAATCCTATGGGATGCACTTTTTGTCCCACTCTTCCCTCCTCAACATCCAGATTGATGTTTATTAGCTCTTTTTCGTTTTCTTCTTTTTCTTTTTTTTCATGCCGCTTTTTGCTTCGTCGGTCACTACTATGGTAACATGACTCATGTACTTCTTAATTGTGCCTGCCCTTCCCATCGCCATCGGACGCATCCTCTTCAAAGCCGGCCCCGGAGTAACATATGCTTCCGCTATATATATATCCCCGTGGTCCTTTTTCGAACGCAGGTTGGCAACTGAGGATAAAAGGACTTTCATCACTACTTCGCAGGCTGCCTTGGGTGTAAAGTTTAATATGTTGACTGAATCCGTCACTGATTTCATCCTTATAAGATCCAGAACCTGCCCCACCTTACGCGGACCGATGCGGACAAATCTTGCTATAGCTTTGGCTTCCATTTGATCGTACGCTCCTTGATTAGATTATGTCTTTTCGCTGGTTTCCTTGGTGTGCGCTGCACCGTGACCCCTGAAAGTCCTTGTAGGCGAGAACTCACCGAGCTTGTGCCCTACCATGTTCTCCGTAATATAGACAGAGATAAATTTTCTACCGTTATGAATTGCAAAGGTGTGCCCGACAAACTCAGGCGGTATGGCCGAACTGCGCGCCCATGTTTTAATGGGTTCCTTTCTCCCTGCCTGCTGGAGTTTGGCTACTTTCTTAATTAGCTTCTCGTTTACATAGGCTCCTTTTTTTGCTGATCGTGACATGCCTTACTACCCCCGGTAATATATTGTTATTCTTTATTTCTTACGTCTCTTCTTCGGACGTCTTGCAACTATCATCTTGTCGGAGTGCTTTTGCTTCCTTGTCCTGAAGCCCTTCGCGTTTATACCCCAAGGCGAGACCGGTATCTTGTTACCCTTGCTCTTACCTCTTCCTCCGCCATGAGGATGGTCGGTGGCGTTCATCGCCGTACCGCGGACGGTCGGACGTATTCCCATGTGACGTTTACGTCCCGCTTTTCCTAAGGTAATATTCTTATGGTCAACGTTTCCTACCTGTCCTATGGTAGCCATGCAGCCCACACGCACTAGGCGCATTTCGCCTGACGGCATCTTTAGCTGCGCAAAATCCCCTTCTTTCGCCATTAGCTGTACAGCAGCTCCGGCACTTCTTGCCATCTGTCCGCCACAGCCCTCGCGCAATTCTATATTGTGTATTATGGTTCCCTCGGGGATACTGCTTATTGGAAGCGCGTTACCCGCTTTTATCTCGGCTTCGGGTCCGCTCACAACCTTGTCGCCTACAGTTAAACCCAGAGGAGCTATTATGTAGCGTTTCTCTCCGTCCAAGTAATGAAGAAGCGCTATACGGGAATTACGGTTCGGATCGTACTCTATGGTTGCGACCTTGGCTGGTATGCCCTTCTTGTCGCGCTTGAAATCTATTAACCTGTATTTGCGCTTGTGACCACCACCCTGATGCCTTACCGTTATTCTTCCCTGGACGTTTCTTCCGCCCTTTGATTTTAGCGGCCTCAGAAGCGATTTTTCAGGTGTCTTGGTGGTAATATCATCAGAGGTGACGACACTCGCAAAGCGTCTTCCAGGTGATGTAGGTTTATATTTCTTGACAGCCATAATTTACTCCCTTGCTTTAGAATGTTCGTAAATATCTTTTTTTGTTTATCAGGCGCCTTCGAACACCTTTATCGTGTCGCCTTTCTTAAGCGTTACGATAGCCTTCTTCCAGTTAGGGCGCATACCCTCATGCGCTCCGAGCCTCCTGAGCTTCCCCTTAACAGTCATGGTATTGACTTTCATGACCTTGACGCTGAAAAGCCTCTCCACGGCCCTTCCTATCTGTACCTTCGTTGCATCGCGCGCCACTTCAAAACTGTACTTATTCTCACTCATGCGCTGCGCGGTGCTTCTCTCCGTAATCAGCGGTCTTTTTATAACAGCATAGTCCCCTTGCATTATATCGCTCCTTATTGATTAAGCCTTTACCTTGAAAAAATCTTCCAGTGATTGAACAGCATCACGGGCAATTATAATCTTATGTGAATCAAGTACGTCATATGCATTTAGGGTTTTTACAGTACACACGCGAAGTGCCTTTATGTTTTGCGAGAACCTGCGTATGGAATCAGTCACTTCTGTAACAACAAGCAGTGCCCTGTCGGTCGCATGCAGTTTGTCAAGCACCCTGTACATGAACTTCGTCTTTGGCTCCACCATATCAAGCGACTCGAGCACAACTATCCCCTTATCCTTTAGCTTTGCACTGAGCGCTCCCTTTAACGCGAGTTTCTTCTTTTTCTTGGGCATGGTGTAGCTGTAATCCCTTGGCTTGGGACCAAAAGTCGTCCCTCCGTGACGCCATATCGGTGAGCGGTTGCTTCCGGCCCTGGCACGTCCGGTACCCTTCTGCTTCCAGGGTTTAGCTCCGCCTCCGCTTACCTCTCCCCTGGTCTTGGTTGACGCGAGTCCCTTCCTCTTGTTGGCAAGGTACATTGTAACAGCCTCATGAAGAAGGTCCTTATTTACTTTTGGAGCGAATATAGCATCCTCAAGTTTCACTTTACCTAAATTTTCACCTTTTATGTTATACAGATTTACCTCAGGCATTGTCCCGTCCTCTTCATTATATTTTAAGGTGTATTTATATTACTTCGCCTTACCTTTTGTTTTCTTAGAAGGCCCTTCCTGGACCTTTTTCTCTTTGATCGTTTTTACTGTCCTCTTCACTACAACAAAACTGTTCCTTGGCCCCGGCACCGAACCCCTGATCATCAGCAGGTTATTCTCGGCATCGACCTTGACCACCTGCAGCTTGTATACCACTTTCTGAACATGTCCCTGGTGACCGGGCATTTTGACGCCCTTGAAAACCCTGGATGGATCTGAACTCTGTCCTATGGACCCCGGTGCCCTGTGGTGCATGGAACCGTGAGATGCCTTACCTCCGCTGAATCCCCAGCGCTTTATAACACCCTGGAAACCCTTACCCTTACTTATACCACTTACATCAACGAATTCCTGTTCCTTGAATATGTCGGCCCTGAGTTCCTGGCCTATGGTGTATTCATCAATACCCTGCGTCCTGAATTCCTTTAGTATCCTCTTCGGGGCCACATTTTTCTTAGTGAAATACCCTTTCTGCGGCTTGTTGAGGTTTTTATCCTTGATATCCCCGAAACCAATCTGAAGGGCTTCATAACCGTTCTCATCCTTGGTCCTCTTGTTAACAACCACGCACGGGCCTACCTTGATCACGGTAACAGGGATAATCTTCCCTTTCTCCGAGAAGACCTGTGTCATTCCTAGTTTCTGTCCCAAAATTCCTTTTATCATGGCATTGGTCCTTTTATAGTTTTATCTCTACATCAACGCCGGCCGGCAGATCGAGCTTCATGAGCGCGTCAACGGTCTTCGGCGTGGGTTGCATAATGTCAACAAGGCGCTTGTGGATGCGCATTTCAAACTGTTCTCTTGATTTCTTATCGACATGGGGGGAACGCAAAACAGTATATTTTGATATCCTCGTAGGAAGCGGTATAGGTCCTACAATACTTGCCCCCGTTCTTTTGACGGTCTCAACAAGGTCCTTCAAAGACTGGTCAAGGATCTTGTGGTCGTAAGCTTTGAGCCGTATTCTTATTTTCTGGCCTTTCATAATCCCCCCCAAATTTTATTATTCAATAATCGTACCGATGACTCCGGCACCTATCGTATGCCCGCCTTCCCTGATAGCAAACCTTAACTCCTTCTCCATCGCTATGGGCGTAATCAGCGTTATCTCCATCTCTATGTTATCTCCGGGCATTATC
>JBDRDD010000016.1:0-46672 GCA_043821115.1 bacterium | reverse complement strand
ACTTGATTCCTCCTCCTTGCCCATACTTACCCATATATCTGTATATATTATGTCAGCATCCTGAGCCGCAATCTGAGGCTCAACCAACACATCGATACTGCCCCCCCGTTCTTTAGCCTTGCTAGATGCCTCTTTGAGTATTTGGGCATTAGGCTTATAATCCTCCGGGGTGCAAATCACTAGTTTCAGTCCGAGTTTACCAGCAGCGTACGCCCATGAATGAGCCACATTGTCACCGTCACCTATGTAAACTATTTTGAGCTCCTTGAGGTTCCCCTTTTTCTCCTTTATAGTGTACACGTCCGCAAGAACCTGACACGGGTGCAGGAGGTCGCTTAGACCGTTTATCACGGGAATAGTGGCATGGGTCGCCATATGAACTATATCCTCATGGTCATATGTGCGCACCATGACAGCATCAAGATACCGGGACAGTGTCTTGGCTGTATCAGCTATCGTTTCTCCCCTATTTAGTTGCATGTCGCTTGCACTTAAAAAGAGAGCATGTCCTCCCAGCTGGTACATCCCTACTTCAAAGGAAACCCTTGTCCGGGTGGAAGCCTTACTGAATATCATCCCCAGAGTTTTTCCCGCAAGAGGTTTATGTACTTCTTGCTTTTGATGCTTGTCCTTTAAATCCCGGGCAACATCCAGAATATTTTTTATCTCCTGTTTATCCAAATCGTTAATAGAAATTAAATGTTTCATAATTTATCACCCCTGAATCTTGTTAAAGACGACTTTGATATAAAGGGAATTTTGTGCAGAGTGTCTTCACTTGAGCCTTTATCTGGACTAATTTATCTTCTTTTTCCCTGTTTTTGATCGCCTTGTCAATCAGTCCTGCTATCTCCTTCATCTCGTTTTCTTTCATTGCCCTTGTAGTGACAGCCGGAGTCCCTATACGTATCCCGCTTGCAACAAACGGTTTCTGCGGATCATAAGGGATAGTATTTTTGTTAACCGTAATACCGGCCTTATCAAGGACCTTCTCGGCCTCTTTGCCAGTTATATCCTTACTGCGCAAATCCACAAGCATAAGGTGGTTGTCCGTTCCGCCGGAAACGATGCGGAATCCTTTTTCCGCAAGTGTTTCAGAAAGCATTTTCGCATTCTTCACTATTTGCTCCTGGTACTCTTTGAACGCTGGTTCCAGAGCCTCCTTGAAAGCAACTGCCTTTGCAGCAATAACATGCATGAGAGGTCCTCCCTGTATCCCGGGGAACACTACCCTGTTGAGGTCCTTTGCATATTTTTCCTTGCACATTATCATACCGCTTCTCGGCCCCCTCAGCGTCTTGTGGGTGGTTGTAGTTACAAAATCAGCATAAGGAACAGGTGAAGGATGAAGACCTGTGACCACAAGCCCTGCTATATGAGCGATATCAGACATATGATACGCTCCAACCTCATCGGCTATTTCCCGGAATTTCTTAAAATCCAGCACGCGGGGATAAGCGCTTGCACCGGAAACTATTATTTTAGGCTTATGCTCCTTTGCAAGTTTAAGCAGAGTGTCATAATCAATCGTTTCCGTCTTCTTGTCCACTCCGTAGGCAACCACTTTGAAGTACTTACCTGAGAAATTCAGGGGATGCCCATGACTCAGATGACCCCCGCAAGTAAGATCCATACCCATGATCGTATCGCCTATGTTAAGACACGTAAGATAAACCGCTATATTTGCCTGGGTACCCGAATGCGGCTGAACATTGACATGTTCGCAGTTAAAAAGTTTCTTTGCGCGCTCTATTGCGAGGTCCTCAGCAATATCCACGAACTCGCATCCTCCGTAATACCTCTTATGAGGATAACCTTCAGCATATTTATTAGTCATGACACATCCCTGAGCCTCGAGAACGGCTTCGCTCACGAAATTCTCAGAAGCTATTAACTCAAGCGTGAAAGCTTCTCGTTCTGTTTCCATTTTTATAGCTTTTGCTATCTCAGGATCAACTTTTTCTAAAACACCCATAGAAACCTCCTATCCCTTAAGCTTTATTATAAGTTTTTTCAGATACCCTTCTATCTCATGGGCACAATTCTGGTAAACCTCATCGGACTGACCTATAGGATCCGGTATCTCCATATCATTCCCTGTTGCCTCAAACGCACCGAGAGTATATTCCTTGAGTAGAAATGTCTTGTCCTTTGCAGAGGGGAAAAGCTCGACAACCCGTTCCCTGTGCATGTGTTCCATGACTAAAATCAAATCAGCGTCCTTCATAGCCTCTTCTGTAAGCGGGCTCGAAAGATGATTCGACATATCTATACCATTGTCTCCCATGAGCTTTATCACAACAGGCGGAACCTGAAGCGAGGAAGAACCGACTATGCCCTGCGAATCTACCGTTACATCGATAATTCCATCTTTTTGCAACATATCCCGAAGTATTGCTTCCGCCATAGCACTGCGACATGTGTTACCGGTACATATGAAAAGAACATTTTCAATCACCTTAGCTCCTTTTTGATACTGTTCTTGGTTATATAACCCTGCCTCAGGATGCGGGGAGGATCAACAGTTACATCAACGATAGTTGATTCTACCCCCAGTTTGGCTTTTCCCCCATCTATTATAACATCCACTTTGCCTCTTAACCCATGACTCCCGAAGTCCGCCGTAAGGCTGCTCTTTGCGCCTGAGATATTTGCGCTGGTTGTAGCAACGGGAACCCCTGAGTATCTTATCAGGCCCAGTGCTATCCTATTCTTAGGCATTCTTACGCCAAGCGTACTTGTCCCGCTTTTCAATATAAGCGTCAAAGGGCCCGGCCAGAAAGCTTTTATCAGCTTGCGGGCAGCTTTGGGAACACTATCAGCGAGATCCCTAACATCGCTCTTTCTGCCTATAAGAAAGATGACAGGCTTATTAAGAGGCCTTTTCTTGATGCGGTATATCTCTCTTATGGCCTTCTTATTGAAAGCATTGGTTCCCAGCCCATATACCGTATCTGTTGGGAATACTACAAGAGCACCCTTTTTTATAAGCAGGGCGGTCTGCTTGATCAGAGCTATGTCAGGTTTTTCTGGATCCAGTTTTAATAATTTAGTGTTTTTCTTCATTTATGTCGTGTAATGCGCATTGATTTTTATATAACCCGATGTAAGATCACAGGTAAAGACACTGGCTTCATATCTGCCCATTTTAAGATCTATGATAATCTCAAGTTCTTTCTTGTTTAAGATGTTCCTTGCTTTTCTTATGTCAAAGCTGGCACCGCAGCCGCCTTTGACAAGTTTTACCTTCGTACTCTCACCGGAACCCATAGAAGTAATATAGACGTCGAGCCTGTCCTGATCCATATCTATCCCTGCTCGTCCTATGGCGGCGACTATTCGTCCCCAGTTGGGGTCCCTGCCGAACAGAGCTGTCTTTACAAGACTGGAATTTGCCACTGTCAGTGCTCCTTTTTTCGCTTCTGAGAAACTACTGGCGCCTTTGACAGTAATATGAGTGAGCTTTGTAGCCCCTTCACCGTCTCTTGCTATCATAGCCGCAAGAGAGGAAGAAACCTCGTTTAAGCACTTGGAGAATTTCAAGAAATCAGTACCATCTTTGATTATATTCTTGTTCCCCGCTCTGCCGTTTGCAAGAACAAGAACAGTATCGTTTGTGCTTGTATCCCCGTCAACTGTGAGCATATTGAAAGAACCGTCCACAGCATCCCTCAAGGCTTTCTTTAGCATGGGAGCGCTTATCTTTACATCACTTACAATAAACGAAAGCATGGTAGCCATATCCGGACATATCATACCCGCCCCCTTGGCAAAACCCGTAACCGTTATTTTTTTATTTAGTATCTTAAACTGCCTTGTCAGGACTTTGTCAACAGTATCAGTAGTCATTATAGCTCTGGCAAAACCATAAACATCACTTGTTTTTTTAACCTTTATTTCCCCGCAAAGCCTCTTTATGCCTTTTTTGATCTTATCCATCGGCAGGAAACTTCCGATAAGCCCTGTGGAGGAAACAAAAACGTCATCCTTCTTTATACCCAGAAGCCCCGAGGTGATAATCGCTGTGTCCCTGGCGTCCTTTAGACCGCGTTTTCCGGTACACGCATTAGCACATCCGGAATTCACGACCACTGCCTGCACCCGGCTGTTGCGTAATTTCTCGCGCGAAACAAGAACAGGAGCCGCCTTCACCTTATTAGTTGTGAACACCGCTGCGCCAACCGCAGGAACCTCGCAATATATCATCCCGAGGTCCTCTTTCTTTTTTTTACCAATAGCACAGCGAGTTGCCATGACCGAAAAGCCCTGTGGTAATTTTTCCATATTATTCCTCTAAATAGAGTCAAAAAACGAACTTAAAAGATGCTTAGCTTCATACTCTTTGTCTTCCGGGACAAGTATCTGCATGTACCCGTCGGCATACTGCGCGGCAGCAAGAGGAGTATACGGCTGTATCATAGCCGGAATGTGATTGTTCTCAAGAACCCCTCTTATCATATGGGCAATAGCCCTGTTTGGAACTATGTAAATTTGTTTCATTATTTTTTCCTTTTTCCCAATCCTTTGGTTTCTTCTATTTTGTGCATAATATTCATATTATGCACCGCCTGACCAGAGGCTCCCTTTACAAGATTGTCAATCGCCGTCACGACAACTATGCGTCCGGTACGCTCATCCACGACCACACCTATCTCACAGTAGTTCGTATAGATGACATTCTTTGTTTCGGGAAGTTTTCCGGATTCAAGCACTCTCACAAAAGGTTTTTTATCATAAAATGACTTGAACATCCCCACTACCTCATCCTGAGAGACATCTTTCTTGTAGGAGCTGTAAATGGTAGACAATATACCTCTTTCAACAGGTATCAAATGAGGCGTAAAAGAGACCTTTACAGGCGCTTTGTTTATCTTTGAGAGTTCCTGTTCTATCTCAGGCGTATGGCGGTGAATACCTACGCTGTACGCCTTGAAACTAACGGCTGACTCTTCATCAAGAACGAAGTTTCGACCTGCCCCCGAATAGCCGCTTTTGGAATCAGCGATGATGGTAGAAGTGTCTATAACAGCATTTGCTATAAGAGGTGCGCAACCCAGTATTATACTTGTTGGATAACAGCCTGGATTTGCTATTATGGCGGCTTTTTCTATATCCTGCTTGTGTAACTCTGGCAGCCCGTATACCACTTTCTTGTTTAAAGACGCAGCCAGGTGTTTTGTCTGGTACCATTTCTCATATACCGACACATCATCAAGTCGGAAATCAGCACTCAGGTCTATGATTTTCTTCGCCTTATTGCTGAATTTTATGACAATCTCCTGGCTGACTTTATGAGGCAGAGCCAGAAATATGGTGTCCGCTAAAGACGAGATCTCTTCAACATCAAGATCCTTACACTCCAAATCCAGTTTTCCCTTAAGATCTGAAAATACATCACTTATAGGTTTGGACTTGCCTTCCATTTTATCAGCTATGACGGTTATGCTAACATCAGGATGCTGCAGCAGGATATCTATAAGTTCCTTACCCGCATATCCCAGAGCGCCAACCACCGCAACTTTAATCATTTTATTCCTCCAAATATTCTTTCTTACATTAAAGTTTTAATCCATAAGCTTTATCAACATTAACAGTCTTTTCCGTAAATATCACTCTCGGGAGACCCTTAAGATTGGTTTTTTTGAATCCTACTCTTATAAATAAATCATGCTTAAAAGTAAGCGTAAAAATAGAGCAAACTTCCAATTTTTTAGCTTCTTTAATACAGTTTTTGACCAAATTTGTGCCTATCTTTTTCCCTGTATACTCAGAATCTACCGCTACGGCATAAATTTCAGAACTCTTCCTGTTCCATACTCTAAGTGCAGCACAACCCACAAGTTTACTGCCTGATTTACAGACAAAATAATCTCTTATATTATGTTCTACCTCTAAAGAGGGCCTGTATAGCATTAGCCCCTTTTTTGAATATTCATATATTAGCTTATGTATTTGTTTTACGTCTGTTAGTTTGGCTTTTTTTATTTTCATCATAATTTCTCCTCGAAATTACTTTAGCTCAATATCTTTAACTGCAAAAGTAAAAATATATTTATTCGTTATATCTCCTGTTTTCAAGGGTAGTATAAACTTTACAGTCTTTCCAATATTGTCTTCTGGTTTTACTTTTAACCGTTTAAAAGATGACGAATATATAGGGAATAAGGGGATATCTTCATAAGAACCCTTGCCTCCTCCCCCAGCCTTCCCTCCACCAAAACCACCAACAACTTTGGTAAAAACCTTATTAACAGGATGGATGGTTTCTTTAATAGTTGATTTCTTCCGAATAACTCTATGTTTTTGTGCATTATAGCGTAGATAATATTTGGTGAAAAAACCCATCACTTTTTGTTTCTCTCCATTCTCATCAATATACATCGCTTTATCCCAGATAATCAATATGGTCTTATCTGTCTTATTTGTTAAAACAAACGAGAATTTAGTAACTTCGGGTTTCCAGACAATTTTAATTATTTCATCCTCAAAGGAGTATTTCTCTATCCCTTTTTCTTCAATTTCTATTATTTTTTGCGTATCATATCTTTTTTCTATAACTAGCTTGTTGTCTATCTCAAACTCCTTGTTGGATATCTCAACCTCGTCAAGACCTATGCTATAATAATAGCGAGGTGCACAACCAGCGAAAAGAACCACAAAACATATCAAAACCACTATGGTGCTAATACAATATCTCATAATTTGTACTCCAAAATTAATTATATACTTTAGAAATTACACTTCTAATTCTAAAATAGTCTTCTGCTAACAAACTATTGTCTTTTGCATAATGGTCAGCAGTCCCTAATATCTTAAAAACGTCTTCTCGTGGTATCTTCTCACCTTTCGCATTAGCAATAGAAAAAAGTGTATTATATGCGAGGACAAAAGGTATTATACAGAAGAGACGTATGGAATTCTCCGATATCGGTAGCAGTCTTATGTAATCCAGTGCTTCATCGAAATAGCCTATTATAGACGGAACAAGCTCTTGCAGAACGCTTTTTTTCTGCTCAAGCGATAGATTCCCCATTGATTCAATTTTTATATCGTATTTCTTAGTCACAGAAGCAGGAATATAGCACCAGCCTCTCTGGACATCCTTCGGGTAATCTTTTAGGATATTGGTTACCTGCAAGGCAAGACCAAATTTTACCTGGTGCTTTTCCAAATCTATCTTTAAGTGCCTAAGGGATTTACTCTGACAGAATATAGCCGTTAGCATCTTCCCTACCACACCCGCAACGTAATAACAGTACTTTTCAAGATCTTGTATATCTGCAAGCTGAAAAACTGCTTCAGCGCTTTTTAGCTTCTGCCTTTGAAATTCTGCCATCCCTTGGGATGTTTCCACCAGCAAAGGATCCATTGCAATCCTGTATTGCTCGGGCAGTTCAAAATAACAGCCAAGGACCTTGTCAGCATTACGGATGAGATCCTTCTCGGGAGAATCCTCCTCCCACATATTTTTAAGAAGCTTATATATTTTCAGGCGCTCAAAAAGGGATCTGTTATGTCTGAAAACCTCCGCGAAGCTCTCAAGGGCCTCTATTTTCTCGGGCTCTTCTTGACACGCCGTATCCTCAAAGGTATCAGCTATGCGAAACAGGAGATACCCGAGCAGGACAGCCCTGTAGACGTCCCCTTCCAGTTTGCCTATATTGAGGGCAAACGTCCTTGAAACCTTGGGCAGAATATCCTCACAATACTTCCAGTCCATCGCTTTCCTCTAGAGGCGGTCTTCAAGCCGATAAATAACTATATCTTTTTATTATATTCCGTTTCGTCCGTTCAGTCAACAAAAACTCTTCAACAGACCTTAGGAAGCTATTTTTACGGTTTTGTTACGCCCCTTGGCTCCCCTTAGGATACTCACACTTGACTTTTTCACCCCGAAGTGCAGCGACAGCACTTCTACGAGCCTCTTGTTTGCCTTACCATCAACGGGGGGTGCATTAAGGTATACTTTAAGACCCTCACCATGGCCTAAGACCCTGTCTTTCTTGGCATTGGGTATTACCTTGACATTAATAATACTATTCACACGTCCCTCTTGAGCTCGGATATGTTCCTCAAACAAAAAAGCGCGGGGATAGAGAAGGTCCCTTTCCCCGCGCCTGTGATTATTTGCTTTATACAGTGCTTATTATCTCTTAGAGAATTGGAATCGTTTGCGGGCTTTTTTCTGGCCGGGCTTTTTCCTCTCTACCATTCTCGAATCTCGGGTCAGGCATCCGGCTTTCCTCAAAGGAGATATGAATTTATCATCGAGCTTGATAAGAGCCCTGGAAATACCATGCCTTACCGCAGTAGCCTGTCCGGTCATTCCACCCCCGGAAACACTAGCGAACGTATCGTATTTAGTTGCTGATTCTGTAAGCACCAGGGGCTTTTTTAACAGCCTCTCAAGGTTTTCATAACCCTTGAAGTAGTCGGCTATCGTTTTCCTGTTTATAAAAATGTTCCCGCTGCCGGGAACGATCTTTACCCTGGCAACAGATGTTTTCCTTCTACCTGTCCCCCGATAAATTTCCTCTGCCATTAATACTGTCCCCCTTATGCGATTTTAATATTTTTAGGTGGATTGAGTGGCTGGGGAGCCTGAGCCTGCTCTTTGTATTCTGCTCCCCGGTAAATCTTAAGCTTCTTGATTATCTTGTCCCTCAACCGGTTATTCGGTAGCATACCTTTTACAGCCAAGCGTACGGCTTTTTCGGGATTTTTCTGCATCAGTTCATCATAGCGGGTAAGCTTCAGGCCCCCCGGATAACCGGAATAACGCCAGTTAAACTTCTGTTTAAGCTTTTTTCCGGTAAGAACGACCTTTTCAGCATTGATAACAACTATATAATCTCCGCAATCCACGCTCGGGCTGAATATTGCCTTATTCTTTCCACGCAGCACATTCGCAAGAAAGGTAGCAAGTCTTCCCAAAACACAACCCTTGGCATCAACAAGGTACCATTTTCTCTTAATACTTTCTTTTTTGGTTACATAGGTCTGCACGTGTCTAACTCTCCTTACCCTTACTACCTCAGATAAACACCTAAAGATACTTACAGGTGTTTACTTTATCTCGGCTGTGGCTCCGGATTCTTCCAACTTCTTCTTGAGTTCGTCTGCTGCTTCCTTGTTTATGCCTTCTTTGACTGGTTTCGGTACTCCCTCGACCATGTCCTTTGCTTCCTTGAGGCCTAAACCGGTGATCTCCCTGATGACTTTGATGACCTGAATCTTCTTATCACCAAAACCTGTAAGCACCACGTCAAACTCGGTTTTCTCCTCAGAAACTGCAGCTCCTCCTACCACACCAGCTGCGGCTACTGCCACAGGTGCGGCGGCACTGACTCCGAATTTCTCCTCGAGTGCCTTCACTAACTCTGATAGCTCAAGAACATTCATCTGCTCTATTGCTCCCATGATCTCTTCTTTGGTCTTTACTGCCATTTGCTTCCTCCTTTATTCATTTAATAATCTGTAAAGGGCTTTAGACATTACCCTTTTGTTTCTGTATAGCATCAAGCACTGTTACAAGACCTCTTATAGGGCCCTGCAGCACAGTAGCAATTCCTCTTATTGGGGACTGCATTCCTGAAAGAACCATAGAAAGAAGTGTATTCCTGTCAGGCAGGTTAGCCAGGAATTTTATATCATCCTGGGAGATAATCTTTTCCCCAAGAATACCAGCCTTAATATTGAATATCTCATGCTCTTTCTTAAAATCAGAGAGTACTTTGGCAGATGCAACGGGATCCCCATATCCAAAAGCTATGGCTGTCGGCCCGGTCAAGAAATCCTTTATGCCGTCCAAACCCATATCTTTAATAGCAATGCCTGTGAGAGTGTTTTTTAGCACTCTGTACTCACACGATGCTTCCTGCAGCTTTTTCCTGAGCTCGCTGATATCTTTCACGCTTAAGCCCTTGTAATCTGTCATTATGACACCGCGGGCCTTCTCAAATTTTTCCTTTATTTCACCTACCAGTTTAGTTTTCTGGGTTTTATCCACTTCTCTACCTCTCTCTTTAGGGCCTATAAAAATAAAAAAACTTCCGCTAGACAGGAAGCCTTACAGTACATTCATATTGTACTTATGTCTTTCTGTCTCAGTAGGCCGCTAAGGATTAAATATCGCCTTACGACGATATACCTACTTTCTTAGACATTCATATTTATATCATAATGCTTCTTCGATGTCAAGCAAAATTATTTTTTTTATTGACGTTACTTTTTTGTCGCACTTAGTGCCTGCTGTACGTTTATCCTTATTCCAGGACCCATAGTGGTCGAAACAGTTATGCTGTGTATATAATCCCCTTTTACAGAGGAAGGTTTTGCCTTGACCACAGCCTGGAGGAGAACGCTGGCATTTTCCCGAAGCTTTGGCACATCGAAAGATACTTTTCCAAGGATAGCATGCACTATACCGTAACTGTCTGCTTTATATTCTATCTTTCCTTTTTTGATTTCCTCAACAGCGTTTTTTATCTCAAAGGTAACTGTACCTATTTTTGGATTAGGCATAAGACCCTTGGGGCCCAATATCTTCCCCAGTTTGCTCAAGTCCCTCATCATATCCGGAGTAGCAACAAGAACGTCAAAATCAAGGAACCCCTTCTGTATCTTTTCTATGAGATCATCCGCACCAACAATGTCAGCACCGCTGGCTTCGGCTTCTTTGAGTTTCTCTCCTTTTGCAATTACCGCTATCTTTGGGGTCTTGCCTATACCATTTGGCAGAATCACAGTACCTCGTACCAGCTGGTTGGACTGCTTCGGATCTATTCCAAGCTTAAGCGACATTTCAACCGTCTCATCAAACTTGGCGCGGCCTGTCTTCTTAACAAGCTCTATAGACTCGTCAAAAGCGTAAAGCTTGTCAGCCTCAATTAATTTTGCCGCCTCGTTGTACTTCTTACCCCTCTTCATGCTTCCTCCTCGTGGTGCAAGCGTCACTCAGGACTCCCACTGAATTTGATTATTCTATTTCAATTCCCATGCTACGGGCTGTTCCCTCTACCATCTTTACCGCGGACTCAATTGTTGTGGTGTTAAGATCGTTCATCTTAAGAGTTGCTATCTGTTCTACCTTCTCCTTAGAAACTTTCGCTATCTTCTTCTTGTTGGGCTCTCCTGATGCTTTTGCTATACCCGCCGCTTTCTTAAGAAGAGCCGCCACCGGAGGAGACTTTGTAATAAACGTGAATGACCTATCATCATACACCGTAATCACGACAGGGATTATCATGCCCTGCTCCTGGTTGGCTGTCTTCAAATTGAAAGACTTACAGAATTCCATTATATTCACTCCATGTTGACCGAGCGCGGGCCCCACAGGTGGCGCTGGATTCGCACTCCCGGCAGGAATTTGTAGTTTGATGAATGTTTTTATTTTCTTCTTCTTTGCCATATCATTTCCTCACTTACCATATTATATTTTTTCTACCTGTAAGAAATCCAGCTCAACCGGCGTAGCCCTACCAAAAATAGTAACCATCACCTTTAGCTTTCCTCTCTCCAAATTGATCTCTTCCACAACGCCGGTGAAATTTGCAAATGGTCCGTCAACAATACGCACGTTCTCGTCTTTCTCAAAAAGAACAGCCGGTTTCGGCTTTGCTGCACGCTCAGGACTTGTTAGATCTAGTATGTTCTTTATTTCCTCTTCCTGCAGAGGCACAGGTCTTGCGCCACCCAAAAAACCTGTGACCCCAGGAACGGCTTTTATCAAAGCCCACGTGGCATCGTCAATATCCATATCAAGCAGAATATATCCCGGAAAAAATTTTCTCGTGAAGACTTTTTTCTTGTTATTCTTTATCTCTACAACCTCTTCTTTTGGGATCAATATGTTAAAAATCTTATCTCCAAGGTCTTTGGAATTTATTAACCTCTCAAGATGAGATTTTACCTTATCCTCGTGACCGGTATAGGTATGCAGCACATACCATTTTTTGGATGACATTTACCCTCCTGCAATCTAAAACATTTACATAAGAATAGCAAGTAGCTTAGACAGTACAAAATCCACCGTGCCGATAAAGAATGTCGTGAGCAAAACAGCTATTATAACAACCACAGTTGCCCCTACAAGCTCCTTCTTTGTTGACCACGTCACCTTCTTGACTTCCGCGATTACCTCAATAAAAAACTGCCTTGTTTTCTGTATCATATTTATCACACCCTATATTAAATAATATAAGAAAGTAAATTTATACCATATTTTCATTTAATTTGTCAATATTTATATTACCTTATTATCCCTGAGTTTCTGGACAAGTTTTTCCACCTGAACCCTTGATTCCCCTATTATCATCTCACCGCCCTCGCGTGGCGGCGGGCTAAATACCTTTATCACCTGCGTAGGAGAACCTTTGAGTCCGGATTTTTCCTCATCACATCCTAAATCCTGCAATTTCCACACAGCAATATTTGCTTTCTTTGATTTCATCATACCTTTTAAGGAGGGAAGCCTGGGCTCATTTATTTCCTTTACAACGGTTATAAGTACCGGGAGCGGCAACTCCACCACTTCAAAGCCCGTCTCCATCATCCTCTCAAGAATAATTTTTTTATCTTTTATATCCTCTATCTTCCTGACACAGGTAACATAGGGAATCCCCATAGTCTCGGCAACACCTGGCCCCACCTGGGCAGTATCCCCGTCAATGGCCTGCTTACCACAAATAACAAGGTCAAAATCACCCAATTTATGAATGCCCTTAGCAAGAGTATATGAGGTAGCCAGGGTATCTGCTCCCGCGAAAGCTCTATCAGACAGTAGTATGCTCTCATCCACACCCAGAGCAACAGCCTCTCTCAGTGCGGCCTCTACCTGCGGGGGCCCCATGCTTAGCACGGTAACTTTGCCGCCGTAGCGCTCCCTCAAACGAAGCCCTTCCTCAAGAGCATACATATCAAATGGATTTATAATGGCCTCTACGCCTTCTCTCTTAAGCGTGTTGGTCTTACTGTCAATCTTTACATCCGTTGTTCCCGGAACCTGCTTTATACATACTATTATATTCATTTTCTCTTATCCTGTATTAATTTGTTGATATCTTACTCTTTTCATAAGCTTTCATGAATGCGTTCACTATTACCGGATCAAACTGGGAACCGCTGTTCTTCTTTATTTCCTCCAGAGCTTCCTTGTCGGTTAACTTTCCCCTGAATGAGCGTTCTGATGTCATAGCTTCAAAGGCATCTGATATGCTCAGTATCCTTGACACCAGGGGTATCTCTCTCCCTTTGAGACCGTCCGGATATCCTGCCCCGTCAAAGCGCTCGTGATGATGTAGTATACCCTTTGACACCTGCTCCAGTTCCTTTATTGAACCTATTATTCTTGCTCCTATAACCGGTGTCTGCCTCATTTCCTTCCACTCTGTATCAGTTAAAGACCCGGGATTTTTTATAGTGCTATCACTTAACGCTATACGTCCAACATCGTGGAGCGTCCCTGCAAGATAAAGTGTACCTCTTAGTTCAGGGGGAAGTTCAAAGCCCCTGAGTAATGTCAACTCTTCAAGTATGGCCAGGGAGTATTCCGTCACGTGCCCGGCATGCCTTGCATAATAAGGGTCCCTTATGCTAACAGCCGTTGCAAGCGCTTTTGTCATGCTTATGAAAAGCCCGTGGTATTTCATGTACAAGCTTGCGTTTTCCTCGGAACTCTTCCTTAACTCACTTGTGGCTGCCTTGACCTTTGCGGAAAGCTCGCTGTTGAACTGCCTTACCTTTTCATAGAGGCGTATGTTCTCCGCATTTGAATCCTCGAGCTCCTTGCGCTGGAGCATCAGTATTTTGACATAAGAAAGCGCGGCCCAGTGAGCAAGGAACATAAATGTAATCCTGCTGCTTAAGGTGATGATAAGAGCAGGCGTTATCATGACTCTATTGGTGATAATCCGCACATCCACTACAAGCACAAGCCCTGTATAACAAAGAACGGATAAAAGAAAATCATAATTCACATAGTTCTTGCGTAAACTCAGGCCCTCAAGCAGTATCATTAGCATATAAATTATGTAGAACGGGCTGTTTATTGCGCCCGTGAACCATATGACGTATGTTATTAAGGCGATGTCAATGAGCTTTATTATATATTCGCTCAGCGGAGGGATTTTTCTCCTCTTGAGTATAACAAAATGTATAAGAATATTGAGCAGTATTACCGAAGAAAGAAGTATCGCCACAAAAACTGTGACTCTTCCTATTAGGTTGAACCACCAGAAAAGGGCGATGAGCGCAATTTCAATGAGCGTAATCGCCCAACGCGAAATAACATCCTGTTGTATTTTCTTCAAAAGCTGCAGGTGAGAGCTTAACATGTGCAAGCCCCATTTATTTTTTCTTCTTGCTCGCGGTTTCTTTTATGAGCTGCAAGGCAATGACATTGCGCTGTATCTGGTTGGTCCCTTCGTAAATCTGGGTTATCTTTGCGTCGCGCATCATTTTTTCAACCGGATATTCACGCATATAACCGTAACCGCCGAATACCTGAACGGCGTCAACCGTCACTTTCATAGCCACATCAGAAGCAAAAAGTTTGCTCATAGCCGACACTTTTGAAATGTCCTTAGCACCGGAATCTATAGCACGCGCGGCAGCATACACAAGTGCCCTTGCGGCTTCAGTCTGTGTGGCCATGTCCGCAAGCATATGCTGGATGGCCTGAAAAGACGAAATGGCCTTCCCGAACTGCACCCTCTGCCTGGAATATTCCAGGGCCTTGTCAAGAGCTCCCTGGGCTATGCCAAGAGCCTGGGCGGCAACACCGGGACGTGACTGATCAAGTGTCTTCATCGCTACTATAAAACCCGCTCCTTCTTTTCCGAGCAGGTTCTCTTTGGGAATACGGCAGTTGTCAAATACGAGTTCTCTTGTAGTCGAAGCCCGTATGCCCATCTTATCCTCTTTCTTACCAAAGGAAAAACCCGGAGTGTCTTTTTCCACAATAAAGGTACTTGCTCCCCTGCTGCCTTTTTTCCTGTCTGTCATAGCAACAACAGTGTACACAGCCGCTTCTCCGCCGTTTGTAATCCACTGTTTTGTACCGTTTAGAACATAAAAGTTGCCTTCTTTTTTCGCGGTGGTCTCAATACCAGCCGCGTCACTTCCAGCATTAGCTTCTGTCAGGGCAAAAGCGGCCAGTTTTTCGCCTCTTGCAATCGCGGGAATATATTTCTTTTTCTGCTCTTGGGTTCCAAAAAGAAGTATAGGGAAAGTACCCAGAGCCGTTGCTGCCATGCAAAGGCTTATTCCACCGCATACCCTGCTCAACTCCTCCACTGCAAGACACAGCTCAAATACACCACCCCCGAGTCCGCCATACTCCTCTGGAATGTATATACCGGTGAGATCTGATTCCGCTAACACCTTAACGATCTCCCACGGAAAATCCCCAGTCTCATCATAGTGGGCACAAACAGGAGCTATCTTTTCTACAGCAACCTTATTAGAGAGCTCTATAATCATTTTCTGTTCATCTGTTAAAAAATATTCCATTTACTAAGCCTCCTTTAAATTCCCTTTGTATTTAGCCTTCTGATTTTAGTTTCTTGAGTGCCTCTTTCGCTGCAGCCTGTTCGGCTTCTTTCTTGTTTTTACCCTTTCCCCGGCCCAGCATTTCCTTTTTTATTCCTACCTGTACTTCGAAAAGTTTATTGTGATCAGGCCCGTGCTCCGCCGTGGTCTTGTATTCCGGGACCTGTTTGTATTTCTGCTGTATTATCTCCTGAAGAACCGTTTTGAAATCCCATATATCTTCATAAGCAATAATATCTGAACCTTCCAGCTGCCCGATAAGAAATGAACTTATTATCCTGAATCCCCGGTCCAGATATAACGCACCTATAACCGCCTCATAACTGTCAGCCAGTATCGAAGGCCTCTGGCGACCACCGGTAGCTATCTCACCCTTGCTTAAATACAGATATTTTCCCAGAACGAGCTTTTGAGCCAGTCGTACCAGAGTAGCCCTGCTTGTAATCTGTGCCTTGAATTTGGAGAGCTTTCCTTCTTCCTCGAGGGGGTATTTTTCATAAAGATAACGAGAAACTATCAGGTTTAGAACGCTGTCACCCAGAAACTCGAGTCTCTCGTTATAGTGTTTTAAGCCATTTTCATAGGCAAATGATTTATGTGTCAGTGCCTGCTTTAACAAATCTTTACTCTTAAACTCAAGGCCGATGAGCTTTTCAAATTCTTTTATAATATTCATATAGTTAGAGTTACTTATAGTGGATTTTTAGAATTATTTCTTATATTTCTTTACCACCACGACCGCGTTGTGTCCTCCAAAACCAAAAGAATTGGACATAGCAACATTCACCTGTTTCTCCCTGGCTTTGTTGGGTACATAGTCTAAATCACATTCTGGGTCTGGAGTCTCATAATTTATAGTTGGCGCAATAACACCGCTTTCTATGCTCATAACGCACGCTGAGAGTTCCACCACTCCTGCTGCGCCAAGCAAATGTCCCGTCATAGATTTGGTTGAACTTATAGAAACCTTTTTTGCATGTTCACCTAAAACGTTCTTTATGGCCAGAGTTTCGGTCTTGTCATTTAATATGGTTGATGTACCGTGCGCATTTATGTAATCAACTTCCTGAGGCTTCACACAGGCATCCTGCATGGCTATCTCCATGGCTTTTGCGGCACTCTGTCCGTCAGGAGACGGAGCTGTTATATGGTATGCATCATCTGTGGCCCCGTATCCCGCAAGTTCCGCATAAATAGTGGCGCCTCTCTTAAGCGCATGCTCCATGCTCTCCAGAACCATAACACCTGCACCCTCACCCATGACAAAACCATCTCTATCCTTGTCGAACGGACGCGATGCTTTTTGAGGCTCATCATTTCGGGTTGACAGGGACTTTATGGCACAAAAACCGCCAAATCCTATCGGCGTGATAGAAGCATCACTGCCACCTGCCAGTATAACATCCGCACTGCCGTATTGAATCATCCTAAGAGCATCCCCTATTGCATGAGCACTGGTCGCACATGCACTGGTTACTGAATAGTTCACGCCACGAAGCCCGTAATGTATTGCCACCTCTCCGGCCGCTATATTGCTTATCATCATCGGTATAAGGAAAGGGCTTATTCTCCCGGGACCCTTTTGTATGAGAGACGTGTGCTCCCTCTCAAGCGTAGAAAGCCCCCCTATTCCCGAACCTATTATAATTCCTGCCCTATACGGATCATCCTTGCCAAAATCAATCTTCGAGTCTTCAACGGCGAGCTTTGCCGCCGCGAAACCAAACTGGGCAAAACGATCCATCCTGCGGATCTTTTTCTTCTCAATAAAATCTTCCGGATTAAAATCCTTAACCTCGGCATCTATCTGGCATGCATATTGCGAAGCGTCAAAAAAAGTCAGCTTCCCGACTCCTGATTTTCCCGCAACACAAGACGCCCAGAAGGCATCTTTACCAATTCCTATTGGACTTATTATACCTAAGCCGGTAATAACGACACGCGTTTTCAAAACAGATCCTCCAAGCTGAAAATCAAAGTTCAATTAATAGTAAACACAGATACCTGTATGTAACAGGTCCTGCATACTGGGAATACTAGAGTTAAAAATTAAGCTGCTGCGCTATGGGATTTTATGTAATCTACGACCTGCCCAACACTCTGCAGCTTCTCAGCTTCCTCATCAGGTATTTCCATATCAAACTCTTCCTCAAGAGCCATAACCAGCTCCACCGTATCAAGAGAATCCGCTCCAAGATCATTTATAAATGAAGCCTCGTTGGTAACTTCTTCCGGAGCCACCCCTAACTGCTCAACTATAATTTCCTTTACCCTTGCATCAATATCAGCCATTTTTCCCTCCTATTTATAATGTGCAGCCAAAAATTTAAGACTTATTGAGCTGCTTAAACCCTTAATTTATATTACTACATTACCATGCCACCGTCAACTGTAATAACCTGTCCGGTTATATAGGATGCTTCATCAGATACGAGGAAGACAACAGCCTTTGCAACATCTTCCGGATCCCCGAGTTTATTTAACGGAATTTGTCTCAGTAGATTCTCTTTCACCTCCTCAGATAAAATTTCGGTCATCTTTGTCTTGATGAATCCAGGAGCAATGGCGTTTACGTTTATACCTTTTGGCGCCAACTCCTTGGCGATGCTCTTTGTAAACCCTATGAGACCCGCTTTACTAGCCGCGTAATTTGATTGTCCAGCATTTCCTATAAGACCTATAACAGAGGCAATGTTAACGATTTTTCCGGATTTCTGCTTCAGCATGGTTCGGCTACATGCCTTGGTACAGTTAAAAGCCCCCTTGAGGTTGATGCTTAAAACAGTATCCCAATCGGCCTCTTTCATGCGCAGAATAAGCATGTCGCGGGTTACTCCGGCGTTGTTCACTAATATATCTATTTTGCCGAATTTGTCAAGCACTTTATTCACAAAACCCTCTACTTCGCTGTAAAGAGCGACATTACCCTTGACTGCCATGGTTTGACGCCCTAATTCACCTATTTCCTGGGCTGTCTTTTCGGCTGCCTCCAGATTGACATCACATACTACTATATTGGCTCCTTCTGCAGCCAAAGCCAGGGCAATAGCCTTCCCTATCCCTTGTGCGGCTCCTGTAACAATTGCTACTTTTGACGATAAACGCATATATCCCCCTCACCTAACTCCCAGTGAATCAAGTGTTTGCTGCAGGCTTTTCTCATCTTCCACATTTAAGGTCTTAGCTTCACGACTGATGCGCCTCATAAGCCCAGAAAGAACCTTTCCAGGACCAACCTCTATAAAAATATCAACACCTTTTTTGATCATCGCTAGCATAGACTCTTCCCAACGCACCGGACTGTTCAACTGTCTTATCATAGCTTCCTTGATCTGTCCCTCATCTATCACTTCCAGAGCCGTATAATTGGCTATAACAGGAATTGATGCTTCCAAAATAGCGTAATCCCCTAGAATCTGCTCCAACTTCTGACTTGCTTCATTCATGAGAGAAGAATGAAATGCACCGCTTACTTCAAGCTGTATAGCCCTTTTGGCTCCTTTTTCCTTTGCTTTTACCATAGCCTGTTTACATGTATTCTCATCACCGGCAATGACAATTTGCCCGGGAGAGTTAAAATTAACCGGCTCAACTACACCTTCAGGAGCCAGCTGCTGACAAATTTCCTTTATCTCTTTTTCCCCAAGCCCTATAATAGCGGCCATGGTACCGGGACGCTTCACACCAACTTCCTGCATGAGCTGAGCACGCTTTTGAACGAGTTTGAGGGCATTCTCAAACGAAAGGATTCCGGCTGCAACAAAAGCCGTGTACTCACCAACACTGTGCCCCGCCACTAGTGAAGGCTTTATTCCCTTCTCGTTTAATACATTCATACATGCTATACTGGCCACAAATACAGCCGGCTGGGTATACTGCGTCTCTTTTAGTTTATCCTGCGGACCCTCAAATACGAGACCCTTCAAGTCATAGCCAAGTATACTTCCCGACTCGTCAAAGACCTTCTTAGCCACCTCATATTTATCATATAATTCCCGCCCCATCCCTACTTGCTGGGCACCCTGTCCGGGAAACAAAAAAGCAACTTTCTTCATGTTATAGAAGCCTTTCACAAATTACTTTAACATGCTACCACTTCAACACACAACCACCCCAGGTAAATCCTCCACCGAAAGTCACTAGTTCAACTATATCACCCTTTTTTATCCTGCCCTGGCGGCATGCCTCATCAAGACCCACTGCTGTAGTAGCCGCCGACATATTGCCGCACCTGTCTATATTAAGGAAAACCCTTTCCATTGGAATCTTAAGTCGTTTGCTCATCGCCTCGATAATCCTTATATTGGCCTGATGAGGTATAACAAGATTCACATCTTCACATTTAAGCCCCGCCTTCTTAAGGGCTTCCTGGGCTGATTTTATCATTGACTGCACTGCTATCTTAAAAACTTCGTTGCCGCTCATCTTCAGAAAATGCATCCTTTTTTTAACCGTATCGGAGGTTGCGGGCATCCTGGAACCTCCGGCAGGCACCTTCAGCAGGTCACCGTACCTTCCGTCCGCACCAAGATAAAACGATATAAACCCGCTGTCCCCGGGAACTTCCTTCAGTACCGCAGCACCTGCACCGTCACCGAAGAGAACGCAGGTATTCCTGTCCTGCCAATCAGTTATTTTAGACAGGGCTTCTGTTGCGACCACAAGCGCTGTCTTCCCGGAAGACGTGCTCAGATACTGATGAGCTATAGAAAGTGCGTAAATAAATCCTGAGCAGGCCGCGGATATATCAAATGCGATGACATCTTTTATGCCCAGCTTTGCCTGGATAAGACACGCTGTTGAAGGAAAGAACATATCTGGAGTGATAGTTGCTGTTATTATCATATCAACATCTTGTGGTTTAATCCCGGCGTTTTTGATAGCCCTCTCAGCAGCTTTTACACCGAGATCGCTGGCTGCCTCGTCGTCTGCAGCAATATGTCTTGCCTTAATCCCGGTACGACTTACTATCCATTCATCGGAAGTGTCTACCATCTTTGAAATATCATCATTTGTAAGAACTTTTTTCGGCAGATACGATCCTGTTCCTATGACCTTTATCATATATCCCGTGTTACCTTTCCATTCCGTTGAGCATTTCAAGTTCTGCTTTGAGATGCTCATTTATCTTCTTATCAACTAACTCACCTGCCACTTTTATCGCGTTTTTAATCGCTCGGGCATTGGATATCCCGTGTGCTATGATCGAAACCCCGTTTATACCAAGAAGCGGGGCACCACCGTATTCGGCATAATCGATCCTTTTATTAAGATTCTTCAGCGAGCGCTTTATGGCAAAAAGACCGCTCAAAAGAAGTATTTTATTCCAGATGCTTTTTGAGAGCTCCTTCTTCAGTATATCCACTATGGCAAAAGCAAGGCCTTCTGCGAATTTCAGCAAGATGTTGCCTATAAAACCATCGCACACAATCACATCGACTTCCCCGGCGCTTACATCTCTTCCCTCAATGTTCCCGATAAAATTCAGCTGGCTGTCTCTAATTAAACCAAACGCAGCCTGTGTCAGTTCATTTCCCTTTGTGGATTCCTCACCTATACTGAGCAGTCCTATTACCGGGTTAGTCTTGTTGAATATGTATTTTACGAATACGTCTCCCATGATGGCAAACTGCAGGAGATTTTTTGGTTTGCAATCCATGTTTGCGCCTGCGTCTATTATAAGACTGACTCCACTGGCGGTTGGAATAAGACTTGCGATCGCGGGACGGCTCACCCCTGAAAGGCGTCCGAGGAGCATGAGAGAGGAAGCCATGACAGCTCCGGAGTTCCCAGCGGAAACCAGCCCGTCAGCCTTTCCCTCTTTAACAAGGCGCGTGGCCACCATTATAGAGGAATCGCTTTTCTGCCTGCATGCCTGAGCAGGTGATTCATGCATTCCTATAACATCGCAAGCATGCACAACAGAAAGAGGTAACCCTGCCGTATTATGCTTTGAAAGCTCTCTCTTTATAGCTGTTTCATCCCCTACGAGTATTACCTCTATTTTGTAATCCCGTGCTGCAGCAACTGCACCCTCCACGTTCACTGCCGGGGCATTATCGCCCCCCATGGCATCTATTACTATGCGCATAGTTCTCCTTTGTGCTGCTTATTTCTTCTCTTTTTCCTTTTTTTCCTTCACTTTTATAACCTGCTTGCCATTGTAATAGCCACACTTGAGGCATGCCCTGTGAGGCAATCTCGGTTCCTTGCACTGCGGGCATACGGATATACCCGGAGAGGAAAGCTTCCACTGAGCCCTCCGCTTATCCCTTCTGCATTTGGAATGTCTTCGTTTTGGATTTGCCATTATTCCTCCATTTCCTCTATGTTAATTTAATCTGGTTTATTTACCACTTTTGTATTTTTTAGGACCTTCAATGTATAAATCATTGCCACTGGTGTCATTTGCGACAATTACCGGAAAATCCTCAACCTCAAGTTTCCTTATGGCTTCCGGCCCCAAGTCTTCATAAGCTATGACCTCAGCCTTTTTGATATGCCGGCAAAGGAGCGCGCCGGCACCGCCCAAAGCCGCAAAGTAGACGGCTTTGTTCTTTTTCATTGCTTCAATCACTTTTGAGCCGCGAGGCCCCTTTCCTATCGTAGCCTTTATCCCTTTATCAAGAAGCGCGGGAGTGTAATCATCCATCCTGTAGCTGGTAGTCGGACCAGCGGAACCTATTACTCTATCACCCTTCGCAGGAGTCGGACCCACGTAATATATAACCTGTCCTTTCATATCAAAAGGCAATTCCTGCCCTTTGTCAATGAGCTCAACAAGCCTACTGTGAGCGGCATCCCTGGCAGTATATATAACACCGCTTAACAAAACCTTATCACCTATCTTTAACCTGGTAATATCTTTATCAGAAAGCGGTGTAGTTAACTTTATCATAAGAACCTTTAGAGTATAGCCTCTTTATGCCGTGCTGCATGACATTGAAAAACAAGCGCAACCGGAAGACTTGCAATATGGCAGGGAGCTGTCTCTATGTGCACAGCCAAAGCGCTGACTTTCCCCCCGAGACCACCGGGACCTATACCCAATCTATTTATACTGTTCAATAGCCCTTTTTCCATTGCTGCGTAATGCTTTTGACTATGAGATTTACCGATAGGTCTTAGAAGTGCCTTCTTAGCCAATAGAGCCGCCTTTTCAAAAGTTCCTCCTATGCCGATCCCTAAAATAACCGGGGGACATGGATTGGCTCCGGCTCTCTTTACCTGGTCAAGAACAAACCGCTTAATACCTTCCTTACCATCAGAGGGTTTGAGCATCACGGTGGCACTCATATTCTCACTGCCTGCGCCTTTTGGCGCTACAATTATCTTCAGACTGTCTCCACCGACAATCTGTGTATGTATTACCGCAGGAGTATTATCCCCAGTATTCTTTCTTAAGACAGGATCACTAACTATAGATGCACGCAGGCATCCTTCACGTGAGCCCTGCCTCAGGCCCTCGTTCACTGCTTCATAAAGGTCTCCGCCTTTAATAGTCACTTCCTGACCCAATTCCAGAAAAACGGTGGTATATCCCGTATCCTGGCATATGGGCATTTTATCCTTCCTGGCAAGCTTGGCATTCTCGAGCAGTTTACCTATGAGCTCTTTTCCAATTTCTGACTCTTCCCTTGAATAAGCATCATCTAATGCATGCACCACATCCTCAGGCAGGTCATAATTTGCGTCCATGCACAAAGAAGCTACGGTTTTGACAATCTTGGTGCAATCAATTTCCTTCATATTAAAACACACACCTATCTTCTTACGCCCCCTCAAGGGCACTGATGCCTTCCTTGTATATCTCTGCCGAACGGGAAAGGGCATCTTTTTCTTCCTTCGTCAGTTCTAACTCCTCTATTTTTTCAACACCACCGGCTCCAAGTGTGACAGGAACCCCAATATATATGTCATTCAAACCGTACTCACCTCTAAGGTAAGCCGAAACCGGCATAACGGTCTTTTTATCCTTAAGTATAGCCTCAACCATATGAACTACAGAGGAAGCAGGCGCATAATATGCACTTCCGGTCTTAAGAAGGGAAACAATCTCTCCCCCTCCTTTGCGGGTTCTCTCGACAAGGCGCTCAAGAGCTTCCTTTGAGAGTAGTTTGGTTATGGATTTTCCCGATACGGTCGTGTAACGCGGAAGAGGTACCATTGAATCACCATGACCGCCTAGCACCATTGCCGATATGTTCTTAACCGGAACCCCTAATTCCTCACTTATAAAATAAGAGAACCGGGCACTGTCCAATATGCCGGCCTGACCGAAAACACGTTGGGGGGGAAATCCTGAGACCTTGAATGCCTCATATGTCATGACATCAAGCGGATTTGTAACAATTAGTATCATAGAATCCGGAGCATATTTAACTATATTCTCAGTAACCGCTTTTATAACAGAGGCATTCTTCTTTAGTAAATCGAGTCTGGACATGCCTGGCTTGCGGGATATGCCTGCCGTCACCACGACAATCTTAGAACCCGATATATCCTCGTAACTGTTTGATCCCTTTACCTTATGACCAAAACCTTCAACAGCTCCGGCCTGCATTATATCAAGGGCCTTCCCCTGGGGAATACCCTCCACAACATCCAGTAATACCACATCGGCGAGGTCTTTGCTTATTATGCCGTATGCCGTTGTTCCCCCGACAAAACCGCTGCCTATCACACTTACCTTTGCAGGCATCCCATTACCCCTGTTTTACATCTTCTTTATCTTCGCGATAATAGCATCTGCAACCTCTGAAGTCCCCACTTGGGTAGGGTCATCCCTATGAGGTTTCATATCGTAGGTAACACTCTTGCCTTCCTTTATCACACCTGCTATGGCATTCTCAAGCTTATCAGCACAGACATTTTCACCAATATGTCGTAACATCATTACACCTGAGAGCATCATAGCTATCGGGTTAACCTTATTCATACCCTTGTACTTTGGAGCCGATCCGTGAGTAGGTTCAAAAAGTGCTATATCATTACCGATATTACCTCCAGGAGCTACCCCGAGACCACCGACAAGACCAGCACACAGATCTGAGATGATATCACCATAGAGGTTGGGAAGGACCATAACATCGTAGAGTTCGGGTTTCTGAACCAGTTGCATACACATATTATCAACTATCCTGTCTTCGAATTCTATATCTGTGTATTTCCTGGCCACGTCTCTTGCAACCTCTAGAAACAGACCGTCTGTGAATTTCATTATATTTGCCTTATGAACGGCTGTTACTTTTTTCCTCTTGTATTGACGGGCATACTGGAAGGCGAAATCCACTATCCTGCGGGAAGCCTCTATGGAGATGGGTTTTATACTTATCCCGGAATCTTTTTTTATTTTATTATTACTCAGGGCCTCTATAGCTTCTATTATCTTCTTCGCTTCATCAGAGCCTTCCTTGAACTCTATACCTGCATACAGATCTTCTGTATTCTCCCTGACTATCACAAGATCTATATCTTTATATCGTGTTCTTGCCCCGGGATAAAACTTGCAGGGGCGCACACAGGCAAAAAGGTCAAGCTTCTGCCTAAGGGCCACATTCACACTGCGGAAACCTTTTCCCACAGGCGTGGTTATAGGCCCTTTTATGGCTATCTTATTTTTCTTTATTGATTCCAGGACTTCATCTGGAAGAGGCGTGCCATGTTTCTCGATGACATCTGTGCCGGCATCCACCTTATCCCATTTTATATCAACGCCCGTCGCCTCTATAACAAGCCGCGTTGCCTCGCTTACCTCGGGCCCTATGCCGTCCCCTGGAACTAATGTAATTTTATAAGCCATAAATTTTCCTCTACTTGATTTATGTAAATTTTTATCTTAAGCAGGAAGTACAGTTAATATCTTCCTTGCCTGTTTCGGATAATTAGCAATAAACATAAGCTCTTCGGTCACAAGCGGCTTTTGCGTTTGTATATTTGCATAACGAGCTAATTCCAGCACCTCGGCCGCTTCTTTGTCATCCTTGAACTTTACCTGAAGCCTGCCATAAACATTTCTAAAGCCCTTGATGCCTCCGTACTCTCCTACGGTGATCATACGGCCTGTCTCTATTATCTCCGGTTCACCTCTGCCCAGCTCCTCGTAATCATAAAGCTCATAGTTTCTTCTGGCCTTAAGAGCTCCGTCTGCGTGAATACCGGACTCATGTGCAAAGGCGTTCGCCCCGACTCCGGGTTGATTGAGCGGTATCGGAATACCGAACGCAAATGATGCATACTTTGAGAGCTTCCATGCCTTTTTAAGGTCTATCTTGTCCACACGAGTGCCGTAATTCTCCTTGAGACCACTTGACTTCCTGAGCGCCAGCACAACCGCAGTAAGATCAGCGTTGCCTGCCCTCTCACCGATACCGTTGACAGTGGTGTTTATATATGCATCCACACCGCCGTCTATCGCCCCTTTTGCGCCCGCTACCGAATTAGCCACAGCCATACCCAAATCATTGTGGCAATGTAATTCTACCGGTAAACCTACTTTCTTGGCCAGGGTATTTATGCGCTCATAAATAGTGAAAGGATCGTCATAGCCAAGTGTGTCACAATAACGCACCCTGTCAGCACCATGATCCCTTGCTGCGGAAGCGAATTCCATGAGATAGTCCATATCTGTACGCGATGCGTCCTCTGCGTTGACACCGACTGTCTTTATGCCTTTTTTCTTGGCCATCTCAAGAGCCTTTACCATCTCCCTGATAACCCCGGCATTGTCCATCTTACCCTTGAACTTATGGGTTATCATCTGCTGAGAGGTTGAAATGGAAAGGTTAAGATGCTTTATTTTAGTGAGCTTTGTAACCAGCTCTATATCAGGCACAATAGCCCTGCACCAGCCTTCTAATATTATGGGAGAAAGAGCTTTCTTGGCTGCTAGTTCAATATTGGCATTTAGATAGTTTGACTCATGCCTGGTGGCAGGAAACCCTAATTCCGTCTGGTATACCCCCATATCATTGAGGTACAGGTTTATTATGGTTTTTCCCAGCTTTGAAAGGCAGATTCTAGATGTTTGTACCCCATCACGGTTTGTTACATCTATAATGTAGATTTTCTTCTTCTTGACCATGGCGTCATTCCTTCTATATTATATATATGTAGTTTTTGAGATATTATGTAAATATATCATCAAAAATAAACACTGTCAAGATAAATTTCGCTTTAATTTTATCTGTTCCGGAACTTATTGAAAATGAAGAAAAATAACTGGCGATTAGAAGAATTTCGTAACATCAACATTATACTGGAGGGGATCCAGCGTTTCTACTATAGTATGTTTGAAATTACTTGTATTTTCATCCCTTTCGGTAAGATCTCTCATACTGGCGTTATCTATATCCTCCTCGGAACGGCTATCATCCTGCTCAACCACAACGACCTGGGGACGCAATAGATTATCCTTGTTTATCCGGTATACAATAGCCAGTTCCCCCGTATTGAGTTTTACAAAAGTTCCTATTGGGAACACCCCTATCATGTTCACAAAAACCTTGGCAAAAAGAGGATCAAAATAAGAGCCGCTTTGTTTTATGATAAGCCCAACTGACCTGTCGGGCATGAGGGGCTTGTGATATATTCGAAATGTAGTGGTGGCATCGTAGAAATCGGCTATACAGACTATCCTGGAGAATATGTGAAGATCCCTGGCCTTCTGGATCTTTGGATACCCGCTAAGGTCATATCCCATATGATGCTCGAAGGCCACGGTCATGGCAAGGCTGTCTATATCCCCCATATCACTTAGTATTTTCACGCCGTCTACAGGATGATTCTTTACTATCTTCCACTCTTCATCATTGAGAGTTCCGGGTTTCTGGGTTATGCGCGCGGGAATCCTGACCTTTCCGACATCATGCATCATGGCTGCTACGCCCAGGCTGTTTAACTGTGTCCTGTTAAGTGATAGCTCCGAACCGAGTGCTAACGAGAAGATAGCAACATTGACAGAGTGATTGTAAGTGTACTCGTCATAATTCTTTATTGTTGTCAAGCCCTGCAGAACAGCCTTGTCGAGAAAAATGCTGTCAATCATCAGGTGGATTACCTTCTGCACATCCTTTATATGGACTTTCTCGCCTAATTTAACTTCATCCATAACCTTCTTTATCGTCTCAATTCCCTCGAAGAATATCTTGCGGCCCTTCTCTCTTTTCTCGTGGGAGAAAAGACTCTTTAACAACTCCCTTTTTTGTTCGCTTGCAGCGGCAATAATGACCCTGTGGACAGTAATGCTTACAATATTTTCTTCGGCTAATACTTGCATGAGCCCCCCGCGCCCGATAAGCTCCTTAGGATTAAGGCTCATGAGTTTAATAAATTTCTGAAGTTCCCACTCCTTTATACCTTCCATGAAACATATGCTGGTAATATTCTTTTCACGTATTTCGTCAATGAAATTCCTGAACAAAACTTCATCCCTGACAAGGGGAATAAGAGGTATATTAATGAATACTATCTCCTCCCCTATTATATTGAAGGTGACTTCTTTCTCATGGCCTAGCACACCAATCAAAATATCATACAGGTTTTTTATTGATTCCAAAAGCGGTTGATAACTGTCCGGGTAAAGGCGGCTGCTTTTTAATACTGTTATAAACTGGTATATAAATCTCCTCGCGTTTTCCCTGCGATTCTGTTTTATAAAAAATGAGTTGTCCATTGTTATTACCTTTTCCCGTTTAGTTTTTATAGCGCTCTTCTGCTTTTTCGAGGCTTCTTTGTGCAAGAGCACATAACTCTTTGTGCCTGGTCCCGAACTGATACCACTTTCTAAGTGATGCCTGCTCAAAAACAGATATTACCTGAGGGGATTTTATCTTAGATAATGCTTCTATAGCCTCTTTTTTCAGATCGTAATACCTGTGAAAAATGTCAATTTTTTTGATGATATCCACAAGAGGAACGATAGCGGATGTTTCCCCAGTTTCCCCCAGCCATCTGACAGCCTTTTGTCTTATCTCATAATCTTTATCCTCAAGAGCCGTTATGAGAAGGCAAACAGCTTTAGGACTCCCTATTAACCCAAGGGAGCGAATTGCTTCACTTCTAACCCGCACATCCGGATGATGAAGTATTTTCTTCATATAATCTATGGATTCATCAGCCCTTATTTCACCAAATATGGAAACGACATTCCTGACCAGGAACCACCGCTCATCGCTCAGTTTATTTGCAAAGACCTCTATATGTTCCTGCCCTATGCCGATTAGTATCTGAACTATCATCTTGCGAATCAGCCGCCGCTCTTCCTTTCCCAGTATGATTAAAAGGCTGTCAACAGCCTCTTCCCCGAGTAAAGCCAGATATGCTTTTATCATGGCATATTCCTCGGAACCCTCATTTAAAGATTCAAGAAGCAGGATAAACTGGTAAACCTTGCTTTCGTTGCCGGCTTCCTTGATAGCAGCTTCCAGTTTTTCCTTGAATTCCATGTTTTCGGTCTTGCGAATCTTCAGTTCCTCTTTGAACAGTTTAAGTATCTTAAAAGCATTTTCGAATTCATTCCTGAAGAGATAAATCTCGAGGAAATCCTGCAATATGTGGATAAAACGCAAATATACGTTTATCTGTTTAACCAGAGGCAACACCTCGATAATAATCTCCATGGTGGAGTTCATCAAATCTTCTTTGTTACACAGGGTTTTTAAATTCTCTATCCTCAGTAATTCCTCATCAGTGTAAATGCTCAATTCCGGGATTCTCTCCTCTATTTCTGCAAGTGTAGGAGGAACCATGTACTGTGTCTCACCCTCGGTCATAGTGGACACAGAATCTTTTTCACCTCGTGAAGCATTGTGCCTCGCCTTAACACCGGATATAATTTCCGCTTTTTTGGTGGGTTTAAGTGAAGGGATTTTCCCTAAAACTTCCTGTAACCTCGATAGAGGCATATTGTTCTCAGTAACCTTTGAATGAAATATTCCTACAAGATCCGAAGTGCTTAACTTGCCCGCTATTTTTGCACCTGCCTCGTTTATAGTATCCCCACCGGAACTAAACAACAGTTTTTCACTTACAAGGGGAACTCTTATATTCTTAGGGAGAAAATTGACGGCCTCGGCAACACGCCTGTAATAGTATTCCTTTTCACCCTCTGATTTTTCATCTATATCTCCGGTGATTTTTAATATACTCTGCGCAATTTTCTCCACGGAAGAACCAGCATCGCCCCCTTCTTCCTCTTGTTTCATTAAAAAAGAAGCAAGTTTATCAGCATCCTCAACCAGAAGGTAAAATACCTTATCCAAAGCCCGACGGGATACTTCCTTTTTATTGAAATACTCCTCCAAAGCCTCTTCTTGCGTTAATTCCTTCTCTTGCTCTTCAGATTTTATAGCATCTCCTTCTTTTATAATCTTTATCTCTCCTCTTTCCCTAATTTCTATATTTTTAAGATTTATGTTTTTGAGTAAAACACCTATCCCCCCTCCCGTAAGCACTTCATCGGGATTTTTCCCTACAACTTCCAGAAACGTCCCTATTTCTTCTTCATCAAGGCCCCTTGCAAAGACCATGCTTTCAATACCGAGATGGTAGAAAACAAGGGCAAAAGCTTTTATTATATCGTTCTTCTCGGCTATAGGCTCATTCTTAAACAGAAAAGAATCTTTTCTTACTAGTATTTCGACAACCTGTTCACTTTCAAACAGTGTCTCGAATTTTACCTTTAGTTTTGTAGAAGACTCGAAAAAGGATGGATGATCCCTTGAATAAAGCTGCAGGGTTTTTAGCGCGGTGTTAACCAGAAGTAGAACCTCTTCTAGTATTTTAAGATGTTTGCTTTTTTCCGGACACATATTCTATCCCTTTTATTTTACTTAGAGCCTTTTATAAGCTCATAAAGATAAACACCTCTGTATTGGTAAACTTCCCTCAGATGATCTCTCATAAAAGCCTTAAATATTGCTTCCTCAGAACTGTCCCAGTAAAAAATATTGTAACCATCATCAAGCCTTTTGGCCTCGATATAGTTAATGAGAATATGCGTTATCTTCTCCTCGAACATCCTGTTATACAAACCGCCTGCATCCCTGACCCGTGATGTCCATTCAACAACAGGATTCTTATCATAGACAGAGTGTGCCAGAAAACGCCTTTTTATATAATAGCTACGTCCTTCCCCCACAAGCAGGACCCTTGCATCTGGAGGAAGTTTCCGGTTAATATAATCAACTACATCAAAATACGGAGGAGGATATCCCGGATGAGGCTGTGACAGATACTCTTTTTTCGTCTTCTCACCCACCACCACCTTCCAGCCCCCCTGGCCGTAGAAAATCATAAAACTCCAGTACAGGTTAGTCAAACACAAGAAAGCCAGAAAGATCTGTGCCCCTGCCTTAAATGAGGCGGGTATATCAGCTCGTATAAGATACACGGCTATTAGGAGGCTAAATACAATAAGCCCCGGTATAAAGAAACGCAGCATATGCGTGGCAAGACTCCATAGAAACCAGAATCCTCCCAAAAAAACCAGCAGGTTGGTTACAATCTTATTCCTGAACTTAAACATAAAAAACAGAGGCGCAAAAACTAAAAAGACAGGCCCTATAAAAGATGCGTTTGTTCTTCCTTCCATGGTCAATGCCCATGGATGTACAAGGTAGTCCTTGAAACTTGAAAAATACTCCCTTGTTACCTTTATAAATGCCTTAAGGTGTCCCCCACCTTCTGTTAGACTCAGGATATAGGGATAAAGAGGATCTCCTGTGAAATAAAAGTTCTTCGCAAGCCATGGCAGCAGTACAAGTATGCTTATACCTGCAAACAAAGCCGCTGTCCTAGCATTGAATTTTCTATTGTATTTTTTTGCCTCTCTGTATAACTCGATAATAAGCAGTACAAATAACATTATAAAACAAAAAACTCCCGTGTATTTCGCACCCATTGCAATACCGCAGAAAACAGCTGATGCTACCAACCATCCCTTATATACCTGCCTTGATAACGATTCATCTCTGGACTGTATCCACATTATCATAGCGTAAAGAGCCAAAAATTCAAATAAAGCCAGCGCCACATCCACCGCCGCAGCCCAGCTGTTCATAGCCACCATCGGAACACTGTAAAACACAAGAGCACCTATAAGACCAATCTTGGCATTGAAAAACCTTCTCCCAAATGCAAAAACAGAGCTTACAAGAAGTAATCCGCATGCAAAATGAACCAGTCTCGCCAGAACCTCATCGCGCAAAAGCAGGCAGAAGGTATACACCATAGCCATATTTGAAGGGAGATTGGAATGCACTTCGAAAGGAACATTTGTAATTCTCCCCTCCTGAATGAAAAAATTAGGAGCACCCAGATGATACACGAGAGAATCATAGAATATTTCTGGACAAAAAGTACTGACGCCATTTAAGAGAACAGCCAAGGCAAAAATAGAAAGGAAAAAATAAACAATTCCGCTGTGATTGCGTAATGATACTTTCAAAAAAAAAGGTTCGTGATCTCTTAAAAAACTCTTTATCTCAAAAAACGCCGCTGTGCTAAGACACAGGGCTACAATTATAAATATCCATGTTCTGAGTAACCCCATCAGGCCCAGCGCAAAAGTTATATATGCTATTAACCCCAGACCTGCCCCAAGCCCAAAGCATATCTCCTCCAGTGTGCTTACTGCGGAAAAATGTAACCATCCAAGCAGTTTTTTCCCTATACCAAAAGCCATAAGAAGAAACCAGACAAAAACTAGAAATGTAAGGAAATAATTGCCCCAAATGAGGAAGCCTTCTTGGGAGAAACGGACTGAATTGAAAATATCCGAGATCATTTCTGTGGCAAAACCTATTTGTAAAGGGTGGGCTTTGAAGTAATTCCAGAGAACCAAAAAAGACCATAAAACCCCTAAAATTAGGATTAACCAGACAGGAATAACTGATTTAAAGGATTCTTCGTGGCGAGAACGACTGAAATGTATTTTCTTCCTGCGCTCTGTCAAAATAAATACTTCCTCGGTAGAAAATATAAATATTCAATATTCGGATAGTTATCAATCTAGGAATTTATATTTCACAAGAGCCCAAATAGCTGCAAAACCATCAATAAGATGTATCTTTTTCCCCATTTTATATCCACGCGCATTATATTTAATCGGTTTTTCCACAAGGCGTCTTTTTTTCTTTAATATCTTGGCAGTTATTTCCGTTTCCATATCGAAATGCCTGGATTTTATATCTATATCTGATATGACCTCTCGCCTGAAAAGCTTATAGCATGTTTCCACATCGGTGATATGGACATCAAACAAACAATTTGTAGTAAATGTTATAAACTTATTACCCCAGTATTGGGAGAAGGAAAGAAACCTGTTATTTTTTGCATTCAGAAAGCGGGACCCATAGACCACATCTGCTTTGTTTTCCAATATCGGCCCTAAGAGTTCCTTGTAATCAGAAGGGTCATATTCAAGATCTGCATCCTGAACAATCACAAAATCACCATTTACTGCTTTAAGCCCAGTTTTAATAGCCGACCCTTTTCCCTGATTCTGTTTGTGGTATAGCACCTTAATGTTTTCTTTTCCATCTAAATCCTTTAGCATATCTCTTGAGCCATCAGTTGACCCATCGTCTACTATTATTATTTCTTTTGCAATATTCCCCAAATCCACGTCCTGGACGCTTTCTAATATCTTTTTAATATTGTCTACTTCATTATAAACGGGAATTATAATAGTCAGCTTCAAGAGGTATTGTAATCCTTTTTAAGAGTTATTAGAAAAATATTTCATGCGCTATAGCGTGGCAGTCTGAAAATTATATGATTATAATTGCCTTCTTCCTTTAAGAGATCCATATGCCCGCCCTGCTGCTCTATAATGGCTTTCGCAATTATTATATTTATATGAGCCTTGTCATTTACCAGCAAAGTCTCTATATTATCTTTGAGCATATCTGAGGTAAAGACTGCCGGGGTATTCTTCATAATACTCTCACTTTTTAAGGAAATAACAACTTGCTCTTCTTCCTTAGCGCAAACCGTTATAGTGCTTTCCTCAGGAGTCACCTTAAGCATTTCCTCCAGGATATTGGCGATGGCCCGCTTTGTCTTATCACGATCTATATACACAGAGCAAACAGACTCGGAAACGGTGTTCTTAAACGCTATCTTTTTTATATCAAGCTCATGATGGATAGATTTGCCTATATAACTAATGAGATCATAAACCTTTGTCTCCTCTTTTCGGAAGATTATATCACCGGATAGTATCTTTTCAAGGTCTATCAGATCGCTGACCATGTGAGTCAGACGCACTATTGCATTGTTGGCTATAAGCAATGCCCTCTGCTGAGCATGATTTACAGACCCCTCTTCACCCCCATACACAAGGGACATCCCTTCTTTTATAATAGTCAGAAGAGCACCTATCTTATGACTTGATTTTGAAACAAGGGCAAAAAGCTGTTTTCTGTTTTCACTCATATACTACTCTCTTTCAGTATCTGCGCTTTTGGTTCAGGGATTTCTCGGCCCTTGTTATTATTTTTTCGGGGTTCTTTACATCCTCGGGATAGGTGGCAATACCTGTCTTCGCACGAATACGTTCATTATCCCCTCTGAGCTTACATTCATATATGTTTTTACTTATCCTCTCAGCAATCGCTGTAGCACCCCGTCTGTCCGTACGGGCTAACATTGCAAAGCCCTCATTTTTATATACCACAACCTTATCATGGGCCCCGAAAACTATCTTTCTTATAAGTGCTTCGAGCCCCTCTCTCACTTCCTGACCCAATGTTGAATAAGATTCTATCTTTATGAGGACAAGCGAAAGCAATCCTTTTAAGTTCTCCTTGGCCTTCAGCTCTTCCTGAAGGCATTGCTCTAAGCTTATGTCCTGATGGTAAAGGGGTAGCGTGAAATAGAACCTGCTTCCCCTCTTGAATTCACTCTCAAAACCTATCATACCCCCATGTGCCTCAACCAGCCCTTTTGTAATGGCAAGCCCCAGCCCCACACCATCGGCCCTGCGTGTCATCTGATAATCAATCTGTTGAAATTTACTGAAGAGCCTGTCATAATCGCTCGACTTTATACCTATTCCCGTATCCTCGATACTTGTCTCAACAAACCTCGGCCCCTTCTTCCTGGTCACGATGGTAATCGTTCCGCCACTCGAGGAATACTTGATGGCATTATTGACTAAATTCGTTACCACTTGAATGACTCTGTCGGGGTCAGCATATACATGAGGCAAGTCCTTTGCCAGTACTTCTCGGAATTTGATATTCTTTCCCTTTGCCTGAAGAGTCATGTCCTTGCTTATATCTTCAAGCAACGTGTTTAGCTGCAGGCGCTCACGACGTATCCCCAGCTTGCCTGTCTCCATCCTGGAAAGATCTAAAACATCATTTATAAGACGTGTAAGGCGCTCTATATTCTTTTGGGCAATGGAGAGCATCTTCCCCTGCTGGGGATTTACCTTTCCGGTGGTCTCATCGGCGATCAGCGCTATACCCTCTTTAACCGAGGCAAGAGGCGTTCTTAGCTCATGACCTATCAGGGATACAAACCCCGACGTCATCTGTTCATATTCCATTAGCTTTCTGTTATCCTTAAATTCCCTCTCCTCGAGTTCCTTTATGCGCTTAGTATCCTTATCAAGAGCTTTGAAGATGTTATGTGGTACGACGATTCCGAGTATAAGTATAACCCCTATGGTAGTTATCTTTATAACCGGAACAGTTGTAATTGCCAATATAATGGAGCTTGCAATCACAACAAAAATAAAATAAATGATCATTTTAATCTGCAAATTCATAATTGTCACCTTAAATAATACCCTATTAATCAGGCATGATCTGTTTTATCCTAAGCAGCAGTGCCTGTGTTTCAAAAGGCTTGGTCATATAACAGGCCGCCCCTGCCTTCATAGCTTCGTCCCTGTCTTCGTCCATCCATTTTACAGTTAATATTATAATGGGAATATCCTTGGTCTTTTTTTCATCCTTGAGAGCCTTACAGGCGTTTACCCCGTCCATTTTTGGCATCATTATATCAAGTATGATAAGATGGGGTTTCTCTTTTTTTGCTTTTTGTATCCCCTCCATGGAATTATAAGCGGCAACAACCTTGTAATTATGGGACTCAAACAATGTTCTGGTCAACTCTATGAAATTATGATCATCGTCAATTATGAGAATTTTTTTCTTCTTCATTGCAGTCTCCTTGTAGAAAAAACAGATATATACAGATATTAAGAACGCTTATCAAGCAATCTTTGTATTTTATCCAGCAGATTTTGGGATTCGAAAGGCTTTAATACGAAATCCTCGGCCCCTATTGACACAAGCTCATCATCACGCTTGCTGGCTGTAAAGAGTATTATGGGAATATCCTTCGTGGAATCTTTCTCCTTTAGTTTTTCAAATACTTCCTCTCCAGAAATACCCGGTAGCTTTAAGTCAAGTAGTATCAAGTCCGGATCATAAGCTTCAACCTTCTTCAGAGCCTGCTCTCCGTCATAGGCCAGCATAACATCATAATCATTGGTCGTAAGCCTCAGTTTAACGGTCTCAGCAAGATCAACCTCATCATCCACAAGAAGTATTTTTCCTTTGACCATATTATCAACATCCTTTCCTAAAATACTATATGAGCAGTGTATTCCACTATATCGTAAAATTTTATCGTTGTCAATCTGGAATTTGACGCTTATCTGCCTGATATCATTTTAATAGCTATTATCAACATGAAAAATCCGAATATTTTCCTAAGAACAGGCTCCGAGATCGGCTGTACCGCGGTGGCCCCGATTAATCCCCCTATAAAAAAGCCTATACAGATAAATGCCGCTACCTTGAGGTTAACATTACCTTTATAGTAATAGCTCATCGCGGCAAGCAACCCGATCGGAGGCACCATCAAGGCAAGAGTGGTGCCTTGGGCCTGATGCTGGGTAAAACCGTAAAAATATATTAGCACAGGGATAATAACAGTGGCACCCCCTATTCCAAGAAAACCGCTGAAGATGCCTGCTACAACACCTAATATGATATAAGTGATTATAATAACCATAATTATACCCCCTCCACGAGATTACTTTTCTTCTTCAAAAACATTCTCAAAATCCACACTCATAAGAAGCCTCATAGCTTCCTTATCCCTTAATACTTCCATGAATTTATCATTCTGAAGCAATCTCACATAATCCCTGTTTGCAATCGCAGAGTTCAGCTTCTTATCATTTATCAGCTCCTTTATTGTCTTGTTCTTAAGTAACTGCTGTATCTCTTGCTGCTGTGCGACTTTACTGACTGCTTTTGGATTATTCTGCAGCCTGGCATAACCGCTAAGCGCCTTGGTAATTTTAAGGACCTTGAAAGGATTGTATTTAATAACTGTTGAGGCAATAAATGAATTATCAAGGGCATGTCTTGTTTTTGCCAGGGCATCCTTTTTATCCGTTCGCGCATGCACGAGAACATCCATCAGAAACAGCACGAAAACAATTATAAAAAGCGTCTTCATACCGCCCAGAATACCCCCGAAAATCTTGTCATATTTCTCCTTGAAATATTTCTCCTCGATTTTCTTCAGGTACTTTCTTCCGGCAAAAGTGAGGCCAATATAGAGCGCGAGGCATATGAATACCCATGATATTATATCAGCTGCAAAGTAACCAAATACGCCGCTTGCCACTATCAAGTTTCCAAGGTATGTGTAGAGCTTCAATGCGGCGAATGTAGCCACCAAAAGTGAAATAAGATTTATTAGCTGGTTCATGGTTTTCTGCCTGGTTCCTAGAAAAACAAAAAAACTTATAATACCCAATATCAAAAGATCTAATATCATTAAATCCTCCTTATTTAATATTTCAACACAAAAAAAGAGGAGTTACTATTAGTTCGCAACTCCTCTTTATAGGGTATTATTTATGCTTGATAATACATCCTCGCACTTTTATCCCATGACTACTTCTACCTTGTGGACTTTGTTGTCATCTTTGAATACCGGCAGTATGTTGCCATCTATCTTCTTGCCGTCAACCGTTACTGACGTGACGCCCTTAAATACATGGTCCGGGTTTTTGACGGATATGTCATATGTAGTTCCCCGGAACTTGCGCTTTACCGTGAAGCCGTCCCACTCCTTAGGAATACACGGGTCCATCATAAGGCCCTGGTATTCAGGTTTTATTCCCAGGATATACTGAGTAGCTGCCACGAAGTTCCAAGAAGCGCTTCCCGTAAGCCAGGAGTTCCTGGATTCACCCATATGCTGATGACCCTTACCGGCTAAAAACTGCACATAAATATAAGGCTCTGTCTTTTTAATCTCCGCTATATCATTGAATGCAAGAGGAGTGATAGTTTTGTAATACTTAAATGCGAGATCACCCCTGCCTAGCATCGCTTCCGCTATTACCGCCCATGGATTTGCATGCGCGAATATACCGCCGTTCTCCTTGATAGCCGGCGGATACAGCGTTATAAGTCCAAGTTCCTTGTCATATGTCTCAAAAGGCGGAGCAAGAAGCATCAGGCCATATTCTGTGTCGAGCATATCATGCACAGAATCCATCAGTTTAATACCTCTTTCCTTGTCAGCTACACCGCTCATCACAGCCCACGTATTCGGATTGAGGAATATTTTGGCTGTTTCACTTTCATCAGAGCCTATCTTTCTTCCGCTGTGGGTATATGCTCTCCTGTACCACTTTCCATCCCATCCTTCCTCTTCTATCGCCTTATGGAGTTTCTCCTTGTCTTTGTCGAACAGATTGACCTTGTCCTTTTTACCTGTAAGCTCCGCTAACCCTTTCCATTCGTTTATGGCAAGACATAATAACTGTGTAGTCCAGACACTTTCTCCCTGCCCAGAAAGGTTGAGTGTATCGTTCCAGTCAGCATGCAGGCCGAGACATAAACCATGGTTACCTATCTTTGTAAGGGAATACTTGATAGTCTGCTCGATATGATCCATGAGAGAATCCTTTTTCTCTCCGTCTAAATAAGGAACTTGCTCATCAAGTATTGCTACATCCCCTGTTTCCCTTATGTATGCTGCTGTTGTGAGAATCAACCAGAGATGGTCATCAGAATAATCTCTCCCCCCAGCACCTTCTCCTGTTAGAGGTTGAAAAATGTGGGAAGCACACCCTGCCTGGTAAATGGCTCCTGCAAGACTTATTATACGTGCTCTTACCCTTCCAGGAATTGAAGGAATCGCCGCGAGAGCATCCTGGTGGCTGTCCCTGTAGCCCAAACCGTCCCTGTGAGTACCTGATTCATAATATGAAGCGGAACGCGACCAATTGAATGTTGTATGTAACTGGTACTGGTTCAGAACATTGAGCATCTGGTTTGTGATTTCATCTGGTGTATTGCAGCTAAATGATGAAAGATTATTATCCCAGTGCTTTGAGAGCTTCTTGAGTTCTTTGTCCACATTCTTTATGTCACTGTATTTTTTCTTCATTTCAACGCCCTCTTTTTTGGCGCTGCCGAATCCCACAACATATACCAATGTTTTCTCTTCCCCTGGCTTAAGTTTTACCTTGACATTAAAAGACGCACAGGGATTTCCTCCGATTGCCTTGGAGTTAAAGGATTCTCCCTTTTCTACTGCTATAGGATTTCTCTCAGACCTGTGAGGGCCCATAAACACATCTCTGTCCCCATCCCATCCTGCTATTTTATTTGTCGTAAACGCATATGCCTTAGGACGTATCATGCTGACATATGTACCCACATCATAATTTATAATCTGTGTATCCTCAACCATCGTATTGCGGCATACGTTCAACAGATATTGAAAATCGGTTAAATCGGAAATTGCATCCCAGAACGCAAATTCCATATAAGAGAAGACATTAAGGTCTTTATCCTTTTTATCGTTGTTCTTGACCTTTAACATCCATATCTCCAGACTTTCACCCAATGGAACGAAGTAGGTTGTTTCAGAGTCAATATTTGCATAAGAAGAGAGTATTTTTGTGTAACCCAGACCATGCCTGCATTCATTTTTATAGTCTTTTAGGTTCTTGCCTACAGGCTGCCAGGACGTAGTCCAGTAATCACTTGTCTCATTGTCACGGATGTAAAGATATCTTCCGGGTCTATCCATAGGAAGATTGTTATACCTGAACCTCGTAAACCGACCGCTCTTAGGAGACAGGTAGAAACTATATCCACCGGCATTGTTGGATATCAGAGCACAATACTCATCCGAACCCAGGTAGTTTATCCATGGTGTTGGTGTTTCGGGATTAGTAATGATATACTCTCTTTTTGCTTCATCGAAGTAACCGTACTTCATCTATTCCTCCTTTTTCAATTGGGTCTTTGCCCTTTTTTACATCTTGGAAGTAAGCTTAACATTTTTTCCTGTACTGCTTGACTCATATACCGCCAATACACCCTCAAGAGTCTTCATTCCTTCCTCCCCTGAAATAGAGGGTTGTATGTTGTTCTTTATGCAATCTATGAAATAGGCTATAGGACCGCCTGTTTTACTCTTCGAGCGTCTTGCGGGAATAAATGTTCCCCATCCGCAATTTGGATCACCGACTCCCGTAGGCATCCCGTATTGTACAACCACCGGAGACTCCGCTCCAAAGGAAAGAGTCATTGTACCCTTTTCACCGTATAATATAACTATCATCTGATAAGGACGGGTTGACCAGCTCGCCTCAAAAGCACCAAGGGTCCCGTCATTAAACTTCACATGGGCAACAGCGCTGCTTTCAACCTCGAAATAAGGAGGCCTCATAGGCCCCATAGTCCCTGACACCTCAACAGCATCTTTACCCAGCAGGAAGCGCATCAGGTCATAGATATGCACACCTATGCCTATCATGGCGCCGCCGCCACAGGTTCGCTTTTGCAGGAACCAGTCAGCACCTGGACTCCACTGTTCAGGACCAGCGTGCCCTATCCTGCCCCAGACATAAAAGATCTTGCCGATTAAACCCTCATCAATTACTTCTTTTACTATTTCCGGGTTCGGTCCGAATCGGTGAGTCTGCTCAACCATAAGAAAAATTTTGTTCTTGCGAGCGGCTTCTACCATAGCCCTGGCTTCATCAAGAGAAGTCGCCATGGGTTTCTCAACCAGGACATGTTTGCCCGCATTAGCTGCGGCAATAGTCATCTCCGCATGAAGGTAATTAGGGGTACAGATGGACACCGCTTCTATCTCATCATTCTCAAGTAGTTTGCGGTAATCCGTATATACCTTTTTTACACCTATCTGAGAAGCAATATCTTTAACCAGGTCCTCTTTTATGTCACATAACCCGACCAGTTCGGCATCAACCGGTGTTTCACACAGCCAAAGCAGTCTGGAAGGGCCTCCCGCAATCTTCAAGGTCTCGGTATTAAGATATTGAGGCAAATGAAGGCGCTGTGCGACCTTGCCACAGCCTATAACACCCACCTTAACAGGCATTTATAATGCTCCCTAAAAACTATTTTTGAGTATATTCTGCGATATAGCGCTTCATGAAATCAACACAAAGCGGTATATATTTCAATTCATCGGAATCGCCCTCATACTCTATGGACATGAATCCCCTGTAATTTGCGGCTTTAAGGATCTTGAAGATGCGATCATAATCAAAATCAGCCGTCTTGGCGTCATCTGACATCTTGTGAAACTTTGCATGCATGTAATCGGCATAAGGAACCGTCTTCTCTATTGAATCGTAAATATCCTTGTCCGTATAATTGCCGATATCAAGCAGCAGCTTCACGTAAGGCGAATTCACATCCTTTAACAGCTTTATGGTATCCTCAGCCGTTGAAGGATAAGCCCCGTGATTATGAGGCTCCACTGTCAGCGTTATTCCAAGCTCCTCTGCGTGAGCGGCGCAAGCCTGCAGGCCCTTCACAACATTGGGCCATAATCTTTCCTTGTCTTTGGGGTCGCCCCAAGCGGCAAAAAGCTTCAGTACCGGTGTCCCGAGTTCATATGCGACATCCAGATATTTATTAACCATCTTAATCTGTTCGTTCAGACCCTCTTCGTTTTCCTGGGCAAAACTGTTAAAGGGCGCAGAAATAGCACAAATGGTAAGATGTAACTCCGTAGCCAGTTTCTTAAGAGCCATTAAATCTTTTTTTTCTGTACTGGGAATGTATTCACCCAGTATCTCAAAGCCGCCGACCTTTAAGGTCTCGGCACAATACTTCATTATTTCTTCTATCGTCATCTTCTTGGCTTCAAGGGTCCTGTGGAAAGAATAACTGCAAAGACTGAGTTTTAACATAAATCCTCCCTACCCGGATAGATACGTAAATAAAAGTTCTGAAAAGGGCACAAAGATAATCTTCTCTGTACCCTCCTCAAATTTTGCCCAGAACTATTCCTTCATTGGAAACTTAACAACCTGACCGGTCTCCATTGATTTATAAACACCCATAAGACCTTCCAGGCTCTTTCTTCCCTGTTCACCTGAAATAAAGGGTTTCTCGCCTTTTATTATGCAGTCCATAAAATACGCTATCGGCCCGCCGCGTCTGCTCTGGTCCCTTCCATTAGGAGTGCAACTGCCCCATCCGCAATTCGGGTCGCCTACATGCGTCGGGTTGCCGAAGTTCACCATAACAGGAGGATTTGCACCGAACTCAACCTTCATGGTTCCCTTCTCACCGTAGAAGAAGAGTATGACCTGGTATGGACGTGTGTTCCAGCTTACGCCGAACCCGCCGATTGCGCCACTCTCAAACTTCAAGTGTGCTATACCGTGGTCCTCAACCTTAAAAGGCTTAACTAGTGTGGCAGTCCTGCCGGAGATCTCAACAACTTCCTCTCCCATGAGCCACCTGACTAAATCATAAATATGAATACCCACATCGATAAGGGCTCCTCCTCCTGACTGCTCTTTCGTGACATACCATGCTGTTCCGCCCTTCCAGTCAGCCGCATCCGGGTTCCAGTATTCAGGGCCTGCATGTCCTATTCTCGCCCACACGGATAGAATCTTGCCAAGCATACCGTCTTCAAGCACCTCTTTTGCCACCTCGTGGTTGGGGTCAAATCTCTGTGTCTGTTCAACCATGAAGAGGACCTTGTTCTTCTCACAGGCCTCTATCATCTCAGAGGCTTCCTTGAGGCTCATAGCGATAGGCTTCTCGCAAAGTACATGCTTTTTGGCTTCCGCCGCAGCCTTTACAACTTCGCAATGCTCGTAGTTCGGGATACAAACAGAAACAACGTCAATATCTTTGTTATTAAGTAGATCGTTATGATTTGTATAGACGTTCTTCACCCCATACTGGTCTGCCATCTGCTGTGCTAGATTCTTGTCCCAGTCACATACCGCAGCTATCTCAACCTTGCCACATCCTTCATACTGCGGGAGATGCAACCTTTGTGCTATTTTTCCGCATCCTATTACACCTGCTTTTAGTTTCATACTCTTTCCTCCTTTCCATAAATTTATTTTTGTACACTTCTGTCACATCACAGAAGCATGTAACTTCCTTATCTCTTACCCTCAGGGATTTTCTCATACCACTTTTTAATCACATCCTCTGCGGGTTTGTTCTGCGGGCTGAAGCCCCTGTTTTTGGGCCCGCCGCTCTTGACACTGCTCCCCCATTCCCACCAGTATATACCGTAAAACCAGGACTTATCCCAGAAGGTCTCAAATAACGCTTTATAACAATCAGCCTGTTGCTCGAGGTCTATTTTTTTTCCAGGCATATGCTCCCATGGGTTTTTTGCAGAGCCTGTTGAACTGCGATAACCGATCTCCGTAAAAATTATAGGTTTATTAATAGTTTTCTGCCACTCTTCAATTTCCTTGACCCGGCTTTCCCACCCCTGCTTTATCTCCTTGAAGGAAGGCTCGTTGACACTTACCAAAGGAAAATAGGGGTCAATCCCCACATAATCCAATGCATCCCAAAATTGAATATCCAGATATTCATCGTACCAGTTAGCAGCATATGTAAGAGGACCCTGATAAACCTCCCTTACTGATTTTATCACTTTATCCTTCCAAAGATCTGAACGCACGGTCGTCGCGGCGGTCAGTTCTGTCCCGATACAGATCATCTCCACCCCATTTTCCTGGGCAAGCCTGCCATAATGTGTCATGAAGGCAGTATAGCTGTCAAACCAGGTCTGCCAGTCCTCTTCTGTGTCGAACTCAATAGAACCGCGCCATTCCCCACCAGAAGAATCAAGCAGGTCAAGCTGAGGCTTCAGCATAACTTTCATACCAAGCTCATGTATTGTTTTGATAGCGTGAATCAAACCATCATCTGAGGGTGTCGCGGAGGTAGGATGAATATCCATCGCATCATATTTTTGCTGATACCACGTGGTGTGCAAACCTACCCACTCAGCGTTCGTTTTTGCTAATTTTTCGAGGGTGTCATCTGAGCTCCTGGAACCATAATAATCTTTGTCCCAGACTATGTACGAAATACCCTTCTGAAACTCAGGGGTAAAATCATTATCTGCGTTGACCAGACTGACAGACAAAAGGATAAGCAAGCTTAAAACAGCAAAGGACAGTTTTTTCATTTTCACCATATTCCCTTTCACTTTTTCTTTTTTGTATAACTTGAGTTTATTTGCTTACAGGCTCTTCCACTCTTTCAGTCAACCTTATATTATCAAGGTAAACCGGCCCATTATATACTGCTCTTCCACCGTAAGCCTCGAACCTGACAACAACCTTCCTGACATCCCTGCGGAAACTATCGTCCACGCCATGTCTTCCCTTCCAGTCGACGCTGCCCGCTTTTAAGTCAGCCATAATTGTAACCCACTTACCCGGTTCCAAGCGTTGTAAGTTTTTCATCTCCGTCCATTTCCACCCCTCACCTACGGTCAGTATAATCCTTGCATTTATCCCCAGGGGGGCGTTCTCAGGTAAATAAACATCGGCTGATACCCTCCCATAGGGAGCCCAGTCGGAAAACTGCATTACTTCCACCACTGCCCCATTCCAATCATCTCCGGGAAAATCAGTGAGCAGCTCCAAAGAACTCTTACCGCTAGAGGCTTTTTTGTCCGACACACTTACGCTTTTACCTACGTGATCTGTTTTCAGCTTCGTCCAGTGAGGAATTTCCCATCCTTCCAAGCTGCCTTCAAAATCGGAAACCTGCATTACATCAGGCAACTCGAAGTTCTCCAGTGCAGCTATTTCCTCTTCCTTGAACAATTCGGTTAAGCGCATATTGTCTATATAAATAGACCCTTCATAAACAGGCTGAAAATCAGATTCAACCCTTATGCCCAACTTTCTTATGTCCCTTCTAAACTCATTAGATCTTATCAAGCCCCCCCGCCAATCTGAACTCCCGGGTTTCAAATCAGCACTTACCGTAACCCACTCTCCGGATTTTAACGCCACGGAGCGACTCATTTCAAAATATTTCCACTTTTCTCCCGAATGCACATTAATCTTTGCTTTAAGACCAGGGGGTGTCTTTTTGGGCAAATAGATATCACAGGATACCTTGCCATAATCAATCCAGTTAAAATATTCCGTTACCTCTATAACGGCAGCGCTCCACATCTTGCCCGGGAAATCAGCTTTGAGCTCTAAAGAGCTCTTCCCTGTCTTGGCATATTTTTTAGAAATATCTATCTCTTCGCCTACATGGTCTGCTTTCTGCCAGGCCCAATCAGGAACTTCCCATCCCTGGGTATCCTCCTCAAAATCGTAAATGATCTGCGGGTCTGTAAGTTGTTTTTTGGGTGCCCTAAAATCCTGCTCAGCACAATTTGCAATTGTTAAAAAAAAACCCGATAAAATAATGAAAATTAGACAACTCAAATACTTGATTTTGTCTTTTTTCATGTTATCCCTTTTTTTATTTAATTAAAATTATATACATGAAAATATAGCTTAAACCAATTAAAAAATCAAGCAATTTTTTCAATGTGGTTTCAATACTTTCTAAAATATCCTTTGAAGAATCCTTTTCTTGAAAACTACTCGCTGACAGAAAGCCTTATATTATCAATGTAAAAATCACCCTTATATACAGGAGACTTATCAGAATCAACCCTTATGCCTATTTTCCTTATCCCTGCTCTGAAATCCTCATCGGACCTTCCTCCCTGCCAGTCAATACTTCCTGGAAGCAGGCTCGCTCTTACCGTGGTCCATTCACCAGGCACAAGACGAACAGGACGTATCATTTCAGTCCATCTCCATTCTTCTCCAACAGCAAGTATTATTTTACCCACCAGACCTGCTGGAGAACCTTCTGGAATATAAATATCCACTGCGATATCACAACTGTCACTGCAGTCAAATTGTTCTATGTTCTCCACATAAGCGGTTGTCCATCTTTTACCTGGAAAGTTAGCTTTTACTTTAAGGGAATTAGCCCCTTCACTTGCATATTTATCTGAAACATATATTTCCTCGGCAACATAAACTTCGACTCCCCATGCCCAATCAGGAATTCCCCAGGATCCGGTCCCATCCTCGAAACCGAAAACAACTTTTTCAGAAGAAGCCACCTTCTTGCTGGCTTTAGCACCCGGAAGAACACCTAGCCTCAAATTGTCTATGTAAAAGGAACCTTTGTATACGGGTTTCTTATCTGAGTCCACCCTAATGGCTAAATTCCTGACATCCATACGGAATTCATCATCAGGTTTTATCCCTTTCCAGTCGGTACTGCCGGGCATAAGGCTTGCCCTTACCGTGGTCCATTCACCAGGCACAAGACGAACAGGACGTTTCATCTCTGTCCACTCCCAGCTCTTTCCCGCTATCAGTATGATCTTGCTTTTAAGGCCTTCCGGAGCGTCCTTCGGAAGATATATGTCAACCAGAACATCACTGTAGTTGCCCCAGTTAAGATACTCAACATGCTCCAAATATGCGGCAGTCCAATTGCCACCAGGAAAATCTGTCTTTACTTCAAGAGAACCTTCACCCTGAACAGAAAATTTATTTGACTTGGCTATTCCCTCAACAATATATTTTCCCTTTTCCTGCTTGGCCCAATCAGGAACATTCCAGCCTTTTATATCTTCTTCAAAGCCAAACAGCAGCTCCTCTTCTTCGATTTGTCTTACAAGCTTCTTGATCTTATCTGCAGGCAGAACTCCGAGCCTGACATTATCTACGAAGAATGAACCCTTATATTGCGGCTTTTTGTCTGAATCCACCCTCAAACCCAGT
>JBDRDD010000015.1:0-20609 GCA_043821115.1 bacterium | reverse complement strand
CTCTCATAAGCAAACGGGGTTAAAATCGTCTTATGGTAATCTTCCACATACTGCTCATACGTCCTCTGGGCCTTATCGTAATCTTCAAGCTTGTAATAGCAGTTGCCAATGTAGAACAGGGCTTCAGCAGCGCTCTTTGTGTACCCGTAATCTTCCCTTACCTTCTCATAAAGGCCTTTTGCCTCACTGGCCTTTCCATACTTCGCATACATGGCATGCGCCTCATCCAGGGCACTCATGGCCTTGGCTTCACGCCCCTGCCACCATACGGATCCGGCTATGCCCAGAATCACAGCGATAAGAATACCCAGGCATATCTTTCCCACAAGGTTTTTTTTCTGCACTACAAAAAGGGCAGCATTCTTAAAAAAGCCCAAAAGCACGTTCTTGCGCATTTGTTCTTTAACCCATTTGCTTCTCATATTTTCCCCTTTTCGCTCTTTATAAGCCCCTGGCCGGAATCGAACCGACGACAAGCGGTTTAGGAAACCGCTGCTCTTCCTACTGAGCTACAGGGGCAAATCTTAGTATATACAAACAAAAAAGCCCAGCATTAGGGCTTTTATACCATATTTAGAGAACTCCTGTCAATGGGGATTAGAATACAGCTAATGTAGATAATTAAGTAGCACGTTTCCATATTGGTAGCTTATTTATTCTGCAATTTCCCAGGTTCCATTAGCATCTTTAGCAATCCGGAAAGTTACAATTTGTTCAGTAACTTCTGGTTGTGGCATTTGGTCAGACATGACATTATGCATGATCATTTGAGTACTCATCTTGACCTTCACCGGCCAATATCTTTCTTTCTTATTATATTCACCAATATCTGTGATCTCAATTAGTTCTCTCTCGATTCTATAACCACTTCCTAATGCGTCCATTGGATCTGAATAGTCATCTATCAGAGATTCTACTATCTCTTCTGAAGGTGGTTGCCGGTCTACTTTAGAACACGACATAATAAATAAACCAGTTACGCAAATAAGTACTGCCATTAATAAGATTTCATACCTCATTAAGTACTGACTTTGGATGTTTTTCATTTTTATCCCCCCAAACAAAAAAGCAGGAGTTTTTAGTCTCCTGCTCTTATAGCATTTTATTTATAATTTTTATTTCTTTTCATATCAATTCCCGAATAGCTTCTTCAGTTCACCTTCTACGCCCTTCTTGATTTCTTCTTTTGCCTTTTCCTGTTCCGCTGATTTCCTGTTATCTATTTCTTTCTTGTATTCATCAGCCTTGGCTGTTAGAGCTTTTTTCTGCTCATCCACTATACCAAGCTTTTCCTTCACTATAGCCATGAGCTCTTCTTTTCTCTTATTGTACTCAACCATGAGTTTCTCTTTTTCCTGATTTATACGGGCATTTAGCTCTGCTTTTACCTTTGCTTCTAGCTCTTTTATCTTTCTTCCGTATATGGATTTTATCTTATCGCTTATGATATTATCCAGGTTTGAATCAATCTCTGTCTTGAGATTACCATCTGTGCCATAGAGCCTTGCCCTCAGCTCGATGGTGGATATGCTCTCGAATATCTCATTTATAACTTTCTTGAGCTCGTTACTAGTCTCCTCTATTTCAAATATAATATCTTTTATTGTAAGAAGAAGCATACAGTCAAGCTCATCTCCTCTTACAGTAAACTTGGAGTCAACATCATACCCGCCTCTTTTGAACTTGGGCAGGAGATCATTCTGAGGCAGGTTAAGCTCCCCTATTGGGAAATTCTTAATACCCAGGCCTATCATATCAAGGGGGATATCCGAGGTATGGTCAAACAGGCCGTCTATCTTGTATATCCTGCCTGCCGTGTCGCCTTTCATATCAAGGCCGGTGGGCTTGCCGTATACCTTCTGATCGCTTGAGAGATGCGATAGGAGGCCCGCTACTGTTACCGGGTCCTTTACATCCTTTCCTTCGCCGCCTGTCGTGCCTGATAGGGATATCTTCTGTATTGAAAAGCCGGGCAGCTTCTCCTTCTTGTGGAATACCACGTCTACGCCCTTTGCCCTTGGATACATGGTCTTCTCTTCTTTTTCTTTTCTCGGGGGCATGTATTTTCTTGCAAGCTGTATATAGTGGAGGACCTTGTCTACCCTATCATACCACATCTTCCCGAATAGCGCTTTTGCTATACCGCCCTCTTCCCCTACTCCCGGTATCTTTACTTTAGAGAGAAGGTTATTGTAATCGGCTTTTATAAGGTCATCCACTTCGAGTGCGAGCTGTTTTGTATCAGCAAACTGGGTTGATATCTCTTTCTGCAGGTCCGTGACTCTTGAAACCGTGGCGTCTATTGACTTCTTCTGGGTGCTTATCCTTGATATGGCGTCCTGGACCTTAGGTATATCAGCTATTGTCTCTACCTTCAGGCCTTTGAGATCGTCTATAAGGACCTTGGTGTCAGCCGCCTGTTTTTCTACATTTAGACTGTTTATCTCACCCTTGTATTTATTGTATTTATCTTCGGAGCCTTTTGTAAGGTCCTCTATGCGCTGCCGGGACTGAAGGTTCTCAGAGCTTACGAGTTTCTTGGCGTCAAAGGATTTAATGTTGTCTTCTATGTTCTGCAGGTTCTGTGTTACGGGAAGAGCCTCTATTTCCGAGGCTGCTTTTTTCTTTACCGACTCGAAGAGCTTGGACGCGAAGCTGTCCTTTTTCTCTTTCTCTTTCTTTTTATTTATCTTCTTTTCTTTCTTTGGAGGCAGCTTTCCTGATGTGGCTCTTTTTGTCTGCCACCTGAGGTTCTCCAGGGCCATCTCATCTATTGCCACTTTCTTTGAGAAAAGAGGTAATAAGCGGATGTCAAAGGCAAGCCGGTCTATGTGCACAAGGTTCTTCCACACATCGCTCTTGTCGGCGATCTGGAGGCCCTTTATCTCTATGGATGAATCCTTGAGGCTGGTCTTAAAGGACTCCATCTCCACCTTTGCCTCAAATATGGATTCACCCGTTGAGATAACGATACCCTTAAGTATCCTGTCTCTGAGGAATATACCGAACACCACAAATATTATGGTGAGAACCAGTATTGGTATGACTGCCTTCCAGCGAATGAGCTTCATTACTACTCCCTGAACCTTATGTATAACTTAAATATTCCTGTTGATTTTATGATTGTAACGACCTTCCACTTGAGCACTTTCTCCTGCAGGCTTTTCCTGTAGAATATTATGAACTTCTTAAAGCCCAAAAGTATGGGCACAAAGAGAACAAGAGATATGACCATGCTTCCAAGCATTACCGTATTGTTGAATTTTGTGAAAGGCACTATGGGCATGTTGTAGAGAGAACTCCAGATAGGCGTGAGAGATCCTGCCGTTACGAGCAGGTAATAGCCTATCCAGTGGGCTATCGGGTCCGTACAGGCCCCTACTATAGCAAATATGAGCATTCCGAAGAATGCCGCCCCTATATTTACATTAAGAACTATTATTAAGAAGAAGATGAGAATATTGTGAAGTGCGAAAAGCGGGGTCAGACCTATAATTGACCCAAGCGCGAAACCACCGGCTATTTCCGTTGGATTCACGTTTGAGTGAAGCAGTTTTATGAATTTCTTTATTATCTTTATTATCCAGAACATAAGAGCACACCAAATCTAATATTGTATAAGGGAGGTTACTTCGTAACCCTCGAGCTTCTTTGCGCCGTTTAGGAATGTAAGATCTATCAGAAACGCTATACCGGTCACCTTGCCCTTTACTTTCTCCACCAGAGTAGCCGTTGCCTTGGCCGTACCGCCTGTGGCAAGCAGATCATCAACGATAAGGACATTTTCGCCCTCTTTTATGGCATCCTCGTGTATCTCAAGGGTATCCGTGCCGTATTCGAGCTCATAGGTGGCCTGGACGGTCTTTGCGGGCAGCTTGCCCTTCTTCCTGACCGGCACAAACCCTATGCCCATCTCGTAGGCCAGGGCCCCTCCGAATATGAAGCCACGGGACTCTACCGCTACTATCTTATCTATCTTCCTGCCTTTATACTGCGCAAGGATGGCGTTAATCGCCTTCCTGAACATTTTCTTGTCTTTTAACAACGTGGTTATATCCTTGAAAATTATCCCTTCCTTCGGGAAATCGGGGACGTCTCTTATTGATTTTTTAAGGTCTTCCATAGATTTTTTCATTCTATATTTTCCTCTGTACAAATTTGGCTTTAAGTTTCTCAAGGGCCCTGTGCTCCACCTGCCTCACGCGCTCCCTGGATATCTTGAGCTTCTTGCCGATAGCCGCAAGTGTCATGGGAGTATCGCCCCCACCTATGGCGTATCGCATGCGTATGATCTTCTGCTCGGCTTCGTTTAATACCTCAAGGGCTGATTCCACCTCGTGGGGAAGGCTCAGCACCGCGTCAATATTATCGGTGGGAGTTTTCGTCTGACCTTCAACAACACTCTCAAGACGCACGTTAACGTCATCTGTTATAGAGGTATCAAGGGAGACCGTGCCGTCTGCCACGCTATGAATCTGCACTATCTCGTTTATCTTGTCCATTGAAAGGCGCAGTCTCTTGGAAAGCTCCTGTATGGTAGGCCTTCTGCCCATTTTCCTGGTGAAGTCCTTGGTGACGTTAAGCCATCTGTTAATGGCTTCTATTTTATGAATGGGAATGTGTATGGTGCGTGTCTGGTTAAGCAGTGCGCGCTTTACTGCCTGCTGTATCCAGTAGGTGGCGTAGGTGCTGAAGCGTCCCTTCTTGTAGTCATACTTCTCAACTGCTTTTATGAGGCCGAGATTACCTTCTTCTATCAGGTCCAGGAATGCGAGGCCCTGGTTGCGGTACCTCTTTGCTATATTGATAACGAGCCGCAGATTCCCCTCTATCATCTTTCTGCGGGAATTCTTATCACCCTTCTGGATCTTCTTACAGAGAGTCTCCTGCTCTGATTCCTTTATCATGGGGAGTTTCTTTATCTCTCTTAAGTATAGCCTTACGCTGTCCATCGGACCTGATTGCATGCACTTACTCCCTAACGAGGCAGATAAAAAAGAGGGTTCTCAGCTTTACCCTTCTGCCTGACTTCAAAGTGAAGATGATAGTCTGTTGCCCTTCCGGATTTGCCCACATAAGCTATGATCTGGCCCTTCTTCACCCTTGTGCCTTCATTGACCAGGTTAACTGAATTATGGGCATATACTGTGGAAAACTGGCTGTTGTGCTCTATTACGATCATATTGCCGTAGCCGCCGAGATCTCCGCTGCTGTATACTACAGTGCCGTCTGCTGCGGCTACTATCTTTGTTCCTTTTTCCGCGCTTATGTCAATTCCAAGATGCCTCTTGTTGTCGCGCGTGCCAAAGGGTGAGGTTATCTTTCCCTTTACAGGCCATATGAAGCTTATGGTTGATGATTCTATATCGGCAGTCTTTCCGGTTTTAAGCTTCCGGGTACTCTTGGCCGTGCCGGCAGGCTTTTTAAGTTCTTTGGTCTTGCCGGCGCCGGGAATAAAAAGGCGCTGACCGACCTTTATGACCGATGCGTCATAGAGGCCGTTCGCCTTGACGATCTTCTTCATGTCGACGCGGTAGGCCTGTGAAATACTCCAGAGAGTTTGACCTTTTTTTACGACATGGTAAACTCCCCTCTGCGACTCCAGAAATGACCTGGAGTATTTCAAAGGGACGCAACCCGCCAGAAGAAAGATTAGAACTGATAGGTATACTATGTATTTTTTAAAATACATGGTAATAAAACATATTACGCTAAAATATTATAAAAATCAAGAAAAATATATATTAGAAGCGAACATCGAAGCTTTCATATTTTTTCTGGTACGGTATCCACTCGACATCTATATCCGCTATATTGCGCCCGAGATCGCCTTTCTGGAGTTTTGTTATGAAGGAATTTATGGTGTCCGTTTCTCCCTCCACCTCTATTTCCACCCCTCCTGCAGGCAGGTTCTTTACAAAACCCGTAAGAGCCAGGGACTCTGCCAGGCGCATGGCGTAGAATCTGAAACCCACACCCTGCACCCTGCCTTTAACCAGTATATGTGTTGTGCTCATATCCTGCAAAGGCTCCCCCTATTCCGTGAAGCTCACGCCGAATATGACATTGTCAAAGCTGAAGTCCTTGAAGTCCTCCAGGCCCCTCAGGAAGAAATCGAACTTCACACTGTCTGCTATAAGGGAACGCAAGCCGAATGTATAGGAATCCCCGTTGTAGTCGCTTACAAAGAGAACTCTCCAGTTCATCTTTGTAATACCGATAAAACCCTTGAGCTTTTCATCCCTGGTGTACTTCAGTCCTGGATGCAGAGCAAAGTGAAAGAACTCCGGAAAGTATTTGCTGCAGACGGTATAGACCTCACGGTTTGAAACACCGACCGAGACACCGGCCGGGTAATCTTCCTGCTTTAATATATTCCACTTGGCATTAAAGGCAACTTTCTTTAAGGAATCCTCATCAATGTCATCAGTCGTATCCGCCGCGAACATCATTCCGACCTCGGTTTCATACGGCAGGCCGAGTGTGTACTTAAAGGTATACTTGTGTATGCCCATGGAGGAATTGCCTTTTGGTATTGTCCTGTCAGAGGGAATAGTGAAGAGCCCGCTCGGCCCGTCAAAACTTGAGGCTATCATGGAAAGACGGTACCATTCGGGTTCGTTGCCGGCATAAGATACCCTCACATGAAACAATACTAATAGAATAGAAAAGAAAAAGAAAACCTTTTTCATTGAACAATCCTTTGCCCTGTTTTATAATTATCCTAATCCTTCCTCAATAATGGCTTCTTCAGTCGTCATATCTGCCTGTTTCATCTCTTCAGTTATTTTTTTCTGTTTCCATATTCCCTTCCTGAACCAGACGATTGTTATAATTACGGCAATAACGTTGGCTATCGGGAAAGATATCCAAAGGCCAATCTCTGCAAGAGCGGTGTGTTTTGATAAAATGTAAGCTAACGGGAACCTTAAAACCCATAATGAAATAATAGCCAGTACCATGGAAACCATCGTGTTACCGGACCCTCTAAAAGCACCATTTAACGCTTGCTGAATCCCAATAAAGCCAAAGGTCAGCGCCATTATTTTTATAAACAGAGCACTTGCTTTTATTGTCTCTGGTTCTTGCGGGATAAAAATCGCTGAAATCTGCTTTGCCAGTAAAAAAGTAATAACTCCGACTATTGTTAAGACAATAAATCCGGTGATAGAACTTAATTTTGCTATTTTTTCCGCTCTCTCTGTTTTCCCTGCCCCAATATTTTGTCCCACCAGTGTTGAAGTGGCCATGGATAACCCCATTGCAGGTATAATTATGAAACTTAATATTCTGGTTCCGATACCATAGGCCGCTATAGTGAGAGTGCCGAAAGACGCTACAAGGAATGTCATAATGGTCAAGCCGAGAGCCCTTGTCGATTGTTCTATAGAAGCAGGAAATCCGATCTTAAACATTTTTTTGATTAAAGGAAAATCGGGCCTTAGGTCTTTCAGATTAAGTTGGATCTCATGTTTTCCTCTTAGTAATAAAGATATACCTACCGCTGCTGCCAGCCCCTGCGTGACAATCGTTGCGACTGCGGCCCCTGCAACGCCAAAGGAGGGAATAAAGCCGTAACCAAATATGAATAAAGGGTCAAGAATAAGGTTAAGCAAGACCGTTCCCAACACAATATACATTGGAGTTTTGACATCTCCTACCCCACGCATCAATGACTGAAAGACCATGTAAGTAAACACAAAAATCATACCGATAAATGAGATCTTTATGTATGAGACCGCATTTAATAAGACATCCTGCTCAGCACCCATTAACTTTAGTAAAAAAGGAGATAATAAATATCCGATTATCGCGAGGGTCAGGGAGACAAAGAAAACCATTAGCAAAGTTTGAGAAGCGGTATGATTCACAGATTTTTTATCTTTTTTACCGGCATACTGGGCAACGAGTATGGTTCCTGCAATCGCCAGCCCGCCACCAAGCGAGATGATGAGAAAGATTACCGGAAAACTGATAGAAACCGCCGCAACTGCACATGTTCCAAGCCTTCCCAGCCAAAATGTATCTGTTAATTGATAGGCCGTTTGTAAAATATTCGCAAATATAATGGGTATTGATAAAAATAATAGAGACTTTAGGATGGATCCTTCTGTTAAGTTATTTGCCGTTTTTTTCATAGTAATATTTTTAAAAAGCCTCTTATACCCTTAGAATCCCAAGCGAAATTTTGGTCGGGATGGGCGGATTCGAACCGCCGACCTCTTGCTCCCGAAGCAAGCGCGCTAGCCAAGCTGCGCTACATCCCGACCTCTTGTTTAATTACATGATTTTAAGTGCCCCAAGGCTCATAACTGTAACGATAACACCCGCTATCATAACACCGGCGAGTATACAAAGAGCCGCCCACCTGCGCCTGACTCCGAAGAGAAAAGCCGCAACGCATCCGGTCCATGCTCCTGTGACCGGCAGAGGAATGGCGACAAAAAGTATAAGCCCTATCGCACCGTATTTTTCAACAACTTTGCTTCTTTTTTTTGTTCTCTCAAAAAGCCAGTCAAAAAACCTCTTGGCAATTTTTGAATGCTGGCAAAGCCACTTGGACACGGATTCCAAAAGAAGAAGAATAGGCAATACCGGCAGCATGTTTCCAAAAACAGATAAAAGGTAAGCCTTGTAAACACCAAAGGAGAATTTTCCCAGGGCAAGCGGTATGGCACCTCTTAGCTCGGCTATAGGCAGAGCGGCAACAAGTATAGTCACAAGTTCTTTAGAGAACATCTTCTGCAGAAAAAGAGTCACCTGCTCCACTAGTCTTATTCCTTCCACCCGTGTTCCCCTATCAGGGGAACAAAAACCACACCGGATATCCTTGTAGTTGTCACATCACCGTCTTCTTTTTTTAGTACTATCAAATCCTGGCTGACCCTGCTTCCCACAGGTATAACCATGGTCCCGCCCTCAGCAAGCTGCCCGATAAGAGGCTGCGGTATACTGGGAGTACTGGCCGTGACAAGTATGGCGTTATAAGGCCCTTCTTCGGGCCATCCGTTTGTCCCGTCACCGGTCTTTATCTCTATATTTGTATAACCCAGCCCTTTTAGTTTCTGGCGTGCCGAATCCGCCAGAGAATCAAATCTCTCCACGCTGTAAACAGAAGAGGCGATCTCTGCAAGCACAGCCGTCTGGTATCCTGAACCCGTTCCTATCTCAAGGACTCTTTCTGTCCCCTTGAGCTCCAGAAGCTCGGTCATGAGCGCCACGATGTAGGGCTGCGAAATCGTCTGGTCGCACTGTGTAGGGAGCGGGTAATCGTTATACGCCTGGCTCCAGAAATCCTGCTTTATGAACTCATGGCGCGGCACTTTGCGCATCGCGTCAAGCACGCGCTTGTCCTTAACCCCGCGCCTTTCTATCTGCTGCACCACCATATGCTCTCTTGGGTCTAGAAACTCATCCATATCAGCGCCTCTTGTAAATATCAGCTCATCATGGTTCTAAGCATAGTTATAAAGAACAGGAAAAGTGCCTTGACGCCTCCGAATCCAAGTGCAAGTACACTACATCCGAAAAAACTCCCGCCCGCAACCAGCAGGTAGCTGCGCTTTCTTTCCAATTTAAGCAGGTGGGCAAGCAAAATACTTGACCACAGACCGCCGCCCAGAAAAGGCACGGAAGGCAGGAAGAACACGCCCCACTGCCCGAATGAACGCGCTTTTTTGAGAAGCTTGGCATGGATATTTCTCTCCTCGCGTATTATCCCGCGCTTCTTTAGTTTAAGTTCCCTGCGCATCCTCATAAGCCTTATGCGCGACGTTATGAACTTCAGCTTCGCCGGTGATTCGTAAAAATAAAAATATATGGGTATAAGAAGAAGATCCATACCCACAATGACAAGCGCCGCTATATACCATTTGCCGAAGAGTGTTATGCTAAGCGGCAGAGAAAAAAGCCTGCCCGCTATCAGGTGGGTCAGGGCCAGCACTATCATTTTCATTGTGAACTTAAGGATCAAAAGAGCCTCCTTTAAGTATTTAGAGAAGCCACTGCATCTCTAACGCTTGCGTAATCAACAAGGTCCATAATCGCCTCAACGCTGTTTATCGCGGCATTGGGGCGGCTTACGTCAAACGCCCTTCTTTTCATCCGGTGAAGGCGCTCATCATTGGAGAGCAGGTCACTTACTAAATTATGAAGCCTCCTGATATCATCTATTCTAAGCGCTACTTTCTCATGAACCAGGAACTGGCTGTTTCTCTCCTCCTGGCCCGGTATGGGATCAACTATTATTATAGGCAGGCCCTTGGCAAGAGCCTCCGATGAAGTCATTCCTCCCGGCTTGGTAATTATTAGATCGCTTGCATCCATGACTTTCTCTACATGCCTGGTGAACCCCATAACCCGGACAGGATAAGGCAGCCTGTCCTGTGTCTTCTTGAGTTTCCTGTAGAGCTTCTTGTTCCTGCCGGTTATCACTATTGCCTGGAAAGGCTCATTTACCATGGAGAGTTCCTTTAGTATATCCTCCATTGGTCCAAACCCCTGGCCTCCGCCCATGACAAGGATCGTCTTGAGGTCCGGATCCATCCCCAGGCCGTGTCTTGCTTTTGCCTTACCCTGGGCAACATTGAACTTTGGATCTATCGGAATGCCCAGCACATGTATCTTGTTCCTGCCTACACCCTTCCTCATAAGATCAGCCATTACTTCGAATGTCGGAACGATATAAATGTCAACATGCTCGCAGAGCCAGTATGAATGGGCTTTGAAATCCGTGATGACCGCAACGAGCCGAAGCGACCTGTGGCCTTTTTCCTTTAGATTAGATATCGCAGCACACGGGGCTGCCTGCGTGCAGACAACAACATCAGGGGAGTATCCTGTTATGAGCTTGGTGTACTTTTTTAGATTAAGCCTGCCCAGGAGCCCCCTTATCTCGCTTGTAGCATCAGCGACATTCTTGTTGTCATAGAGGTATCCCCAGAGCTGGGGTGTTCTCTTGAGCATCTCAAGATATGTTCTTCCCACGAATCTCTCAGCCCCCGGATGGGCATAGCTGAAAGAATTAACACCCTTTGTCTGCACCTCGGGGTAACGCCTGCCGAAGGCCTCCATTATTGCTTCAGCGGCCCTCTGATGCCCGGAACTAAATGACACATAGAGAAACAATGCTTTTATGCGACGCAACTATTTTATCCCCCTGTTATTCTTTTTCCTCAAATAGCCTCGTAAGAATTACAGAAACGACACTGACTATAACGGCTCCTATTACGGCACCGGTAAAACCTTCCACGTAAAAGCCGACATTAAACCACTTGACGGCTATGGCTGAGGCAAGCCAGAGCATGATGCCGTTTATGACAAAAGTAAAAAGACCAAGCGTTAATATTGTGATGGGAAGAGATATGAGCTTTAACAGCGGTTTGACCAGTATGTTAAGAGCCCCAAGTATTATGCCTGTTAAAGCATAGACCGCCAGGGGATCTCCCACTACGCGTATACTCGGCAGCAGTTTATCTGCCGCAAAAAGCGCAAACGCAATAGTTATCCAGCGAACTAAAAGTCCCACTTTGGCTCCAGTCGTTTGATATATAATGGTCGGGACGGGCGGATTTGAACCGCCGACCTCTCCCACCCCAAGGGAGTGCGCTACCAGGCTACGCTACGTCCCGACCTGTTATTCCAGTATTTTCAAAACAGCCTTAAGCTCCCTCTTGACTTGCCTGACGAACTCAGGCAGGGACGAAACTTCTTCCTGGGCCTTCTGCTCGGCGATAATTCTTTTCTTGGCGCCTGCTATTGTATATTTCTGCCGGTAAAGAAGGTCCTTTACGTAGAGTATCTTCTCAACGTCCTTCTTGGCGTACCTGCGCTGCCTGCCCGAACCGCGTACAGGAGATATGAGATGAAACTCCTTCTCCCAGTACCTAAGCACATGCGGCTTCAGACCGGTAAGCGTCTGCACTTCCCTTACGCTGAACATTTTCTCAGCTGTACTCATGTTATCCCCTATGTTTCCACCTCTGGTTTTGCCTGACGGTTCATCAGGTCCCCAACAACTTTTCTCGGAGATTTGCCTTCAAACAATACACCGTAAACCTCTGCCGTAATAGGCATATCGATATCCATCTTTTTTGCCAGCCCCATAACGCCCTTTGTTGTCTCTACTCCTTCAACTACCATCTGTATTTCATCAAGAGCATCCTGGGTGCTCATCCCCTGGCCTATTTTCTCCCCGAAGCTGCGGTTCCTGCTGTGCTTGCTTATACATGTGGTTATGAGGTCGCCTATGCCCGAGAGACCGTGGAACGTATCGGGATTGGCCCCCATCCTGGCCCCCAGCCTCACTATCTCTACAACACCGCGTGTCATCAGAGCAGCCTTAGCGTTTGTTCCAAGGCCGAGCCCGTCACCTATGCCCGCGGCTATGGCTATAATATTCTTGATGGAGCCTCCTATCTCAACACCCGCTACGTCGTCACTGGTGTAGAGCCTGAAGTAAGGGGTCATTAATAATTGCTGTACGCGTTCTGCCACATTTTTGTTCTTTGCCGCGACTACAGCAGCCGTTGGAATTTTCCTCATCACCTCTATCGCTATTGTAGGCCCGGAAAGAACACAGGTCTTCTCAATTAAATCCGAGTTTTTACCGGAACATACTATCTCCGACATCCTCAGTGATGAGAGGGCATCCACACCTTTTGTGGCTATGACAATTACCGTGCCTTTTTTCTTAAGATAAGGCGAGATCTTCTCGCTCACGCTGCCAACGACCTGGGAGGGAACTGCGTACACGATAACCTGCGCGCCCTCAAGTGCTGATTTTATCTCTGAGCTGAAGTGCAAATCATCAGGCATTACGAGCCCGGGCAGGAACTTGAACTGCCTGGTTCTCTCAAGAATCTCAGCCTGCTTTGCATCAGACTCCCAGAGTTTGACCTTGTGCTGTTTTTTGGCAAGAAGGCAGGCCAGGGTCAGACCCCAGCTTCCCGCGCCAAGAATACAGATACGCTCTGACATTTTTGTTGGTCCTTTTAATTAATGATCTTTTGCTCAGTGCCTTTTACAAGGCGCTTTATGTTAGGTATATGATTAACTATTATGACAAAAGAAACGATACTTGCAAAAAGCAGTGTCTCAACAGTCTCTTTAAAGGAATAAACAAGAAACGGAAAAACAAGTGCCCCGATAATAGAACCCGGTGATACCTTCTTGCTGGGCACAAACACAAGCGCGAAAACAAGAAAGGCAATTGCTGTCGGCACAGGCGCCAGGGCCAGAAACACCCCAACACTCGTGGCAACACCCTTGCCGCCCTTAAAACGCAGAAACACTGTCCAGTTATGGCCGGCTATTACAAAAAAGCCACCAACTATTTTTACAAGCTCCGGATTCGGCCCTGAAGTGAAATACCCAAGCAAAAAGACAACAATGAAACCCTTTAATATATCAAGGGCTAGTGTAAGTATCCCGGGGCCCCTGCCGACAACGCGAAATACATTGGTAGCCCCCACGTTCCTGCTCCCGTGGTCCCTTATGTCTATGCCTTTGAGGAGCCTGCCCATTATATACGCAGTCGGAATGGATCCTATAACATAACTAATTATAACAACAAGAAACATTTCCATATATCCTACCATACCATTGAGATTATTTTCCAGCCTTTTTTTTGCCCCTCACTGAGAGCTTTATGGGTGTTCCTGTAAAATCACAGTGATCCCTCAGCTTATTCTCAATGTAGCGCTTGTACGAGAAATGCAGGGCCCTCCACTCGCTTACATTAAGCGTAAAAGAAGGCGGTTTTATCTTGATCTGAGCCAGCTCCCCCACACTTACTCTTCTGCCCTTGTAAAGAGGCGCGGGATACGAATCGATCGCCTCTCCCAGTATCTTTTTAAGATCGCCAGCTTCGACCTCACGCGTGTAATTCTTCATCACCTTAGTCACATACGGGATTATCCTGTGAATGCCGTGCCTGGTTTTGGCAGACGTGAAAAGAACAGGCGCGTAATGGAGGAACTTGAAGCGCCTCTGTATTTCATGCCTGTATACCTTGTCCGTGTGCGGGAATTTCTGGGCTATCAGATCCCATTTATTGATCAGTATTATGCATGCGCATCCTGCTTGAGACGCAAGTCCTGCTATTCGTTCCTCCTGCTCGGTCAGCTCTCTGCTGGCATCAAGAACGAGCAGCGCGATGTCCGCCCTCTCCATGCTCCTCTGCGCGCTAAGAAAACTAAGAAGCTCCAGGCTCTTGTGCACAGTCCCCCTGTGGCGTATGCCTGCTGTGTCAATTAAAATGAACCTGTCATTTTCCCTGTGAAAGAACGTGTCTATGGCATCCCTGGTGGTGCCGGGCTCCTTGTCCACTATCACCCTTTCTTCTCTTAGAAGAGCGTTTACAAGCGATGATTTGCCGACATTCGGGGCACCTATTACCGCTATTTTTGTCAAATCCTCATCAGGGCCTTCTTCGTTGGCGGGAATGTGCTCCATTATACCATCAAGGAGCATGTCGATGTTAAGCCCGTGATCCGCAGATATGCCGATGGGCTCCCCTATACCAAGCTTGTAGAAATCAAACATATTCTCCATGTGCTTGTCGTTGTCCATTTTGTTGACTACGAGAATGACCTTTTTCCTGACCTTGCGCAGCATGTGAGCGATCTCGATATCAACGGGGTTAATCCCTTCCCTGCCGTCAACCATAAAAAGCACTATGTCGCTTGCGGATACCGCAAGCTCTGTCTGGTGCTTTACATCCTTTATTAGATCCTCTTCTGAATGCGACACCCATCCCCCCGTGTCCACCACGGTGAAATCCTTCCCCAGAAAACTGGTGTCCCCGTAGTTCCTGTCACGGGTGAAACCGCTCAGTTTTGACACAAGGGCCTTGCGTTTGCCAATGAGCCTGTTAAACAGGGTTGATTTACCGGTATTGGGTCTGCCAATGATACTCACAACAGGTTTCAAAATATTAATCCTCTGTGTTTACGTGTGTAGAGCCTTTTAAGGTATAGTCTATCCCGGAAACTATTGTAAAAAATGCCGCCGTGTGCCATATGTAGGATCGACAGGAAACATTGAGTAACACCGCAAGCACTGTAGCGCTCTGAAAGAATGTCGTAAGCTTGCCGTAAATGCTCGGTGATATAACGGACCTGCCGCTTATGACAAATATTATCGCCCATCCGATCACTATTATGACATCGCGCACTATCACAACGGCTGTTATCCATGCCGGGATCCTGTTCATGAAGGACAGTACTATAAACGCGCTCAAGAGAAACAGCTTGTCCGCGAATGGATCCAGGAATCTTCCCAGCGAACTGTGCTGATTGCTCCTCCTGGCCAGAAAACCGTCAAGAACATCCGTCACCATCGCTATAAAAAAGATTATAAGCGGCAGGCTCCTGTAAATTCTCGTCTCAAGGGTCATGAGGAACTCATCAGGCGGACGAAGAAGCGTTATCAGAAAAAACGGGATGAGCAGTATCCTGAAAATCGTAAGTTTGTTCGGTAAACTCATATCAGCTAACCTCATTATGTAAACTGCACACGGCTCTTGCAAACGAAGCGCGAGAGTCTTTTGACCACTGACTCCTCTACCTCGGCATCAAGATATACCCTGCGCGAAGTGTACTTGTCACGCAAAACCCTCCCCTTCTGGAACACGAGGGAAACAAGATTCTGCCTGTCATAGGGGAAAGAGAAAAGGACCCTCACGCGCCCCGGCCCGAGCAAATGCATTACGGAGTTCAGAAGATCTTCAATCCCTCTTTTTCTAAGAGCCGAAACCGCTATGCCGTAGCGGCTGCTGTTTATCTCCTTGTCGATCTGCCATTTATTCTCAACAAGGTCTATCTTGTTAAACACATCTATGATGGGCTTCTTGTCGGCGCCAATCTCCCGCAGAACCGCATGCACGTTCTCCCTCTGGTCATTTCTGTCCCTGCTGCTTGCATCTATCACATGAAGGAGTATATCGGCTTCTATTACTTCCTCAAGAGTCCCGCGAAATGCCGCTATTATGTTATGCGGGAGTTTTCGTATAAAACCCACGGTGTCCGCAAAAAGCACCGATTGATTATCAGGCAGCTTAACCCTTCGTATGGTCGGGTCAAGCGTGGCGAAAAGCTTGTCTTCTACCAGGACACCGGCATCGCTCAGAATATTTAACAGTGTGGACTTGCCCGAGTTAGTATATCCGACAATACCTATTACGGGAAGCGATGCTTCGTGTCTCTTCCGGCGCTGGAGCCCCCTGTACATCCTGATCTTTTCGGTTTCCTTTTTCAGGACACTTATCCTGTCGCGTATGCTCCTGCGATCGACTTCGAGTTTCTTTTCCCCGGGACCTCCCCTGAAACCTATTCCTCCCACCTGCCTGCTCATCGAAGCACCCTTACCGGTGAGGTGGGGCAGCAGGTAGCTAAGATGCGCGAACTCAACCTGGAGTTTCCCTTCCCTTGTTCTTGCCCTTTGCCTGAAAATGTCGAGGATAAGACGTGTACGGTCAATAATCTTTGACTCTATCACACCCTCAAGGTTTCGCTGCTGCGTACCCGTTAACTCGTCATCAAAAATTACCAGGTCTATGGCCTTGCGCTCGCAGATGGCGCCTATCTCCTTTGCCTTGCCGGCACCGATAAAAAACTTGGGATCGGGAGCCTCCCTCCTCTGGAACACGACCTGCACAACCTCGGCTCCTGCGGTCTCGCCAAGACGCCCGAGTTCCTCCAGGGACCGTTCGTGGTCATTATCCGAGTCCCTGAACTGAACACTTACCAAAAGAGCTCTTTCTTTTTTCTTAATCGTACTGCCCCCGTATCAGCGCTAATTCATTTTCTTTTTTGCGATATATTCTTTTACTCTATCAGCAACCTCTCGCGCAGAGGTTTTGCTGTCCATTTTTATCCAGTGTATATTCTTCTCTTTTCTGAACCAGGTCATCTGGCGCTTGGCATACCTTGACGTGTCACGCACAAGTTGCCTTTTTGCCTCTTCCAAATCATAATCCCCGTTTATATATCCGACTATCTCCTTGTATCCAAGGCCCTGCATTGACTGCAGCTTTGTGCTGTACCCGCGCCTTATGAGGCTTTTAACCTCCCGCACCAGGTCGGACTTGAACATCCCTTCTGTTCGCTCTTGTATCCTCTGGCGCAATTCTTCCCTGTCCCACGAAAGGGCAAAAGTCAAAACCCTGTAAGAAGGTTTCTGTGTTCTCTTGTGAAAATCCGACAAAGGTATACCCGATGCCCTGTACACCTCAAGAGCCCTTACCACGCGTACAAGGTTTCTCGGATGTATCTTTTTTGCGCCCAGCGGGTCAGCTTTCTTTAACTGCCTGTATAGATAATCGTTGCCGTATTTTTTCGCCAGCTCAAAAAGGCGTTTTCTTATCTCTTGGTCAACAGGTGGTGCCGGGCAAAGGCCCTCTGTCACAGCTTTTATATAAAGGCCTGTTCCTCCGACAATGAGAGGAATTTTGCCGCGCTGGTGCATATCCTTTATTATCGCATCAACTTTCTCTTTGTAAAGACCCGCGCTAAACTCGATAGCGGGATCCAGTATGTCTATCATGTGGTGGACAATGTTATCAACCACGACCCTTCTATCAGCGCCTGTTTTCTTCCGAAAAACATGAGGCTTTGCCGTGCCTATGTTCATATGGCGGTATATCTGCCTTGAATCAGCGGATATGACCTCTGTCAGAAGCTTCCTGGCAAGAGCGATCCCTACGGCTGTTTTCCCGGAGGCAGTGGGTCCCGCCACAACGATTATGGGCTTTAACACTTTTTTCGCGCTTGCCATCGCTATTTTCTCTTGAACCTTTTTTCAAGCTCCCCGAAGCCTATGCGCATCATTGTAGGCCGGCCGTGAGGGCATGTATATATGTTTTCGAGTCCGTCAATACCCTCAAGCAGGCAATAGATGGATTCCGTGTTTAGTGTATCGCCTCCGCGCACAGCACCGTGGCAGGCCATGAGCTTTAGCATCTCTTCGCTAAGGTGCTTTGCGGCATCCTCTATATTTTCAGTATCCTTCATGCTCCCGCTTATGGCGTCAAATATATCAAGGATGGCCTGTTTGTCAGAGTATTCACCCAGAAGAACGGGCACTGTTTTAACTATAAAGGTATTTACCCCGAAATTCTCCACCTCGAATCCCAGCCTTCTGAAATTCTCGATGTTCTCCTTTATGATCTGGGCCTGCTGGAGGCCAAGTTCCAGGGTTATAGGAAAAAGCAGGTCCTGAAAAGCTATCTTGGACTCATCGTAATCACGCCTGAACTGCTCGTAGAGTATCCTTTCGCTAAGAGCATGCTGGTCTATAATCAAAAGCCCTTCCGCATCCCTTGCTATTATGTAAAGATTGTTCGCCTGCCCGATCGGGATAATATCCGATATGATTGTCAGTGTCTGGTTCCCGGAAGCACTGAATACAAACTTCGTGTTCTCAAAGAGGTCCATATTCTCGTCTTCAAGCTTAAGGCGCTTTGCGCTTGAGGCATCAACCTTGCTCAGGTACTCGCCTATAGCCTCCTGTATTTTCGTGACCTTGTCCCTTTGAGGCCCGGCTTCTTCATCCTCAGCCTGCACGATGCTCGCAATAGCATTGCCTGATGCCAGGGTCTGGCGTATCAGGCGGTTCACAAGCTCATGGATACCGTGCTCGTTGGTGAAACGCACCTCCCTCTTTGTCGGGTGAACGTTTACATCAACCAGCGTGGGATCTATATCTATGAACAGGAATATGACCGGATGACGGCCTGCGGTAACAAATCCGTGGTATCCCTCGTAAACAGCATGAGCTAACAAACGGCTCCTTATGCTGCGCCTGTTAACGAACATGAATTGCTGGTTCTTGTTCCCCCGGCTAAATGCCGGCATGGAAATAAATCCGGAGATTTTCAGAAACTTGTTCTCAAAATTAATGGGTAAGAGACCTTCCATCATCTCCTTGCCGTATATCGTGGCTATTCTTTCAAGAAGCGCTCCCTCCTGGGCTGAGGAAACAGCGGGAATATGCATCATTTCGCGGTCGTTACTTACAAGCTTGAAGGATGTATCGGTATTTGCAAGCGCCTGCTCCACGACTATGGCAGAAACATGAGAGGTCTCGGTGGTATTACTTTTTATGAATTTAAGCCGCGCGGGCGTGTTATAGAAAAGATCGCGCACCATAAGAGTCGTGCCTGCCCCGCAGCCCGTATCTCTCGCCTTCTTTATATTACCTCCCTCGGACTCTATCAGCGTGCCGTGCTCAGAGTCCTTGGGCCTGGTGGTAAGAACAAGCCGCGATACAGCGCCTATACTGGGCAGTGCCTCACCGCGGAACCCGTAGGAGGATATATGCTCAAGGTCATCAATACCTGATATCTTGCTCGTGGCGTAGCGCTTGAGTGCAAGCTCGGCATCGTCTTTACTCATGCCGCAGCCGTTATCCGCTACGTGTATCAGCTTTTTACCGCCGTTTTTCAGCTCGACCACTATCTGCGTGGCCCCTGCATCAAGAGCGTTCTCTATGAGCTCTTTTACCACTGAAGAGGGCCGTTCCACTATCTCCCCCGCGGATATCTTGTTTACTACATCCTGGGAGAGCACTTTAATTGAACCCATTTTTACCTGCTTCCTTTTATCTTTAAACTTACTTATGGACTATGTCGTTTATCTGCTTTTTTGTTTTCGCATCTATTGAGACAAAGTTGATGCTTATCAGGCACGACCCTTGCTTGTTGTCAACTCTCACAACCCTGCCTTTGATGTTGTTAGGACTCATCCCGGGAAGATCCAGCGACAGGGAGAGCTCTGTACCGACGGGTATCTCCGCGAATGTGGCGATTGTCATACCGCCCGCGCTCAGATTCCCCATTATGCCCGGAAGCGATTCTCCCAGATGCAGTGCCGGCACATCCAAAGACACCATCTTGAGCATAGGTGTTGACATGGGCGTACGCCTGTGCTGCCTTCGCTCCTTGGTTATTTTCTTCGACTTCATAATTTCTCCTTCCACTCCTCTATTTTTACCAGTGCCTCAACAGGAGTAAGTTCATCTATATCGATTTCCTTTATCTCCTCAAGTATCGGATTATAGTCTTCGCTGAAAAGCCCCATCTGTTTCGCCGGCTCAGATGTTTTTGCAAGTTTAGGCACCCCGTCAGAGCGGTAGGAGTTTCTTTCAAGCTCATCAAGGATCTCCCTGGCCCGGACTATCACCTGCGAAGGAAGCCCCGCAAGATTAGCCACGTGAATGCCGTAGCTCTTGTCAGCGCTCCCGGGAACGATCTTTCTAAGGAAAATTATCTCGTCATTGTACTCACGTACAGCTATATTGTAGTTCTTCACACCGGATAAGGTCTGAGCCAGTTCCGTGAGCTCGAAGTAATGGGTGGCAAAGAGAGTGCGGGGCCCAACAGAATGCTTCATATTGTTTAAGTACTCCACCACAGCCCAGGCTATGCTTATGCCGTCAAAGGTGGATGTGCCCCTTCCGACCTCATCAAGTATTACGAGGCTCTTATCCGTAGCGTTATTCAATATGTTCGCGGTCTCATTCATCTCCACCATAAACGTTGATTCACCGCGCGCAAGGTTGTCAAGAGCGCCGATTCTCGTGAATATCCTGTCAACTATACCTATCTCTGC
>JBDRDD010000014.1:0-2214 GCA_043821115.1 bacterium | reverse complement strand
ATAATAACACCGGATGATGCAGCGCGCAAAGGGCTTCTGGGTGCTGTGGCTACTAAGGTGGCAGAACACGGGAATATAATAAGACAGGCAGTTTCAGATGATCCCTATCTCACCGAAAATCCAAAACTCACGATAATAATAGAGGGAAAGGTAAGTGGAGGCCTTGTAAAGGCGCTAACATCGATAAAAGGCGTGCAGAGCGTCACCGTGTACTAATACCCAATACTATGCCTTCCTTTCTTTTTTATCCACCATCCCATTACCAGTCCTGCCGCAGCGCCGCTTAAATGTCCGCTAAGCGCAATGGGTTGGCCCATACCTATGAGAAAAATATCAAGAATGGTGAAAAAAACCAGCGCCTGAGTGAGTTTCATAGGTATGGGTATGAATAAAAGATAGACACGGACCTCGGGAGCCAGAACGGCAAGGCATGCGAATATTCCGAAAAGCCCTCCGCTTGCCCCGACTGCGGGAATATACTGATCAGTCAAAAGCGACCATAACACATAACCCACCCCACCTGCAATCCCGGAAAGGAAAAACAGATTAAGGAACTTTTTTCCCCCTATCCTGCGCTCAAGCTCTGGTCCAAAGAAGTATAAGAACAGCATATTGAAAAGGAGATGGAAACCTCCGCTATGAAGGAACATATGAGTCACAAGATTTACTGCTAATTTCAATGGTTGATAGAAGACATCAGAAGGAAAAAGTGCAAAGTAAAGGAAATACTTATAGCCGATAATATACTCCAAAAAAAAGGACATGAGCGCTATTGCAAGGATCGTGAGCGAATAACTGGCTTTCAATACAGATAGTGCTTTGAATACAGGGCGAAAAGGGGATCGTCTTTCTTTCTTGAATGTCAGCCCGTGATCATAAGGATTATATTTTACGCTCTCACGAGCCCTTTCTTTTAACTTTATAAGCCCGGGACAGTTGTGGGATTCAGGCAAACGGTGGTTATAACAGAACGACCCGCCACAGAATTTACAGGTAAAGGGCATAGGTTCCCTGAAATGGCAATAGTCGCATTCTTTTGACATCACGCCCTCCTATTTCCTTCAGGGTTAATAATTATATGGAAAGTTTCTCCTTAATAAAATCGCCCCTTTCGAACACATACACTTCTATTTCCTCGCCACTTTTTAACTCCCTCATTTTTCTGTCATATATCTGCTGGCTGTGCCTGAGACTGTGCTTCTTGAAATGCTCTTTTATCTTATTCAAGAACGCAAGTTTCTGCTTTAGAAATGCGATCTCGTATCTTTTCACATTCCCTGCGGTCTTTCTTGCTTCTTCAACTCCGACCTCGCCGTGGTACAGCCCGTGCTGGTTAAGACCCCCTATTTGCCTCCAGTCGAGATTGCCCTCATCATCTTCCTCCCTGTGCAGCATGTAAGGAAATATCCTGCATATCTCAGGACGGTCGGCGTAATGGTCGCACCTTCCCAGGGTATAGAAAATACAGTCCCCATTGGATTTGTTCCTGAGGGCATAACCCATCACATAAAACCTGCCCAGGTTATCGCAAAACTCATAATACGGCGCTGGTCGAAGCACTTCCCTCCCTGCAACTTCGATTATCCTTTCGGCATCATCATCCAGAAGGAACACATGGTCGTTGAATTCTCTTGTACAGCATCTGCCGCAAAGATCGCAAACGAATCCCACTTCGCGGATTATCTCTTCAGTATTTGTTTAGCTCAGACACAATTCCTGTCTAAGTACCTTTTCAAGTTCTTCAAATCCATTCTTCCCCTGCAATCTGGCAGTAGCCAGTAAAGAAGCAATATACTGATAATTCTCAGCTCCTTTCACTGACCTAAAACAACCAATGATCTTACGCATAATAACATGCTCTCTTATTGCCTGTTCGGCAAGATTATTAGTTGGTTCCATTCCAGGATAAAGCAGACAAGTGTACCAGCAACCACAACCATTTTTCAGATATGTCAAAGGTTTCTTGAGTTCTTTAAATTCGCTATATTTAGCAATTATTCCCTCCAATTCCTTCTCGAACAAGTCTTTCTTTTCCATTCTCTCTGCCATCGAAGGATCTCTATCCAAAAATTCTCTCAATTTTTTGAAACAGGAATGAATGTCTTCGGATAATCTCTTTCCGTTGTCTGATACATCGATGCAAGCATCAACTACACGTAAGAGATGTGCCCAGCATCGTTGAAGCTTCATCCAACTATAAGCCCGCCATCCATC
>JBDRDD010000013.1:0-13566 GCA_043821115.1 bacterium | reverse complement strand
CGCCGGCAGGGCAAGATCCAGCTAACTATGTGCTTAAAGCGTTTGCCAAGGGTGAGAAAAAAATGGTACAAGATGTAATTCCCCTTGTAAGTGATGTCGTTAAGACAGTTATGTTTGAGGGGGTTGACGCGGCAATGAATAAGTACAACCGAAAGAAGCCGAGGGGGTGCGGTTTTGAAAGTTAAAGATATAATGACAAAAGACGTATTAACGGTACAACGCTCTACTACACTGAGGAATTTGGTCAAAATCTTCCTCGATTCCAAGTTTCACACATTGCCTGTAGTTGATGAACAGGGAAAACTGGTGGGGATTGTCGCTCTTGCGGATATACTAAAGGTTTTCCAACGACACAGCACCACGCTTACACAGATGCTTAAGAACATACCATTTCTGGCAGACGAGGAGGAAGAGGATCTGATGCTGGCTGACGTATCTGCGGCTACGGCCGTGCTTTTTCTGGTAGATGATCTTATGAACAATAAACTGGTGACTGTAGAGGAGGATGTATCCATAACAGAGGTCCGCTCAACGATGAAACTCCACGGCATAGAAAAACTGCCGGTTGTTAAGGATGGCAGACTCGTGGGTATCATAAGCCTGTTTGATATTATACTGGCTGTCTTTAAGGAAAAGGGAATTATTTAATGAATACAATTTTGAGTTTAGGTTTTATGTTGCTGGCAGCACTGGTAGCAGGGAAATTGATTCACAAGATAAAACTTCCCAGTGTCACTGCGTATCTTTTATTGGGCATCCTTATCGGGCCATCTTTGGGAAATCTTATTTCGCCGGGTATATTGGACGCTTCAGGGTTTGTTTCCAATATCGTGCTTGGAATAATAGCATTTGCAATAGGACAGAACTTTTCCAGGGAAATCTTCTCTAAGATTGGCAGATCCGTCCTTTTTATTTCTATTTTTGAGGCAATAGGGGCATGGGTGTTTGTAACCCTTGTATTTGCCGTTGGGCTGGGGTTGCCGTTCTATGTGGCTCTTATATTCGGTGCCATATCTGCGGCTACCGCACCCGCTGCTACTCTTATGGTAGTCAGGGAAACAAAGGCCAGAGGTCTTTTTACCGATACCCTGCTGGGGGTGGTCGCTTTTGATGATGCCTGGTGCTTGATTATATCGGCGGTGTCAATAGCCGTTGCACAGTCAATAGCCACCCATATGGATGTGAGCCTTTTAAGGGTTATATCACACAGCTTTATTGGTATCGGCGGCGCTTTCATCTTAGGAGGTATACTGGCATGGGTTCTGGCAACATTTGCAAAACATGCACGTACAGAGTCTGAATTACTTATATACACACTTGGGTTTGTTCTTCTCAATACCGGTCTTGCTTCATATTTTAACCTATCGGTTTTGCTCACAAATATGTTTCTTGGAATGATGCTTGTTAATATTCACAATACAAGCTTTAAGTTCTTTGAGGTTCTAAGGAAAACAGATCCCCCCATATATCTCATTTTCTTCGTTCTGGCCGGAGCTAACCTGGAAGTCAACAGAATGCTTAGCCTGGGACTTATAGGACTTAGTTATCTGATATTTCGTGTGGTGGGAAAGGTTTTGGGAGCTTCTCTTGGCGGAAAACTTGCTCATGCTGACAGGAACGTAAGAAAATATATCGGTTTAGGGCTTATTCCTCAGGCCGGAGTGGCACTCGGAGTTGCGCTGAGTGTAAAAGCAGCATTCCCGAGTGAAATAGGAGGGATGGTTTTTACCACTATCGTTGCAACAACGGTTATCTACGAATTAGTCGGGCCTGTATGTACGAAAATTGCTCTAACCAAGGCAGGGGACATTTCTCCCATTTCGGAGTAATCTAGGTGAAGATACCTGCATTTCTCATATTCATAATCTGCTACGTTCTGCTGGCCTCCGGTAAAGGTCATAAGGCTCTTATAGTTTGGATGGGGACACTGATTTTGCTTGTACTTGGGGCTATCAGCCTGCCGGCTGCGGGTGGTTTTATAAACTGGAATGTGCTGGGCATATTCTGGGGAACACTTGTTGTGGCCGAGATTTTCATTGAATCGAAGGTGCCGGCTTACCTTGCGCATATTCTCGTGGGGCGCTCAAAGACCGTATGGATGGCAATTCTGGCCGTCTGTGCCTTAAGCGGGTTCATTTCCACTTTTGTAGAGAATGTTGCAACTGTTTTAATAGTAGCGCCTGTAGCTCTCGAGATAGCGAAAAAATTAAAAGTTTCCCCCGTACCTTTTATAGTGGGGATTTCGGTTTCTTCAAATCTTCAGGGTGCCGCTACGCTTGTGGGCGATCCGCCGAGCATGATTCTCGCCGGATTTGCCAATATGAATTTTAATGACTTTTTTTTCATGCACGGCAAGCCCGGCATATTTTTCGCTGTGGAGCTGAGCGCGATAGGATCGTTTCTTGTTCTTTATTTTCTTTTTCGGAAGTATTCACAGCGTGTGGATAGGGTACAGATGACAGAAGTTTCAAGTTGGGTTCCAACAGCAATCTTATTCATGATGATTTTAGCCCTTGCACTGAGTTCTTTCGCGCCTGGCGGCTTAAACGAGGTGATTTTACACAACTTACCCGGTATCATATGTACGCTTTTCGGCATAGGGGCGCTTGGATGGTATGTGTATAGAAGAAGAGATGCTGATAAGACGGCAGTATCTTTCTTCCGCGATCTCGACTGGGAGACTTTCTTTTTCCTGATGGGTCTTTTTATTCTTGTCGGAAGTCTTGTCAGTGTCGGACTGATAGGTGATCTTGCAGCAGCTATTGCCACCCTTACCGGCAAGAATGTTTTCATGACTTATTTTCTGGTTGTATGGCTGTCTGTTCTTTTCTCTGCTTTCATTGATAATGTGCCTTATATACTGGCCATGCTGCCTTTGACACAGACACTTTCGCAGGGGTTGGGGATATCACCTTACCTGCTTTACTTCGGGCTTCTTATAGGAGCAAGCCTGGGAGGAAATATTACCCCGATAGGGGCTTCAGCAAATATTGTTGGATGCGGTCTTCTTCGAAAGAACGGTTATAAAGTAAGTTTTTCTGAGTTTGTCAGAATAGGGCTGCCGTTTACTGTAAGCGCTGTTCTTATTGCCTCTGCTTTTATTTGGATAATCTGGTCGTGATGCTTTATTGATTCCAAGAGGTAGGAGATATAAAATGAAAAAATCTACCATTAAGACACAATTTTTAACAGGGCTCTTGATTATATTGCCTGTGGGTGTAACAATATGGGTGCTGTGGCTTATGTTTATTTCCGTGGGAAAGGCATTTCTTCCTATTTTGAGGGTAATGCCCATACTGGTGTCCATGCCTGCGTTAATTCTTGAGTTCATAAGTTTTATTTCTACCTTGGTACTGATATGGATGGTAGGAATTGTAAGCACCAATTTTCTTGGAAAGAAGCTTCTGTATTTTATAGAACAGAGAATACTTCTTCGCGTGCCTTTGGCGAAATACATATACCCATCGCTTCGTCATCTGACCAATGCAGTGGTCGGAAAACAGAAGTTCGCTTTTAAGAGGGTTATTTTACTCGAATACCCCAGGAAAAGAATATATACGGTGGCTTTTGTCACCAACGAGGTGGAAAACGAGGAAGGCGGTATGCCTAAGGGACCCATGCTCCATGTGTTTATTCCCACAACACCCAATCCAACCTCGGGCTGGTTTGCTCTTGTTCCAAAGGAAGAAGCCATACCACTAGAGCTTTCAGTGGAAGAAGGGATTAAACTTGTTATCTCGGGAGGCATAGTCACACCTCCCTTAAGGGGATTAAAGGATTCATTCTAAACTTAATTGTCAAAATTGAATGTAGGCATATAACAAGGAGGCCCTATGATTAAGGATGTATCGGTTCTTGTCGTTGATGACGACCAGGGTACATGCAAAATACTCGCAAATACTCTTGCAGAAGACGGCTATAGCGTTACTACCGCGAGTACTGGAGAAGATGCGGTAGAAAAAGCGGCAAAGCAAACCTTCGACATGGTAATTACCGACCTTAAGCTTCCCGGCATAGACGGGATAGAAGTAATAAAGAAGCTAAAGGAAGGCAACATAGACATATGTGCGATAATGATGACCGCATACGCTTCTGTTGATACCGCTATCAAGGCCCTGGAGGAAGGCGCATATGATTATATCACAAAGCCCTTTGACATGGAGGAGCTCAAGTTTATCGTAACAAGGGGTGTTGAGAAGATGAACGAGGCGGCAGAAGGAAGCGTGGATGAGTTTAAGCTTTCTGTTCTGGATGTATTAACCAAGGTTTACACACGCAAGTATTTTTACAGGGTGCTTAGCAGGGAGATAAACAGGGCTAAGCGTTATAACCAGCCGCTGTCGCTTCTGATGGTAGAAATAGATACTTTCAGCGAGTATGTCAAGAAAAATAGTCCGGATGCGGGCGATGAGGCCCTGAAAGAGATAGCCCAGCTTCTCTCCAAGATGACGCGCAAAGTGGATTTTGTTTTCAGGTATGGCGAAGCGGAGTTTTCACTGCTTCTTCCCGAAACGAACAAGGAAGGAGCTTGTATTGTCTCAAAGAGATTGAGGGATGTTGTCGATCAGGCAAAATTTACCTCAAGCCAAACCAAAAAAGAGGGTTCTCTTAGTCTCGACATAGGTCTTTCGACCTTTTCTGTGGATTCACAAACGCAGGATGATTTTCTTGCAAGGGCTAAGGAATCTCTTGCAAAAGCCAAGCAGCTTGGAAGGGGTAAAATTTGTACCTTTAATGATACAAAAATAGAGGAAGTCAATTAACATAAAAGGGGGAAGCAAGAATGAGTGGTGTGACACCTGTAATAATTTCACTTTTAGTTGGCATAATAGGGATTGTTTTTGCACTTTACCTGGCTATGAAGATTGTCAGGAAATCCCCGGGAAATGAGAAAATGCAAAGCATTTCCGATGCTATCCATGAAGGGGCAATGGCATTTCTTAAGCGTGAATACAAGTCTGTGGCTGTTTTCGTCTTTATAATGGCGGTTATCATATTCTTTGCAATTTCCAAGAAGACGGCTATTGCCTTTGTGTTCGGTGCACTTTGTTCGGTGGCAAGCGGTTATCTTGGGATGAAGATTGCCACACGTGCGAATGCCCGCTCAGCCCAGGCGGCTTCGGTGAGTTTTGCAGAAGCTCTAAATGTCGCATTTCCGGCAGGGGCGGTTATGGGTATGGGTGTTGTCGGTATCGCTCTTTTCGGTTTGTCCCTTCTGTTTCTGGTTTTTAACTGGCATGCAGGGTTGCATCACGCTGATTTTTTGAGCAAGATCTCCGAGGTAGTGCAGGTGATAATCGGTTTCAGCATGGGAGCAAGTTGTGTTGCCTTGTTTGCGAGGGTAGGCGGAGGCATATATACAAAAGCTGCTGATGTCGGTGCCGACCTTGTCGGAAAGGTAGAAGCCGGAATCCCGGAGGATGATCCCAGGAATCCGGCTGTTATAGCTGACAACGTGGGTGATAACGTAGGGGATGTTGCAGGTATGGGAGCAGACCTTTTTGAATCATATGTTGGAGCCCTTATTTCCGCATTTGTCATAGCAACGGCAAGCCAGGATGTAAAGGGTGTGATGCTGGGGCTTTTAATAGCCTCTTGGGGCATTATAGCCTCTATAGCGGGTGTTTTCTTCGTAAAGGCCAACGAAAGGACAGATCCGCAGAACGCCCTCAGGATGGGAATGATAACAACATCAGTGCTTCTTGTGCTGGGTGCCTATTTCCTGACGAGCTCCTGGTACGGCAACATTCTTATTTTCTGGGCTGTGTTAAGCGGACTTGTAGCGGGTCTTATTGTAGGTTTCAGTGCTGAATACTACACATCCGGAAGGGTGGTCAGGGAACTGGCCGGTTCATGCAAAACCGGTGCTGCGACAAATATCATACACGGAATTTCCATCGGGATGAAAAGTACGGCGATTCCCATGATAGCTATAGGTCTTGCGATAATAATATCATATCGCCTGGGTGGTATATACGGGATAGCTCTTTCGGCTATCGGGATGCTTTCAATAACAGGAATGACCGTGGCGGTGGATGCTTATGGACCGATAGCGGATAATGCAGCCGGTATTGCCGAGATGGCAGGGATGGGGCCTGAGGTTAGAAAAAGGGCCGAGAAACTCGATGCCGTAGGTAATACAACAGCGGCTGTTGGAAAAGGCTTTGCCATAGGTTCAGCTGCTCTTACAGCACTCGCTCTTTTTACCGCTTATTCAAAAGCAAGCGGTCTCGAAGTCCTCAACTGTTTAAATGCCTGGGTAGTAGCAGGTCTGTTCATTGGCGGAGTAATTCCCTTTGTTTTCTCCAGCTCCACAATGCAGGCTGTCGGAAGGACAGCTTTTAAGGTGGTTGAGGAGGTTCGCAGGCAGTTCAGAGAGATACCCGGATTAATGGAAGGAAAAAGCATGCCCGATGCAGCTCGCTGTGTGGACATAACAACAGCTGGTGCGCTCAAGGAGATGATATTGCCTGGTATTATGGCTGTTGTTCTGCCGCTTTTAATCGGTATTTTCCTTGGACCTGAAACCCTCGGGGGTTTCTTGGTAGGATCGCTTGTTTCCGGGGTTCCGCTGGCCATTTTCCTGGCGAATTCAGGCGGTGCATGGGATAATGCGAAGAAGTATATTGAAGAGGGGCACTTGGGAGGTAAGGGGTCAGATGTACACAAGGCTTCTGTTATAGGGGATACTGTAGGGGATCCTTTCAAGGATACCTCGGGCCCGTCTTTGAATATACTGCTTAAGCTTATGGCTGTAGTAAGTCTTGTATTCATACCTCTAATAATGACACTCAATAAGGTTATGGGGATAATACACTAAGTTCAGGAAGCGGGGGATGATATGGAGCTAGGGATAGTCGGGCTTCCAAATGCAGGGAAATCCACGCTATTTAATGCTCTTACTGTCGGGCATGCATCCGTATCCAGCTATCCCTTTTGTACTATCGATCCGAATGTGGGTGTTGTTGAGGTTCCGGACCAGAGACTGGAGAAGCTGGAAGCACTATATGAACCCCAGAAGCTGACTCACGCTACTATAAAGTTCATTGACATTGCAGGGCTGGTTAAAGGCGCCAGCAAGGGTGAAGGGCTGGGTAATAAGTTTCTTTCCCATATAAGAGAAGTGGACGGAATTGTTCACGTGGTAAGATGTTTCCTTGATGAGAACGTCTCTCATGTGGAAACTGTCCTGGATCCGTTAAGAGACGCTGAGCTAATTGATACTGAACTGATGCTGGCTGACCTTCAAAGCGTTGAGAAAGATATGGCTTCGATTAGCAAGAAGGCAAAAAGCGGTGATAAGGACGCAAAGAAGGCACTTCATGAACTCGAAAAGATAAGTTGTCACCTTCAGGAAGGAAAGCCACTAAGAGGGCTTGATAGTGTTGATGAATCCCTAAGGCAGCAGTTTGTCACTGCAAAGCCTGTTCTTCTTGTGGCTAACACGGGAGATATTGAAAAATACACTTCCGAGGACAAAAAATTGCACCAGGAGTATCTTGAGAGTCTGAAAGGATACGCTCTAAAGACAAAAGCGGAATTAGTGAACATTTGTGCCCAAATTGAAAATGAAATAGTCTGCCTGCCTGTCCAGGAGCAGGACGGCTTCAGATGCGAGATGGGGGTGGATGAATCCGGTTTGGAAAGTGTTATAATTTCCGGCTACAGACTGCTCGGCCTTATAACCTTTTTCACTATTGTGGGCGAGAAAGAAATAAAAGCATGGACTATACGTGAAGGCACAATGGCCCTTGATGCTGCAGGAAAAGTACACTCCGATATGAAGAAGGGATTTATCCGTGCGGATGTCTTTAACTGGTCGGATCTGATATCAGCGGGGTCTGGTGAGGAAGCTCACAACAGGGGCCTTGTAAGAAGTGAAGGGAAGACCTACAGGATTAAGGACGGGGATATAGTAAGATTTAAGTTTAATGTTTAAGACAGGAGGGGCGATGTACCTTTTTCTTCGCTTGCTTTTAGCGCACGTTCTGGCTGATTTTCCTCTGCAATTTGATTCTATTTTCAGGATGAAGACTAAAAGTATCTGGGGCATAGCGCTGCACAGCCTGATATTTGCGCTCTGTGCAATGCTACTTTCAATACCTTTTTTACACCAGGGGCTTATGTGGTGGTATATTGTTTTTCTTTCCGTGGCTCATCTCGTGACTGACAAGGCGAAATTCTGGCTGGCCGAGGAAGGATGGGAGAACAAGAAGGCTTTTCTTTTGGATCAGTTCATACACATATTCTGGATAGGGTTTATAAGCTACTGGGGAAACATGGCCCTTGAACCTTCATCGTTTGGGACAACATGGCTTGCGAAACTTTATGATAATAATATATTGGTAATTGTTATAATAATATGTATCCTTATTATATACCGCCGTATAATATTAAAACACGTGCATATTACCAGCTCATAAATAAGAAAAGGATAAATGCGCCTGTAGCTCAGCTGGATAGAGCGACTGACTACGAATCAGTAGGCCAGAGGTTCGAATCCTCTCAGGCGCGTGATATATTACCCAAGTGATACAGATGAAAACTAAAGACCATGTTGTTTTTATGAGAGAGGCGCTTAGGGAAGCAGAAAAAGCGTTTGAGAAGGATGAGGTTCCGGTAGGGGCCGTGATAGTCTATAGAGGCAAAATCATCGGCAGGGGGCACAACAGGAACATAACCAGAAACGACCCGACTGCACACGCTGAAATAGTCGCTATAAAAGAAGCATCTAAACATCTTAAAAGTGCACGCCTTAGCGATACGACAATATATGTTACCATTGAACCGTGTGCAATGTGTGCCGGAGCTCTTGTCTGGGCCAGGGTAAAGCATCTGGTGTACGGTGCAAGAGATGAGAAAAGCGGGGCATGTGGTTCTGTGATAAATGTAACAGACAACATAGGACTCAATCACCGGTTAAAACTTACAAGCGGTGTTATGGAACAAGAATGCCGTGAAGTAATACAGAGTTTCTTTCAAAGGAAGAGAAAAAAACATAAGAGGAAATAATCAGCCTGGAAGGGTGGCCGAGCCTGGTTGAAGGCGCCGGTCTCGAAAACCGGTATTCGTCTCTGACGAATCGTGAGTTCGAATCTCACCCCTTCCGCCATATTTCAATTACGGTAAAAGGAGAGGTCGCATAGTGGCCGAGTGCGCGCGCTTGGAAAGCGCGTGATCTGTAAGGATCCGGGAGTTCGAATCTCCCCCTCTCCGTTTGATGAAAATATTGTTTTTAGATAATGAGTATAGGAAGAGGGTGAATAGTATGGAATGTGAAATATTATCCACATGTATTTTTTTTAATGACAACATGTCCGATATGCCTGCTACCGCTGAAATGATGAAGCGCAAATACTGCAGAGGCAATAAACTCGAATGTGCGCGCTATATGGTAGTTAAGGCACTCGGCAAGGAAAAAGTTCCCTCCAATCTTTTTCCAAACCAGGTTGAAATAGCTGGAATAGTTATAGAGGCTGACAATACTTAATCTCATAAAAAGGTGGGGATGTGGCTCAGCTGGGAGAGCGCTTCCCTCGCACGGAAGAGGTCGGGGGTTCGAATCCCCCCATCTCCACCAGAAATAAAAGGGAGTCATAGATGGGATATCTTGTACTAGCCAGGAAATACAGACCGCAGCGTTTCGAGGATATAATAGGACAGGAGCACGTGACAAAGACCCTGCAGAACTCCCTTTCACAAAACAGGGTGGGGCATGCATATCTTTTCTCGGGTCCCAGGGGTGTGGGCAAAACAAGTACCGCCCGTATTTTTGCAAAGGCTCTTAACTGCGAAAATAAGTCCAAGACGGAGCCCTGCAACAGATGTTATTCATGCAATGAGATTACATCAGGATTTGCCCTTGATGTAATCGAAATAGACGGGGCATCAAACAGGAGAATAGAGGAAATAAGGACTCTGAAGGAAAATGTCAAATTCGCTCCTGCATCAGCAAAATACAAGATCTATATAATCGATGAAGTTCATATGCTTACCATGGAGGCGTTTAACGCACTTCTTAAGACTCTCGAGGAGCCGCCTTCTCATATCGTTTTCATTTTTGCGACAACAGAGCCCAATAAAGTACCGCTTACCATACTCTCAAGATGTCAGCGCTTTAATTTCTGCCAAATATCAGCAGAAGAAACAGTAGTGGCACTTGCAGGTATAGCCAAGAAAGAGAAGATACATATTGAGCAGGATGCGCTGGGTCTTATTGCAAAAAGTGCATCTGGAAGTCTCAGGGATGCACTAACTGTTCTTGATGAGGTCGTGTCATTGAATCCCGGCAAAATCTCATATGATGATATCAGCCATATTCTTGGTATAATAGATTACAGGATACTTCTTTCATTCGGGGATATTATTGCCGCCAACGATATAAAAAGCGCTTTTTACAAAATTGATGAGCTTATAAATTCCGGATATGACCTGGGACAGTTTGTCAAAGACCTTAGGGAGCATTTTAGGAATCTTCTGATGATATGCGTGGCGGATAAAAAAGCAGGGCTTGTAACACTGGCTTCTGCTGACTTAAAAGAAGCAAATGGACAGGCCTCAAAATTCAAAAAGGAAGACCTGTTAAGAATACTCGAAGTTCTCAGCAGTCTTGAGTTCAGGATAAAGTACAGCGACCAGAAAAGGCTGCTTCTTGAGATTACTCTGGCAAAACTCTGTGTTCCTTATATTTCCCTTGAGGAAATAGCCCGGAAACTTAAATCACTGGAAAGCAAGCTGAATCAAGGAAGCAGTGGCGGTTCAGGGGAAACTCCGAAAGTGGTGCGCCCTGGGAATATGGCAACTCAAGAGCCCGCGGGGGAAGTGCCTGAGCAGAAGTCATCGCAGACTATTGTTGATGAAGGTATTGAAAGTGTCAAAGAACATTGGGCTGAGCTGATTCAGGCTGTCAATAAAAGTAAGGGGTCATTGACCGCTTTTCTCAGGAAAGCTCATCCTTCGGATAGTATAAATGGCGTGATAACTTTATCTTTTAATAATGCGGATAAATTCTCAAAAGAGAGTGTGGACAGGGCAGAAAACAGAAAATTGATAGCAAAGGCTATAGAGAGCATCGTTAAAAGGCCTTGTCGCATCAAGTGTGTCCTTCTTGAAGCAAATTCGTTAAACCTAGAATATAGCTCTGATAAAATAACGATTGAAGCAAAAAAAGATGATACTTCAGAGCGTGATCAGGAAAGGGATATTTATATTCCGGCCAGCAAACCTCCGAGCTACAGTCCCAAGGAGATTGTAAGCAGGGAGCCGATAATAGAAAAAGCGCTGGATATTTTTAACGGGGAGATAGCGGATACGGAGTAAGGAGCTTTAATGTCACGGTATACACAGTCTATGGAAAAACTCATAAATGCTTTCAGCAGATTCCCGGGGGTAGGTCCCAAGACGGCAGAGCGCATGGCATTTTATGTTCTAAAAACCTCCCGCGTTGAGACAGATATACTGGCCAATGCAATTGTTGAGGTAAAAGATAAAATACAATATTGTTTAACCTGTAATAATATAACAGAATCAAATCCCTGTTCAATATGCAGGGATGACAGGAGAGATCCTTCGATAATATGCGTGGTTGAAACGCCGCAGGACATAGTGTCTTTTGAAAAAATACGGGATTACAGGGGAGTCTATCACGTTCTGCTAGGAGCGCTTTCACCTCTGGAAGGAATAGGTCCAGGGGACCTCAAAATAAAAGAACTGCTCCTTCGCCTCCAGAAAGGGAGCTCATCAGGAAAAAAGGCAAGTGCGTCGATAAAAGAAATAATTATTGCTACCAACCCTGATGTTGAAGGTGAGGCGACTGCTGCTTATCTTGCACAACTCATAAAGCCCCTTGGGGTCAAGGTTACCCGCCTTGCTCAGGGGCTCCCCCTGGGTGCGGATATCGAATATGCCGATGAAGTTACGCTTTTGAGGGCTTTGGAGGGTCGCAGGGAGCTATAGTCATATTTTTAGAAAAAGGCCATAAAAACCGACGGAAAACACCTTATTTTACAGGCTTTTTAGTCGGTGTTTATTTTGTGGGTTTTATGTGAAATTTTACTTGACAACGTAGCACACTAGTGGCATACTTATAATAGGAAACATGTGAAAACAATATACCCGCCATGATATGGCAAAAGAAGGGAGGTGAAAAATCGTGAAGAAGTTAAGGAGTAAGCCTAGCAAAAACCAGCGGGGTTTTACGCTTGTTGAATTATTGGTCGTTATTGTTATACTTGGTATCCTCTCCGCTGTTGTTATTACTAGGTTCGCAGGTGCATCGAAAGATGCAAAAGAGGCTAATCTCAAGGCCAATCTTAATGGCATGAGAAGCCAACTCGAAATCTACAAGGCAAGGTCTATGAGCAACGATTATCCGTTAACACTGGCAACACTGTCTAGTGAGGGATATGTGCGTAAGGTTCCTAACGATCCTTTTTACAAGAAGAACGAGGAATCCGCAGCTCTTACTGCTGAGACAGGAGACGGCACAAGTGCAGGAGGGTGGGTATATGATTCTGATGAGGGTACGATTTTTGTAGACCTACGCTCAGATGATCCTACAGGGCCGCCAATTGACACATCGTGGGGAGATTGCTATAGTGCCTGGTAATCGAAAGCCTGAACTTGCATGAATAGATTGAGATGCAGATAAACACGGAGAATACCAAAAAGGTTGTTCGAAACAAGACAAGGTACACCGATACGGAGAGGGAACAAAAAGACGGCATAATCATATAATTCTTAGTCTGAAGTAAAACCGATCCGTAAGAAAATCCGTACAGAACTTCCGAAGGTTGCATCCAGTGTAATCTGAGGAGTACTGTACGGATATTTTTTAAGAGAAAGGGGGTGAACACACATGTTAAAGAGACTAAGGAACAAAAAGGGCTTTACCCTGGTAGAACTATTAATCGTTATCGTAATTTTAGGTATATTGGCAGCTATCGTTATAGCCCGATTTGCGGGAGCAACCAAGGAGAGTAAAGAAGCGAATCTGAAGGGTAACCTGCGTACTATGCGCGCATCCATAGAGATGTACAAAGCGAATAGTAAGAGTAATAGTTATCCTCCAACTCTTGATGCTCTTGCTGATGGTACCGAGGCAGATGTTGACAACAAGACATTCCTCGAGAGAATTCCGATAGATCCTTTCTACAGGGCCACCAGTACGGCATACACGACCGGTACACTTACACCGGGAGAAGATGCCACGGACAGAGACGCGAAGATAGGCGGAGGCGGCGGATGGGCTTATGATTCCACGAACGGACGTTTATGTGTGGATTATGAGTCAACCGACACGGTTCCAGGAGATCCGGTAGACACAAGCTGGGGAGATTCATACAATCTCTGGTAAAGCATTTGTATACGATCCTCTTCCTGCGAGAAGAGGATCGCGAAACCAATGAAAGGAGAATTTATACAATGTTAAAGAAACTCAGGAACAAAAAGGGCTTTACCCTGGTAGAACTATTAATCGTTATCGTAATTTTAGGTATATTGGCAGCTATCGTTATAGCCCGATTTGCGGGAGCAACCAAGGAGAGTAAAGAAGCGAATCTGAAGGGT
>JBDRDD010000012.1:0-13730 GCA_043821115.1 bacterium | reverse complement strand
TGTCCACTCTTCGACAGTATCGTGCAGATAGCCGCCGTAAGTGTCGTTTTCCCGTGATCCACATGACCGATCGTTCCAACGTTCACGTGCGGTTTTGTTCTCTCGAATTTCTCTTTAGCCATTATTGCTTCCCTCCTTAATTAATGTAAAATTAATTACCCTGTTTTTCCTGCTATCTTCTCTGATATATTTTTAGGAACCTCTTCGTAATAAAAAGGTTCCATTGTATAGCCTGCCCTTCCCTGCGTTAGCGAGCGAAGGTTGGTTGCGTATCCGAACATCTCCGAAAGAGGCGAAAAACCTTTTATAACCTGTGCTTCTCCCCTTGGCTCCATACCCTCTATCCTGCCCCTGCGGCTTGTAAGGTCTCCCATTACCGCACCCATGTATTCCTCGGGAACGATTATCTCTATCTTCATTATAGGTTCAAGAAGAACCGGATGAGCCTTTTTGACTCCTTCATGAAGTGCCATTGAACCCGCTATCTTAAACGCGAGCTCAGAAGAGTCAACATCATGATATGATCCGTCTCTGAGCGTTACTTTTACATCAACAAGAGGATATCCGGCAAGCACACCGTCTTCCATGGCACCCTTTATACCCTTGTCAACGGCAGGTATGTATTCGCGCGGGATCTTTCCTCCGACTATCTTGTTCACGAACTCATAACCCTTACCGGTTATATTAGGTTCTATCTCAACAACAACGTGTCCATACTGGCCGCGACCGCCTGACTGACGGATGAACTTGGACTCCTGCTTGACTTTCTTCTTTATGGTTTCCTTGTATGCGACCTGAGGCCTTCCAACATTAGCGTCAACATTGAATTCCCTTAACATTCTGTCAACAAGAACCTCTAAGTGCAGCTCACCCATGCCTGATATTATGGTCTGGCCTGTCTCAGCATCACTTTTTATCTTAAATGTCGGGTCTTCTTCTGCAAGTTTGCCGAGCGCAATCCCCATCTTCTCCTCATCCTGCTTTGTCTTCGGTTCTATCGCAACTGAAATGACAGGTTCCGGAAACTGCATGGACTCAAGTAGAATAGGAGTACGCTCATCACAAAGAGTATCACCCGTTCCCGTATTTTTGAGTCCCACGGCAGCTGCTATATCTCCGGCGTGTACTTCCTCTATCTCATCTCGCCTGTTGGCATGCATCTGCAGTATTCTGCCGATGCGCTCCCTGCCGTCCTTTGTCGCGTTATATATGTAAGATCCTGTTTTAAGCAATCCTGAATAGACCCTGAAAAACGTGAGTTTGCCGACATAAGGATCTGACATTATCTTAAAAGCTATCGCTGAAAAAGGAGCCTTGTCATCCGGCGCTCTTTCTTCCTCTTTATGAGTCTTCGGATGAATACCCTTCACCGGAGGCACATCCACGGGTGAGGGCAGGAAATCAACAACGGCGTTAAGAAGCAGCTGAACTCCCTTGTTCTTAAATGACGTCCCGCAAAGGACAGGTACCATTTTCCCCATAACAGTTGCCTGTCGTACTCCCTCTCTTATCTCATCCTCGCTCAGCTGCTCGTTGTTTATATATTTTTCAAGAAGCTCTTCGCTTGTTTCCGCTATGGTCTCAAGAAGCCTGTGGCGGTACTTGGCAGCCTGCTTGTCCAGGTCCTGCGGAATATCTTCCTCGTGAAACGTTGTCCCCAGATCCTCGCCTTCCCATACGAGGGCCTTCATTTTTATAAGGTCAATAACCCCTTTGAAGTTTTCTTCGACACCTACAGGTATCTGGATAGGCGTGGGCTTCGCATGCAATCTTTTCTTCATCATGCTGACCGCGTGATAGAAATTGGCCCCGACCCTGTCCATCTTGTTTATGAACACGAGCCTGGGGACATTGTACCTGTCAGCCTGGCGCCAGACTGTCTCGGACTGAGGCTCGACACCTCCGACCGCACAGAAAATAACGACAGCACCGTCAAGAACTCTTAGAGATCTTTCGACCTCCACCGTGAAGTCAACGTGCCCGGGCGTATCGATTATGTTTATCTCTCTCCCGCGCCACTCGCATGTTGTAGCAGCCGAGGTAATGGTGATTCCCCTCTCACGCTCCTGCTCCATCCAGTCCATTACAGCCGTACCATCATGCACCTCGCCTAGCTTGTAGGTCTTACCGGTGTAGTAGAGAATACGCTCGGTGGTGGTTGTCTTCCCCGCGTCTATGTGAGCAATTATCCCTATATTTCTTATTTTATCTATCTTGTAATCCTGCATTTACTTTCAGTCCTGTCCTTATTTTATGTAAATATATAATCTTTTAATTAGTAATCACCAGCGGTAATGCGCAAATGCCTTGTTAGCTTCCGCCATCTTGTGTGTGTCTTCCTTCTTCTTGACGGAAGATCCTTCGTTCTTGGCCGAATCCATTATTTCCTGTGCGAGCCTCTCAGCCATGGACTTTCCGGTACGCGCACGCGCGAAACCTATCATCCACCGAAATGCCAGCGTGAACGAACGCTCGGGTTTTACCTCTATGGGAACCTGGTAGGTCGCTCCTCCCACCCTTCTTGATTTGACCTCGAGTACCGGTTTGACATTCTTTAGCGCCCTGTTGAACACTCCCACAGGATCCTCTTTTAGTTTTTCCTTTACGATGTCAAAAGCTCCGTATACAACTCTCCTGGCCACGCTCTTCTTTCCGTCAAGCATAATCTTGTTTATAAATTCGCCTATCACGAGATCGTTGTACCTAAAATCAGGCTCCTTTTCCCTTTTATGGGATTTCTTTTTTCTAGACATTGTTTTCCTTCCTTTTTTTCGTTCAAATATATTGTTTAGGTTTTCTTGTCTTTCTTGACTCTCTTTGCTCCGTATTTAGAACGGCCCTGTTTTCTATCAGCAACACCCATAGTGTCAAGCGCGCCCCTTACTATGTGGTAGCGTACGCCGGGAAGGTCTTTTACCCTTCCCCCTCTAATAAGAACGATCGAGTGCTCCTGGAGGTTATGACCTACACCCGGAATGTAAGCGGTGACTTCCATACCATTTGTCAATTTAACACGGGCTACCTTTCTAAGAGCCGAGTTCGGCTTCTTAGGTGTTGTTGTGTAGACCCTCACGCACACCCCTCTCTTCTGTGGGCAGCGCTGCATGGCAGGAGTTTTTCCCTTCTTCTTGGGTTTTGATCTTCCCTTTCTTATTAATTGCGAAATAGTTGGCATAAGCACCTCTTCTGTAATATTTATGCGGATTTAGACTTCGTTTTCTGGTTTTCAAGTTCCTTGGTCAAGCCCGTTCCCGCAGGGATAAGGTGACCTATTATTACGTTCTCCTTGAGGCCCTTGAGAGGATCGGAAGATCCGTTCATGGCCGCTTCAGTTAATATCCTTGTCGTCTCCTGGAAGCTAGCAGATGATATGAAACTGTCGCTCGCAAGGGAAGCCTTCGTGATACCTAAAAGTATCGGTTTTGCACCTGCTGGCTCACCGTCTTCTGCGAGAATGCGCTCATTTTCCCTGGTGAACCTGCCCTTGTTGACTTGTTCTCCAGTCAATAAGTCGGTGTCACCCGGGTTTGTCACGACAATGTTTCTAAGCATCTGCCTGACTATAATCTCTATATGCTTGTCATTGATGCCGACACCCTGGAGCCTGTACACCTCCTGGATTTCGTTCACGAGATGCTCCTGCACTTCTTTATCACCTTTAACCTTTAATATGTCATGCGGGTTGATAGACCCGTCAGTAAGCGAATCACCGGCCTCTACCGCATCACCGTCATAAACCATGAGGTGCTTACCATGAGGGATGAAGTATTCACGCTGCATGCCTGTTTCGTTCTTGACAAGAATCTTTGTCATACCCTTTACCTGTTCTCCAAGTTTCACCACACCGCTTATCTCTGTTATGACAGCACAGCTCTTGGGTTTACGTGCCTCAAAAAGCTCAGCGACACGCGGCAGACCGCCGGTAATGTCCCTTGTCTTTCCAATCTCCTGCGGTATTTTGGCGAGTATGTCACCCGGGTAAACCATCTGCTTGTTTTCCGCCACGATATGTGCGTCTATCGGTAGAGGATATGTAGCGATCTTCTTGCCCTTTGAGTCAACTATTAAGAACTGCGGGTGTTTTTCTTCTCTGTGCCCTATAATTATCCTCTCAACAAGCCCCGTCTCACGGCTCAGTTCCTCATGCATTGTTATACCCGGGATGATGTCCTCGAACACCACCTTGCCGCTCACCTCAACGATAATAGGCATTGTATAAGGGTCCCAGTCAGCCACAAGCTCCCCGGCAGAAACTTTCTTTCTGTTGGTAGTTCTTAGCTTTGTACCGTAAGGAACAAAATAGTTTTCCTTTCTCTTTCCTTCCTCGTCACGTATGCTGATTTCAGCATTACGATTGACAATTACATATATGTTTTCCTTGTTCTTGATTGTCTTTACATTGTGGAACTCGACCTTGCCGCCCTTCTTGGCAACTATGCGCGACTGCTTGACAACGCGGCTTGCGATACCTCCGATGTGAAACGTTCGAAGCGTAAGCTGCGTCCCGGGCTCTCCTATGCTCTGGGCAGCCACTATACCAACAGCCTCGCCTACCTCCACCTTTTCGGATGTGCTAAGATCTTTTCCGTAACAGAGGGCACAAACCCCTTTTGCGGCTTCGCAGGTAAGAACGGATCTAATCCTGATTCTCTCGATGCCTGCATCCTCGATCGCCTGAGCCTGCTCCACTGTTATCATGTCGCCCGCGCGTACGATTATCTCATCCGTCAAGAGGTTCACAACGTTATCCAGTGATACCCTGCCTATTATGCGTTCGCGTAAAGGTTCTATTACCTCGTTTCCTTCCTTAAGAGCCCCTATTCTTATACCATTTAGCGTACCGCAGTCCTCTTCGGTCACTATGACATCATGGGCTACGTCAACGAGCTTCCTGGTAAGGTAACCCGCATCGGCGGTTTTGAGTGCCGTGTCTGCCAGACCCTTTCTTCCACCGTGCGTTGAGATGAAGTATTCAAGAACAGTCAGACCTTCCCTGAAGTTTGACGCTATAGGCGACTCGATGATCTCACCGATCTGACCCGTAAGTTTCTTCTGGGGTTTTGCCATAAGACCTCTCATACCGGCAAGCTGTCTTATCTGCTGCTTGCTTCCCCTCGCCCCGGAATCAGCCATCATAAAGATGGGATTGAATTTACTCTGTCCTTCGACGTAAGCCGTGAAGTCATCTGCTTTGAGGTTATCAAAGAGCTTCTCGGCGACCTTGTCGGTCACGTGAGTCCATATGTCTATAACCTTGTTGTAGCGTTCTGCGTCGGTTATGATTCCCTTCTTGTATTGCTTCTCTATATCCACCACTTCCTTGCGGGCATTCTCTATCAGCTCTTCTTTGATAGAGGGTATCTTCATGTCATCTGTGGAGATGGAAATACCCGAAAGTGTGGCGTACTTGAAGCCTATCTCCTTGAGTGCGTCAAGAAGCACCACTGTCTTGTATTTACCCAGTTCCGTGTAGCACTTGTATATAATATCTGAAAGTTCTTTCTTGTTTATCGTGTAATTGATATAATGCAGCCCTTCCGGCAGGACTTCGTTAAACATCACCCTTCCAACCGTTGTCTCGATAAGTTCGCCGTCCATCCTGACCTTGACCCTGGCATGAAGACCGACAACTTTGGCGTCAAAAGCTATTATAACCTCGATTGTATCGGAGAATATCTTGCCCTCACCCCTGTCCCCTGGTTTCTCCTTGGTCAGGTAGCAGCAGCCAAGAACCATATCCTGCGCCGGTGTCACTATAGGACGGCCGTGCGCCGGAGAGAGGATGTTGTGATTGGATGCCATTAGCACCTTGCTTTCTATCTGCGATTCTATAGAAAGCGGGATGTGTACTGCCATCTGGTCACCGTCAAAGTCCGCATTGAAAGCTGCACATACAAGAGGATGTATCCTTATAGCCTCACCCTCTATCAGCACAGGCTCAAACGCCTGTATTCCCAGACGGTGTAGTGTCGGGGCGCGGTTTAACAGAACAGGATGGTCCTTTATTACATACTCAAGGACATCCCATATCTCAGGTCTTACCTGGTCTACCATCTTTTTCGCGCTCTTGACTGTATGGGCCAGACCCTTGTTAATGAGCTCTCTTATTATAAATGGTTTAAATAGTTCAAGCGCCATATGCTTCGGCAGCCCACACTGGTTATGCTTTAGCTCCGGTCCGACAACAATGACGGATCTCCCTGAGTAATCAACACGTTTGCCAAGAAGATTCTGCCTGAATCTTCCCTGTTTCCCGCGCAGTATGTCGCTAAGTGACTTAAGCGGCCTGTTGCCTGCTCCGGTAACCACTTTTCCCCTTGCGCCATTCTCAAAAAGAGCATCAACGGCTTCCTGAAGAAGGCGTTTTTCATTATGTATCATCACCTCAGGAGCACCCAGGCTATAGATATGCTTCAGGCGGTTATTTCTATTTATAACCCTCCTGTAAAGATCGTTCAGATCCGAAGTAGCAAAACGCCCTCCCTCAAGCGGTACAAGGGGCCTTAGGTCAGGCGGGATGATCGGTATGCAATCAAGTATCATCCACTCCGGCTTGTTGTTCGACTTGCAGAACGCGTCAATCACGCGCACCTGCTTTATTATTTTCCTGCGTGTCGCCTCGAATGATGTTTCCTTTATCTTCGTACGAAGTTCCACCGCAAGCTTATTTATATCAACTTCCTTAAGTAGTTCCTTTATCGCTTCCGCGCCTATTCCTGCGCGGAAACTGTTACCGTACTCCTGGCGGTACTTCTGGTATTCCTCGTCATTTAAGAGTTGTTTCTTTGACAAAGGAGTGTCGCCCGGATCTATTATAACATAGTTAACATAATAGATAACTTTCTCAAGCTCATTGAGCTTCATGTTGAGAAATGTCCCCATGCGATTCGGCAGCCTTCTCAAGTACCATATATGACTCACGGGAACCGCGAGATCTATGTGTGCCATGCGTTCCCTTCGCACCTTCGACTCTGTTACCTCTACACCACATCGGTCACATACTATGCCCTTGTGCTTTATCCACTTGTATTTTCCGCAGCTGCACTCCCAGTCGCGGGTAGGTCCGAATATCTTTTCACAGAAAAGACCGTCGCGTTCCGGCTTGAAAGTCCTGTAGTTGATAGTCTCCGCTTTCTTGACCTCACCATAGGACCACGAGTGTATCTTCTCGGGGGAAGCAAGCCCGATCTTGATAACATCGAAATTATCAAAGTTAAGCTGCTCCTTGAGCATTTTGCCTTTTTTCTCTTTTAGCTTTGCTGTTTTTTTTGCTTTTGCCATACTAAATTAAGCCTCCCGTCATATCAGGCCTTATCATATTTTTTAGAAAGTTCAACGTCCAAGCCCAAACTCTGAAGTTCACGCACCAGCACCCTGAAAGACTCCGGAACACCGGGTGCCGGAGGAACATCGCCTTTAATGATAGACTCGTACATCTTTGTTCTTCCGTTTATATCATCACTCTTAACCGTTAAGAATTCCTGCAGCGTATAAGCCGCCCCGTATCCCTCTATAGCCCACACTTCCATCTCACCAAAACGCTGCCCCCCGAACTGTGCCTTTCCTCCGAGCGGCTGGCGGGTTATAAGCGAATACGGCCCAACAGAGCGGGCATGTATTTTGTCCGCCACAAGATGGGCAAGCTTCATTATGTACATGTAACCTACCGTTACCTTCTCATCAAAAGGATCTCCCGTACGGCCGTCGTAGAGAACCGTCTTGCTCCCCTCAGGCAGACCAGCTTTCTTAAAGGCATCCCTTATCTCCTGCTCTGAAGCACCGTCAAAAACAGGTGTTATCATGTGCAGACCGAGTACCTTAGCGGCCCATCCGAGCTGCGCCTCAAGTATCTGTCCAACGTTCATCCTTGACGGAACTGAGAGCGGATTAAGAACTATCTCCACGGGTGTACCGTCAGCCAGGTAAGGCATATCCTCTTCCGGAAGTATTCTTGCTATGACACCTTTATTACCGTGTCTGCCGGCTATTTTGTCACCTACAGCGATATGGCGCTTAATAGCTATATATACTTTCACTAATTTATTAATCCCTATCGGAAGCTCATCACCCTTCTTTACTCGCTCTATGCGCCTGGAGCGAGCGGTCTTAAGTTCAATTAGCCTCAGTGTAGCAAAGACATTTATTGTGTTTATCTTTTCCTCGGTCTCTTTTTTTATCTTCTCGCTGAATCCGCGCTTTTTCTTTGTCGCGGCGACAGCTTTCTTCGCCTCATCCTGCAAGTCCTTGATCTTCCTCTTTACATCCTGCTTTATCTGGGAGACCTCTTCTTTGTATGTCTTGTCAATCTTTCCTATATCCCTCTCTTCAATGCTCTTGCTTCTTCCTTTTTCCTTCCGGAAAAACACTTTTACATCGATTATCTTTCCTTCCACTCCAGGAGGCACGTAGAGGGAGGCATCCTGGACTTCCTCTGCCTTCTCCCCGAATATGACCCTTAGCAGCCTCTCCTCAGGCGTAAGCTGCGTCTCGCCTTTTGGTGTAACCTTTCCTACCAGAATATCCCCGGGTCTTACTTCCGCACCTATCCTGATAACACCGCCTTCATCCAGGTTGCGCAGGGCTTCCTCACCCACATTAGGTATGTCGCGGGTTATTTCCTCGGCCCTTATTTTGAGTTCCCTTGCTTCTATATCAAATTCCTGTATGTGAACAGAACTGAATATCTCGTCCTTCACAAGACGTTCGCTTATCAGAACCGCATCCTCGAAATTGTAACCACCCCACGGCATGAACGCGACAAGAAGGTTCCTGCCGAGAGCAAGCTCCCCCTGATCGGTTGATGCGCCGTCCGCTATCACCTGCCCGGCATGAACTCTCTCCCCTACTTCAACCAGAGGTTTCTGGCTTATGCATGTATCCTGGTTTGAACGGGAGAATTTCCTCAAACGGTAGATATCTATCTCTTCCTCGTTGACCTGATTGCTTCGGCTGTCAACAGCCTTGTCGCTCCATATAAATATGCTGTTGGCATCAACGTTTCTCACTACACCCTCTCGCTTTGCTATTATGACAGCGCCTGAATCAGTAGCCACAGCTTTTTCCATTCCTGTTCCCACAAGAGGACGCTCAGAGAAAAGAAGCGGAACTGCCTGGCGTTGCATGTTCGAACCCATAAGAGCCCTGTTAGCGTCATCATGCTCAAGAAACGGTATAAGGGCTGCGGCAACACTTACCACCTGCATGGGTGAAATATCCATGAAATCCACTTCATTGGGATTAACAAGCGGGAAGTCACTGTAATATCTTGAAAGCACAAGCTCTTTCTTAAACCTGCCGTTGGAGTCAAGCTCAGCGTTTGCCTGAGCGACCACCTTAGGATCCTCATCATCAGCGGTAAGGTACTCTATCGTGTCCGTCACCTTGCCGCCTTTAACCTTCCTGTAAGGCGTCTCAAGGAAACCATACTTGTTCACGCGCGCATATGTTGAGAGAGAGGTTATAAGACCGATGTTCGGACCTTCGGGAGTCTCGATAGGACATACGCGACCGTAATGGGTGTGGTGAACGTCACGCACCTCGAAGCCCGCACGCTTTCTGTCAAGACCTCCGGGACCCAGAGCACTCAACCTTCTCTTGTGAGTAAGCTCCGCAAGCGGATTGGTCTGGTCCATGAACTGCGAAAGCTGACTTGATCCGAAGAACTTCTTTATAACGGCAGCCACAGGGGCTACATTCACGAGATCATGCGGCGCCACATCCTCCGCCTCCCGTACAAGGTTCATCTTCTCCCTGACGAGTCGTTCCATATGAGAGAGCCCTATTCTTATCTGATTCTCAAGCATCTCTCCGACTGAGCGGACGCGACGGTTGCCGAGATGGTCAATATCATCGACCTCCTGGATAACGTCGTTATTAAGGTTTATCAGGTACTTTATCGTTGCCACGATGTCTTCTTTGGTCAGGGTCATGGTATCATCGGATACCTTCAGGCCAAGCTTCTTGTTGAGCTTATACCTTCCGACCTTGCGTAAATTGTATTTCTTGGGATTTGTGAAAAGCAGTTCGCTTATGTATGTGTGCGCTATTTCAGCGTTGACGAAATCGTAGGGTCTTAGTTTTTTAAAGATGTCAATTATGGCTTCATCTTTGGATTTGTTGGTTTCTTTCTTGAGGGTGTTTCTTATTGCGATGTCGTTTTGCTGGTTTTCAGAAGAGAGGATCTTGATATGGTTTATCTTCGCCTTGCTTATCTTGTGCAGCAGTTCTTTTGTTATGTCCTGGTTTACTTCCGCGATCACCTCGCCTGTCTTTGGCTCTACAACATCCGCTGCTACAACCTTTCCTATGAGGCTTTCCTTGGCCTTTGAGATCTGAACCTCTTCCACACTGGAGAAAAGCTTAAGTATCGCCGTGTCGGAAGTGTATCCCAGGGCACGAAGAAGAGTGGTCATGAGGAGTTTCCTCTTCTTGTTTATGCGTACGAATATCACGTTGTTAAGGTCAAATTCGAGTTCAACCCACGCACCGCGATAAGGGATTATGCGGGCAATGTAGAGCTTTTTTCCATAAGAAGAAATTTTCTTTTCCTCGTCATCTTCGAAGATGACTCCGGGTGAACGGTGCAGCTGGCTTACTATGACCCTCTCGGCACCGTTTATAACAAAGGATCCGGTGTTTGTCATGAGCGGAAGCTCGCATATGAATATCTCCTGCTCACAGACCTGTCTCACCTTCATCCTTGAGCCTACCTTTTCCTTTACGGTGAGCCTCAGCTTTGCCTTGAGTCCGGAACAGTAGGTGAGCCCTTTTTCGCGACACTCCTCAACCGTGTAGCCAGGAGTGCCGAGCGTATAGCCCAGAAATTCCATGGAAATAGTTTGCTCGGCGTTCACAATGGGAAAAATATCCATGAACGAGGACTCGAGCCCGACATTCTTTCTCTTGGGCGCTGATACATTTTCCTGCAGGAATTCCGCGTAAGAATCCTTCTGTACTTCCAAGAGGCTGGGAAGTTTCAGAATATTGTGTATCTTTGCGAAATTTAACGTTTTTGAAGCCATTCGATGGCCCTCCTAAAATAAAAAAAAAGCGTAAATCTCCCCTATTACTGCAGGGGAGATTTTTTGCATGTTTTCTAGTAAATCCTGCAATATCTACGACTATAAATAAAGTTTTCTACAGCGTAAAACCTTATTATAGCATTTATAAAAAAAAATGTCAAGTATTTTTTTCACTTTTTTAAGGAGGCCTTGAAATTTCACATGGCGGGAAGGATTTCCGCATACCCCCTCTGGAGGAAGGCAACACGCGAAGGAACAAGCAATGTACCCAAAAGAAGCGGCATAATAACCATGGTTACGGGCTGGTTAAAATGCGATGCAATAGCCGGCATTACTATGTAACCCGCCACCGCACCTATTTCAATAGCCGGCAGCTCCAGTGCTATAAGTATCAAACCAAATCCGAACGCCATACCAAACGTCATAAAGGTTTCGGCTGGCATTACAGCCAGAAGAACACCCATAAGGGTTGCCATGCCGTTACCGCCCTTAAAGCCAAGATACACCGGCCAGTTATGGCCCGCTATCACCGCAGCACCTGCCAGTATAAGAGCATAATCGCTAACGCCCAGCATGCGCCCTGCGACAACAGTCAGCACTCCCTTTAGCACATCGAGTACAGCAACAAGTACACCATACCAAAGGCCTGCCGCACGCGCCACATTCATAGCACCCGCATTAGTGGAACCGGTTTCCCTTATATCTATCCCCTTCTTCCACTTTGCTATAAGATACGCGAATGACACCGAACCCAGCAAATAAGCGCCTGTTATAAGAAAAAGTTCTGCGATCATACCAGGTTGCTCCCTGATAAAGAGAATTATTTTTTCTCGAGCTCTTCCAGTCTCCCCTTCACGACATACACCATGCCGTGCTTGGGATAATGTTCAATGAACTTTTTATATAGCTCAACAGCTTTTTTTTCGTTTTCAAGCTCTGTGTCATAAATAGTCGCTGTAGCAACCATGGCCTGCGGGGCCCTTGGACTCCCGGGATATTTTTCCATAACATCCCCAAATGCAGCAATCGCATTATCCCATTCTTTCAGGGCCATGTAACAGGAAGAAATATGGTTATGGGCTATGTATGCGGCCTGCGACTCCGGATTCTCTGACACAACTTTTTTGTAATCCCTGACAGCCTGCCTGTAGGCCTCCTGGGCCTTTGCTGTTTTGTTGTTTTTATCATAATAGGATGCGATATATATCGGAGCATCCAGTCCCGTTTGTGTCAGGTGGTAATCCTCAAAGAGTTTCCTGTATTCCTTTAACGCCTTATCCCATTGATCACTTTTTTCATAAGCATTGCCTATACTAAACTGCGCGCTTGACGCAAGCATTCTGTCATCAGGGTATTTCTTTAACACCTCCGTGAACTCTTTAATAGCCTGGGGGTAATCTTCCTTGGCCATGTAAAGCTCGGCTACCCTGAACTGTGCATGTTTTGCCTGAACAAGGTTAGGGTATTTTTTCTTAATCTTCTCAAAAAGGCGCACCGCTTTATTATACTGCGTCTGGGGCGTACCTTTTGGATTCTTAAAGATGCTCTCGCTATACTTGTTTGCCTTCCAGTAAAGCTTCTCAGCCGGATACTGGTCACCGCATCCGCTAACTGAAAAAATCATCGCTATAAAAATTAAAATAAAAAGTTTTCTCACTTGCTTAACCCCTTATCCGACTCACAATCTTTTTTGTTACTGCACTTGCTGCAGAACAGTATTGTAACAGAGCTGAAAAGCAGGTAATTGCTGAATGCTATTAATATAATATTTAATACCATTACATATAAGGTTATCTCGGGAAAGAAAGCTTTCATGAGCGCAGGTAGCTTAAATTTAAGAACCATCATTACAAACGTCAGGATAGTTGGAATCAGAACAAGCAAAAATGTCTTAAAAGAAAGACCCTTTAGTATGGCTATACTCCTTTCAAGCGCCTTGAATGTCTTTTTCTGCTCTATCATAACAGCAGGTATAGCATAGGCGAATATAGCCTGTATCATTATGGCCACAAGAAGACTTGCGCCAAACGCCATCAGCATGAAATTACCCTGCCTGAATATGCCGGCATGGACAGTATAATATTTGGTAATAAGAAATGACGGGCCCTTAAAAACAAGTGTCATAAGCCCGAGAAGCAGTATCCATACCGCGACAAGCGGAAGATACCTGCGAAATGCCTTCCTGCAATTTGTGCGTATACGCGGACCTATGCCTCTCTTTGCCTGACAAACCATGGCTACTGTCATACCGGCTATAAACCCTTCAATGATTACGCTAAAGATAATATTACCGTAATGAAAAAGCTTGGGCAACAGGAGGAAATTCACAGGATAATGCAGGAACATCTCACCCCAGAACCTCCTTATAGGAGGTGCTAGGACTACTGAAAACGGGTATCTTGGGGCCCAAAACAATATATATAGCATTATGCCCTGTAAAAAGGCGATTAATCCAAACGGACACAGTACCTTGGGATAATCTCTCATCATGGCAAAGCTTTGCTTCCATATAGTCCATACAGAAGCTGTTTTCCTTTTATTAACTTCTTGACTCACTATTTTATCTCCCTTCGGAGTTAATCTTTAATATCTATTAAGTTTACAACTTTTCCTGTTTTTTTTCAAGTAAAATTTACATATAAAAAAGGGCGGGTGCATACCGCCACCTGCCCTTTTTCATAGTGACACAAATTATACACACTCAAAAAT
>JBDRDD010000011.1:0-42693 GCA_043821115.1 bacterium | reverse complement strand
TCTTGCAGAGCCCACAGCCCGTACATTTTTCAAGGTTTATTTCATACTTAATAAAAGTCTTACATACTCCACCATAACATTTTTTCTCTTTTATGTGAGCAATGTATTCATTCTTGAAATATTTCAATGTTGAAATCAAAGGATTAGGTGCAGTCTGTCCAAGTCCACACATTGATGCATCTTTCACCGCTTTCCCCAGTTCTTGGAGTAAGGTCAAATCCTCCTCTTTGCCGCGACCTTCTGTTATACCTGTAAGGATCTCATACATTCTCTGTGTTCCCTCCCGGCAGATAGAACATTTTCCGCAGGATTCCTCCTGCAGAAAGTTGGTAAAATACCTTGCGATATCAACCATACATGTATTTTCATCCATAACAATCATGCCGCCTGAACCCATTATAGCACCCGCATCTGTCAAAGATTCATAGTCTACGGGTAAATGAAATAGTTCCTGAGGAATACATCCTCCCGATGGTCCACCGATCTGAACGGCTTTTACCTTTTGATTATCTAAAGCGCCGCCAATATCAAATACCACATCACGAAGAGTTATACCCATTGGGACCTCTACCAGTCCCGTATTCCGCACTTTACCTACGAGTGAGAATATCTTCGTGCCTTTACTCGTTTCTGTACCTATACCGGCAAACCAATCTGCTCCCTTTTCTATTATTATCGGAACATTTGCCAGTGTCTCAACATTGTTTATGTTTGTTGGTTTACCGAAAAGCCCGTATTGCGCAGGAAAAGGCGGTCTTTGTCTCGGAACACCTCTTTTTCCCTCTATAGATGCTATAAGAGCAGTCTCCTCGCCACAAACAAACGCACCCGCACCTCTTGCTATTTTGATGTCAAAATCAAAACCCGAACCTAAAATATTTTTGCCCAATAAACCAAGTTTTCTTGCCTGTTCAATTGCGATAATTACATGTTTGACTGCAAGTGGATATTCATCCCGCACATAAATCCAGCCTTCATTTGCACCAATTGCATATGCAGCTATTATTATTCCTTCTATAATCAAATGCGGATTGCCTTCAAGCAGGCTTCGATCCATATAAGCCCCCGGATCACCTTCATCAGCATTGCATATAATATATTTAATTGTACCTTTATGTGAACGAGTGATTTCCCATTTTTTACCTGTCGAAAAGCCTGCACCACCTCTGCCCCTTAAGCCTGCACTCTTTATCTCATCTATTACTTTCTTGGGACTTCTCTCTAAAGCCTTGATGAGGGCCTTATACCCATCCAAGACAACATAATCCTCTATGTTTGCAGGATCAATGAGCGGATTTTTACCTGAGAGTATCTGCATCTGTTTTTTATAAAATGGTATTTCGGACATATGGACAAAACTATTACCGTCTTTCTTATATACAAGATCGTCTACTATCGTACCATTTAAGATGGATTCGACGATTTTCTTTGCATCCTCAGGCTTCAGATTCCTATAGAATATCTCTTCCGGGAAAATTATTACATCAGGCTCTGCCTCACAAAATCCGTGGCAACCGGTAATCTTTATCGTAAACTTTTCCTTATGCCCTTTTACCGCTTCTTTAAATGCTTTGACTACTTTAAGCGCACCTCGCGCCTGTCCGCATGTTCCGCAGGATATAGAGATTACCGTTTTTTTCGATCTGTTTGCTAAAATTTTTTGACGGAATTTTTCAAGTTGTTCAGGCATTGATAACTTAACCACTTTTCTTCTCCTTTTTAAGTAACCTCTCAATTTGAACAACTGTTTTCTGTGGCGTCATCTGTCCATAATATTCTCCATCTATCAAGACAATCGGTCCTATGGCACAACAACCCAGACAATTCGCCGTCTGGAGTGTAAATTGTAAATCTGCTGTTGTCTCTCCCGATTCTATACCCAACTCTTTTGATATTACATCAACAACCTTTGCCCCTCCTCGAACATGGCATGCGGTACCCAGACAGACGGTAATAATATGTTTACCCTTTGGTGTAAAGCTGAAGGCGCTATAAAAGCTTGCTACCCCGTAAACATCGCTCAGAGATATCTTTGAGATTTTAGCAAGTTCCCTAAGAACTTTTTCTGGAAGATAGTTATAACGCTCCTGAATATCCTGTAAAGTAGGAATTAGAAGTCCTTCATGCCTTCTAACAGTATCCCTTACAAATTCCGATACCTCTGTCACAAAAAAAGTCTCCTTTATAGTTTTTTCTTTATCTCGGAAGATAGGATGATAGCTTCTGCTACCTCGCGCATTGTTTTTCGGTTATCCATTGAATACTTTCGGATTTTGATATAAGCATTTTCTTCGGTTAGTCCCTCATCCCTCATCAAGATTCCCTTTGCCTTCTCAACTCTCTTGCGGGATGCCAACTCTTCCTGTATGACCCTTGTTTTCACCATAAGCTCTGTGTGCTCAATTGCTATAGCCGCCTGGTTCGCTATCGTTGTCAGTATCTCTATCTCGTATTTAGTAAAATCATGCGGTTTCGGAGTGTAGCAATTGATTGCCCCGATCACCTTGCCCTTGACTGCCAAGGGCACACATAAAAGTGAATACAAACCCTCTTTTTGGGCAATGTTTCTGTTCTTGTATTCCTTTTCCTTGGTCACATCCTTGACTACCAGGGGTTTATTCTCTTTTACGACTCTGCCGGCAATTCCTTCGCCTATTTTTAAGGGTGGTTTTTTATTGTATTCTTCACTTACGCTCTGAGTTGCCCGAATTATAAGTTCCTTTTTCTTTTCATCAACTAGAACCAGCGAACATATGTTGGAGCTCATTACTTGGGCAGTTACCGTGACTATAAGGCGTAGAATATCTTCGAGGTATTGTTCCGAAGCGATTGCCTTGCTTATTTTTGAGAGTGCTTTTATTTGTTCTTCATAAGGAATTTGATCCATTACTATATCCTTTATAAAACTTAACTAATTACACAGTATATCAACCTTTAATTATAATGGAAAGGTACCCGACAGTCAAGGGAAAAAATCCCGGATATTTAGCTCTGTAATTACATGCATCGCCCTCTTCACTCCTAAACAAAAAAGCGCCCCGTTTTATACTCTCATAGTATAAACAGGACGCCTTTGTCCGTAGAGTGCATTATTTAATTGTAACCAAAATGAGTATAGCACACGATACCGAAAGTTGTCAAGTATATTCTTCACACATCACATTTCGAGGTTTTTTATCTTTTTTATGCCTAGCATCATGGGAATAAATATGACGGCAAGGTTAACCACCACAAATATTACCCCCAAAAATATGATCAGCCCGGGCCTGAAATGTGAACGCCCGCTAAGCTTGTAAACAAAATACATCCTGACAGGCCCTGCCTCGAGAACCAGGATAGCCGCGACATAGGCAAGAGAGAATATCATATAGAACATCCCCCCTGCGCTTGATTCTATCTGGGCAACATTCTCAACGTGAAATCTTGGAAATATAGCCCCCATACCTATTCCAAGAGCTGTAAGGGCAACTGTCATGATAATTACCGTAGCACATGATATGACCATGAAGAACATGTCTACCTCAAGTATTATATTTGAGAATACAATAAGGCATGCCGCAAGAATAAGCAGCGGAAAAAGAGAAATCCAGAATTTCTCCCAGATGAACTGTTTAACAGATATGGGTGCTGAACGTATGATCCAGAAATTATTCTTTTCAAGGCTGACCGCCGGGAACACGAAACGAAGAGCCACGGATGCAAGAACGAAACCCGCAAGGCCTATGTTAAGAAATGAAATGATGCTCTTTAGGTAGAAATAAGGCAGTGGAAGCTTGTGGATATTATACAAATATACGACTATAAGTGTCAAAAGAATTAACAGCTGAGACCACTGGCTTGTCTCCCTGAAGAAGGTTTTCACATCCTTTGTCACAAGAGCCCGGATGGGACTGGATATGTTAAAGGGAAATATGCGTTTCTTAGCCGCCCTCTTTTTGCCGTCCTGTTTTGTGTGTCTTTTGCCACCCTCCTGCGCTCCTGCCCAACCGGGATAATACATTCTCCGGGAGAAGAAAATAGTTACAAAAGACAGGGCGAAAGCGACCGCGCTCAGGATGCCAAAGTAGAAGAATGCATTAGCCGGGTTGGACTTTACCATGGAAATTATGGACTGTGTTATCCAGAAGCTCGGCAGAAATTTTGTCACAGGGGTCCTGACAGCCACAAGGTACTGCATTACCCCTATCATTACCTCCGGGTTTACAAGCTTCTCGGGCTGAAGCAATCTTACTATAAGATAGGCGCTTGCCCCTATTACAACACCGAAGATAAGCGAAATATCGCGAGTCTTCTTTGTGGGGAATATCCTCATGAGTGTCACGGTTATCATAATACCGATACTGGTACAAATCACAAAATACGGCAGGAGAACGATAAGCACCCACAAGAAAAAGCCCACTGGTACCAACTGGGTCTTCCCATAGGCCCCGAGGACCGGGGTTAAAAAGAAAAGCACCATCCAGTTTGAGTATGTCATGGTCTCAAAGAATTTGAAGGAGAAAATAGACCTGAATCTAAGAGGCGATAGCAATAGCAAATATAGATCACTTGAAAAATATAGAGAGGAGAAAGCCGTTATTATGTTACTGAATATTAGCATGGCAAAGAAAACCATGAATATCATGGATATCATGCGTATAATGAGAAGTGGCCCTATAAGAGGCACTCCGTGCAGGTATACGAAGATCCTTAGGAAAAGCTTATATAATCCCCACATGAAACCTGCACCTATAGCGGAAAGTATAGCTATCTTTATCCACTTGCTGCCTTTGGCAAACTTTACGCCGTTGTAGAGCATCCTGAGCTTGGTCTTGATTAGAAGCAGAGTTTCTTTCATAAATTCTCTTCTTAGAGGTATTTTAACAGATCGGCATATTGGGTTCCGCCTGTTAACTCAAGGAAGATATCCTCCAGGTTCTTATCAGGCGCGATATTTTCCTGAAGCGTGTCCTTTGTGCCCAGAGCTATGATTTTGCCTTCCTGTATTATGCCTATCCTGTGACACATCTTCTCGGCTATTTCGAGGGTATGGGTTGACATGAATATGGTAACGCCCCGTGCTGAGAGGTTAAAAAATATCTCCTTTACAAGCTTGGCGCTTTTAGGGTCAAGACCTACCATGGGCTCATCAAGAAATATTATCTTCGGGTTGTGAAGCAGTACCCCTGACATAACAAGCTTCTGCTGCATGCCGTGGGAATAGCTCTCTATCAAATCATCAGCCCATGAAGTGAGCTCAAACATGGCCAAAAGCTCGGGTATCTTCTCGTCCTGCTCATGCCATGGGAGCTTGTAAAGGTTTCCTATAAAATGCAAAAATTCCCTGCCGGTAAGTTTTGGATATATAAAAGGATTGTCCGGTATAAGGCCTATACGCTGCTTGGCAGCCTCGGGTTCCTTCTGGATATCGAATCCATCGATAATGACCTGCCCTTCTGTCGGTTTAAGAAGGCCGCACATAATCTTGATGGTTGTTGTCTTGCCGGCGCCGTTTGGGCCTAAAAAGCCGAATATCTCGCCTTTAGGGATCTCCAGGTTCAGATTATCTACGGCTGTAAGGCTTATAAAGCGCTTAGTCAGATTTATTAGTTTTAACATTATGATCCCCTTCCCATGGAACCTATCCCGTCATCTTATCAATAACTGAGGCCATATAAGTCCCGGTCCAGCTGTATATGAAAATTCCTATACCAAAACCCCTTTTTAAGAACCCGAAAAGATAAATACTGCCAGGCGATACAAGCTTCATCACCAGTGCCACGACTATAATATTAATGAAGAATATTACAGAAAGGGAAAAAAAGACCCCGGTCTTAATTAAATCAGGCTGCTTGCCGGTAAGCGAGTTCATGGTAAGCGCAATATGGAACGAAAATGTGAACCCGAGCAGATAAACCATATATGAAACATAAGGCTCCAGGCCTGTGAAAAAGCCTATTGTATAATAAAGTACAATCACAAGAACCGAATACAGCGGGAAAAAATACGGGGCAAGTGTGACGACGAAATTGGTTTTTGTAAGTAGTACACTGCCGCCGTTCTTGCCTACGCTAAACTCCTTTACCCTGCCGCCGAAAAGCATTGACCATAGCGCATGGGTCAGTTCATGACCGAAAATATAGGTCCTTATAGGCTTGAAAAAAATTACCTGTAATAAAAGGTAAGATGTAAATCCAAGCATGAAATAAAACTGCTGTGGGGATAATTTATCTACTCGTGCAAGCTGCTCAACCAGGGCCTTTGCAAGACCTATGCAGAAAGGCAGTATGCATACAGGCAGAATTATCTTTATCAGGCTTAGACGTTTTTTTCTCTCTTTTTTCTTTTTCATTTTATCTGTCTTATAACCCCACCCCGCTGACAGGGGTTTTGCATGATTTGCATTTGCCGTCATCTATATCGTACTCTGTTATGCGGAATCCATGACGCTGTATAATAGCTTTTTTGCACTTAGGGCAATATGTATTCTCCCCTTCTTCCCCAGGTATATTTCCGGTATAGACATACATAAGCCCTGCCCTCATTCCGATATCCCGCGCACGTTCTAACATTTGCGCCGTTGTTTCAGGAAGATTTGCCAGCTTATGTGCCGGATAGAAAGCGCTAACATGCCACGGGGTTTCTCTGCCCAGTGAAAGGACGAAATCTGCTATCTGCTCAAGCTCTGTATTGGTGTCATTTAGTGTCGGTATGACAAGGGTTGTGACTTCAACCCAGATGCCGTTCTTTTTCATGTATTTCAGGTTATCGAGTATCGGCTCAAGCCTGCCGCCGCAGAATTTCTTGTAAAAGCTATCTTTAAAGGATTTAAGGTCTACATTTGCAGCATCAAGATAGGGATTGATCAGTTTTAAGGCATCCTGTGACATATATCCGTTTGTTACAAAAGTATTCTTGATCCCCTTCTCCCTGGCAAGCTTTGCAATATCAAGTGCATATTCGAAGAAAACCGTAGGCTCCGTGTATGTATATGAAATACTCTCGCATTTCTCCCTGATTGCTGTTTGGACAACCTCCTCGGGTGAAACCTCTGTGGCTTCTATAACCTTGTGTTTCTTTGGATACTGGGAAATGTCCGCATTCTGGCAATTGAGGCATTTGAGATTGCATCCCACGGTTGCGATTGAAAGGGCACGGGAACCCGGATGAAAATTAAAGAATGGCTTCTTCTCTATCGGGTCTACATGCAGCGCTACCGGTTTTCCCCAGACAAGGGAATAAAGCGTGCCGTCCCTATTCTCCCGGACAGCGCAAATACCCCTCCCACCCTTAGGGATCGTACAGCGCTGGTAGCACAGGTAGCAGAGCACTGCATTATCTTCTTTTTTATCATAAAGCAATGCTTCTTTCATATCCCTTTCCTACTTGTGAAAATAGCCGAGAATATCCCGGCTATAGACATGGATTTTTATAAAGAAGACTCCTGGAAACAGGCTTATAAGCTCTTAATGATTTTCCTCTGGGCAACAGCGCCGATTGCTATAAGGAGAAAACCCGCATTTGTGAATAATTCTGATATGCTTTCGGTTGGAATAATGTTGTGTGTCGCATAGTATGCAAAAAGCAGATTTCCTATTGTCATAGTTATAAAGCCTGCAGTCATAAAGCGCCAGGGTTTAAAGAAAGAGCCCTCTCCAAGAAGCGTTGTAATGCGAAGGATGAGTATAATCAAGAATATCAGTATGAAATCAGCTATGGGATAGAGGAGATAAAGAGTCTTCTGAAGATTAGTCACATCCGGGTTTCTGAAAATCGGAACAAATATAGCAAATCCTAAAAGGCAAAGAACTATCCCCAAAAGTCCTGCAATACTTACAAATTCTCTCCACGAACCAACAGGAAACCCCGCACTTTTGAAACCAAGCACAAGATAGAGAAGCCCGACGGACAGGAAAAGATATGATGACAGGCGAAACCCATCTGCTATTGTCGGAAAAGCCAGGTCAAAGCCCGCGACAGTTACAAAATACGCGGATCCGAGCTCATTTAAGAAACTTAAGGCTATTCCCAGAAACAGCAGGAGCCAGGCTGCTTTACTTTCATCAAAAAACTTCAGGCACAAAAAAGTAGACATAATTCCCAAAAGGCTTATAAGTGCAGATGTGTTGGAGAAAAGATGCGACCACGGCATACTAATACGGCTTGCATAAGGAATAAATATAACATAAATCAAATTAGCTGCAAAAATACAGCTTGCAACAAGAGTTAAAGAGTCCTTTTTATTTGCTTTATCCATAGGGTTTTCCTTCCTTTTCCACATCTATTATTTGAACCATATCATAAAAAATCAGGGTTTCCTGATTAAATTTTTCTGGCTCATGGCACCGAGTGCGATAAGAAGATAACCTAAATTGGGAAACAGGTCAATATAGCTGCCAATCGCGTATAAATTGTGCCAGGTGTAATACGCAAAAAGTATATTCCCGACTGCTATAGCGATAAATCCCGCCAATATATATCGCCAGGGGTCATAGAATATGCCCTGGCCAAAAAGTGCCGTAAATTGCATCAGTATAAGGATTAAAAATATCAATGTAAGATCAGCAAGCGGATACGCGATATAGAGGAATTTTTTGTACGCTGAGAATACAGGACTTGCCATGATAGGTGCAAAAAGGTCAATACTAAGGAAGTAAAAAATAGAGCCCAAAAGAAGTGTGATACTAAGAAATTCAGTCCAGGCACCTATAGGTATACCAGCCTTTCTAAATCCTCTTATTAGATAAATGACTACTGCAAAAAGAAAGACATAGCTTGCCAGACGAAAACCATCTGCAATAGACGGAAACGGAATCGCCAATTTACGCAGTACTTCGTAAAAACTGTATGCCAGCTCTCCCAAAAGGTAGAAAAATACACCTATTAATAGCATAAGCCATGCTGCTTTTGTCAAATCAAGTATCTTGAATGCACTAAACGCCCTGAACAGACTCAGCACAGCGATCAGTGCGCAGAGATTTGTAAATATGTGAGAAGATATAAATATTACTGTTTCATTTCCAGGACGAATTACATAGAAGGCAAAGTTTATAAGAAATATTGCTATAACCCAGATGTAATGTTGCTTTTTAAGTGTTCCCATTGCTGCTCCTCTAGCTAAAATTCTTTATTTCATCAGCAGTTTTTTTTGCTTTTTCGGAGCCTACAAAAATGACAAGCGCTTTTTCTATACGTTCTGCTATCCCTGCAAGATTTTCTAAACTTAATTGTTCAACAGTTATCCCTATATTCTTGCACTGCACCTTTATTGTCGCCTGTGCCATGATCTTTCCCAATAAAGGCGTCAGGTATTCTTCTATTTTCGCTGCCAGAGGATTAGCCACTTTTATCCCCTTTTCCCTTTTTAAGTTTTTCAAGCTCATCCTTTATTGCTTTAAGGCGCTTTTTAGGGACCTTCTCTGTAATTAAAATACCGTCCAGGTGATCTATTTCATGCTGCAGTGCCCGGGCAAAGAGTCCCGATGCCTCAATCTGCACATACATTCCGTTCTTATCAAGGCCTTCAACAGTTATCTCATCGGCACGTTTTACCTCTATATAAACGCCTGGTACGCTGAGGCACCCTTCCGGAGCTGACTGCTTGCCGCACTTTGATAAAATTTTAGGATTCACCAGTGTGGTCAACCCTGTCCCTATGTCAACTACGATTACTCTCTTATGTATTCCAACCTGGGGTGCGCTAAGCCCCACCCCGTTATGTGCATACATGGTCTTAATGAGGTCTTTTAAGAGTGATTTTATCTCGTCATCTACTTTGGCTACTTTTTTGGATTTCTTCCAGAGCGCCGGATCCCCGTAGACAAGTACCTTAAAGCTCATTACAGACTCCTTTATTTGCTTTATTGTATCATTTTATTGTCATATGTCAAAAGATTTTTTTCCTGCTATTGAAAAAATCAAAATGGCCATCCCTATATTTATGACCCCGACAAGGATCGCCGTATTGAGTATTCCCCATACAGGAATAAACAAAACACTCGCTATAAGAGCGCCAAGACACGCACCGGCAAGGTCAAATGCGTAAAGCCTGCCCGCGACACGGCTCTCTTCTTCATGATTTTTCATATACAGCTTATTTGCAAGAGGGAAAATTATCCCGACAAAACAACCGTCGATCATTGTGAAAACAGGCAGAACAACGTTTATCGCAAGGCCCGTCAGCGCACTGGTATTTGTCTGGGCGAAAAGAAGAAGCATGACAGGGATGTGAAATGCGAAAACTCCGAACGCAATCTGTGTCAGGGGCAATATGGAGATACTTATACCCCTGTGTTCAAGCTCCCTTGTTACATAAAACGTTCCTATGACAAGACCCAGCATAAATGATGCTATGATTATGCCTACCATATGGTACAGGTACCCATAAATTATCTGGAACCCTATTATAAGGATCAGCTCAAGCACTATACCCGCCATTGCGGAGGATACAACAGCAAGCGGCACTAATATGCCTTTTAAGGGCGCCTTAAGGGCAAACAGGAGCGAACCCAGTATGAAAACAAGGCTAAGTGCATGGAAGAATGGTATACCCCTCATTTTCCCTAAAAAACGCGAATAGATGGATTTTGTCCCCCATAGGGTTATGCCGTAATAATAGCTGATAGGATGGAAATCATAATTAAATCCGACCGTTTCTTCATTTAACACAAGGACCTGCTGGATGGAATCCTCGCTGAAGAGTGCGTCAAGTTTATCCTCAAAGGACTCATCCGCAACCATTCCCCTTTCCTGGAGCCTTTCAAGTATCCTGCGCTCATCATATGTAAGATGCTCGCCGGATTTGGATGCCGCAAGGAAAAGCTCATCTCCCCCGACAGCAATAACCCCGCCGAATACTTTTCTAAGGGTCATATAGATTATCTGCGAATACTGCTTAAGATCGTTATTTGACTTATCCTTGTCATAGTCTATCATAAAGAAGAAAACCCCTCCCTCGGATAAAACAGAGGAGATTTCCCTGAAAAATTCATACGTATAGAAACGGTTTAATTCCGCTGTCAGGGGGTTTCCAACATTTAGCATAACACAGTCAAAAGGTTCTCCCCTGTACTGCTTGACAAAAACTCTGCCGTCCTCATGAAGCAGTTTTACCCTCTCATCGGCTAAAGCATCCCTGTCTTCTGCCAAAATATAAGGGCGGGCTATATTCACAAGAACAGGGTCTGTTTCAATATAATAGATCTCATGAGGATCATACTTTAGAAATTCACGCAGCTGTCCCGAAAGCGCTCTCCCGATTACGAGGATTTTCGTAGGGTTGTCCACCTGGGTCATGGCAAGATGAACCATGTCTGTGGATGCTGATTTGTCCGACACACTGAGATCGAGGGTCCCGTTTGAGTAAATACCAAGGGAATCCTCATTCTCAACAATGGCGAAATGGCTGTATTTGGAAGACGCAACCTCAACGAGATTCCTGCCCTTCCAGTTAAACGTCCGGCTTAAAACATCCAGCTCCCCGTGCCAGTTTCCTGCACCTATTCTTAAGAACAGTATAAGAAGACCAAAACTAAGAAGCAAAAGAAACGAAGCCTTTTGCCTGAAATATGCAAGGATGAGGAACAAAGAGAGAGAGACATTTAATATAACTACGTAGAGGGCAATTTGAAAAGATGTAAAGAAATTGATGAGGATGTAGCCGAAAATAAAACCACCCAGCATATCACCTATCGCGTCATAGAGATATATTTTCCGTATGGCTATATGTGCGCTTTTGTATATATCATTGTAGAGAGAACTCGCCAAGGCGAATTGGAAGCCCGTGATAATGCACAATGGAGCCAGGATTAGAAAGGGAGCTAAAAACATCGGGGCAAATCCGAGCATTACATCTGGGGGAGAATTAATTGCATACTTTAGCACGCGTACGGCTGTTACCTGTATAGGTATTAAAACAGAAGCCAGAAGAGACGTGCCTATAAAAATTCTAAGTTTCCTGTTAAGATCAGAGACCATCCTGCCCATAAGCCAGCTGCCCACCCCTATCCAGAAAAGCCAGCTGGCAAAAATCATCCCTAAAGAGAGCTCGTTCCCATAGAAAAGCATCGCCAGTTCTCTTATGAGCAGTGACTGGACGATAATAGAGCTCATTCCCATAATTACAAGGGTGAAATGCATTATCCTGCGTCTTATTGTTACGTTCATTTGCCCCTTACCATGCATTTTTCAAAAAATGGCGATATCTTCTTTACTATATCCTCAAGCACCTCTCTTTTGTACGGCTTGATTTTCTTAAATGACGCCTCCAGCACTTCTTTTGTGGAAAAATTCTGCAGGGCATATTTCTTTGAGCCTTTTAGGTATTTAGCTATTTCCATGATATCGTCTTCGTCAACAATGGTAGGGACAACCGTTGTCCTGAACTCGTATTCAAGACCGGAATTTCTAATTATATCAATTGACTTTTTTATCCTGGCAATATCAACCTTGCCCCCTGCTGCCTTAGAGTATTTCTCCTCATCCAAAGGAGCCTTTACATCCATCGCAATATAATCAACGAGTTTTTCATCTATAAGTTTTTCAAGCATCTCCGGAAAAGCCCCGTTTGTATCAAGCTTGATCTTTGCACCGGTAGCCCTTATCTTCTTAAGAAAATCCGGCAAATCGGCAAACATACATGGCTCCCCGCCGGTAAGGCATATTCCCTCGACCCAGCCTTTTTTCTTGATCAGAAAAGAAGCGATTTTTGCAACAGGCACGGTTTCGAGCTGCTCTGGTTCAAGTACGAGGGATGGATTTTGACAATAGGGGCACCTGAAATTGCAATGGGAGGTGTACAATACTGAGACTATCATACCCTCCCAGTTTATCATGGATGTCTCGAGAAATCCCTTTATCTCAATCTTCATCGATGATTCTCTCCTTGGTATCTACTTCTTCATTACATAGCCCTTGAAGACTCCGTTTTCTATTTCTAACTCAATAAACGTATTCCCTGTCTGCTTGCACCATGCTGGAAAATCCTTCTCAAATCCAGGATCATCAGCAACAACCTCAAGTACCTCTCCTGATTTCATTTCCTCTAGCTCAAGCTTAGCCTTTACAACAGGCATAGGGCACATGAGCCCCGTGCAATCAAGAGATTTTGTCTTATCCATAAATAGCCTCTTAAATGAATAAATTGACCTTGGACTCTCTGGCATAAGCAAGGTATGTGGCTGCCCCTGCAAATTCAGCTACGTCTTCTGAGAGCTCCTCATTTGAGAGTCCCATGACGCCGCAGCTTGTGGTGCATGCGACAAATTTAACATTTAACTGCTTTGCCAGAGCCATCAGTTCCTCAAGAGAGGCCATCTTTGTCTTTTTCATAAGTTTCTTCATCATCCAGAGCCCTATGCCCAGGAAATTAAAGCGTGACAAAGGCAACCCGCTGTTTATAGCACCAAAAAGCTTCTGCAGGAAGAATTTGGGTTTAGAACCCTTTACCCCGCTCTTCTTAAGGAAGTTTAACCCCCAGAATGTGAAAAATATGGTTACATCCATATCGCTTGCGGCTGCAGTGGTTGCAAGCGTAAACGCGGCGATACCTTTGTCGTATTCGCCTGAGAAAAGAATTATCGTCATTTTATCCTTCATATTTCCTCCCGCACTGCGGGCATTTCTTAAGTTTCTTGTTAAATACCGCATCACAAGCCAGACAAGTTACCAGTTCCACCTTACACGGCTCGCAGAAACACGGCTCAAAGCACTTGAATATGAGCTCATGCTCACAATAGGGGCATTTACATTTCCTGGTATCCTGGCTCATTTTGCCTCCTTCTGCTTAGCAAGATAATTATTTATCGCTTTGTGGAGTGCATCGGCTCCTAGATTGGAGCAGTGCATCTTATTAGGTGGAAGCCCGCCAAGCTCTTTTGCAACATCGGCATTGGTGATTTTGAAGGCCTCATCAAGGGTTTTACCCATGGCCATTTCTGATACTATGGATGATACGGCAATAGCAGCCCCGCAGCCAAACGTCTTGAATTTTATATCAACCAACTTATTGTCCTTGACTTTGATCTGAAATGTCATAAGGTCTCCGCAGACGGGATTGCCCACCTCTCCCACTCCATCGGGATCTTTAATCTCACCCACGTTTTTTGGACTCTTAAAGTGTTCCATTACTTTTTCTGAATAAAATGGCATATTGTCTCCTTTACTAAACTATTATTCTTCATGATCATGTGCATGCTCGTAATCAGTGCCCGGGCCTGCCTCAAATCTGTTACCGGTTTTCTTGAAATGGGCATAAAGCGGTGACATCTCTCTGAGTCTTGCCACTATTGCCGGGAATTTCTCAATTATATAGTCTATATCCTCATCCGAGCTATACTTTGATAATGTCATGACAAGGGAGCCTTGTGCTACAGCAGCATCAAGCTTTATGGCACTTAACACATGGGACATCTTAAGCGCCTTGGATGTGCACGCAGAACCGCTTGATACATATATTCCTTCTTCATCCAGAAAAAGAAGCATACCTTCGCCTTCAACGAACTCTACCGAGAAATTTACGTTATTGGGAAGCCTTTTCTCAGGATGACCGTTTAGGTAAATGTTTTCTATATTCTCAGGAAGTTCCTTGATAATCCTGTCACGCAGGGCAATAATCTTCTTATGATTATCTTCCATCTCCTGCTTTGCTATCTCCGATGCCTTTCCCAGTCCTACAATCCCAGCCACGTTCTCAGTGCCTGCCCTTCGACCAGATTCCTGTATTCCACCATCTATCTGAGGAATTACCTTAGTTCCCTTTTTGATATAAAGAGCTGCTGCACCTTTAGGACCATGGAACTGGGATCCTGCAATAGATAACAGATCCACCCCAAGTTTCTTGACATCAATAGGTATTATCCCGGCTGTTGCTACAGCATCTGTGTGAAACAGCACACCTTTTTCCTTAACTACTTTAGATAGGGCCTCTATATCCTGTATAGTTCCTATCTCTGAATTAGCGTGCTGTATGGATACAAGGATTGTGTCATCCCTAAGAGCCTTTTTAAGCTCACTAACAGAAACAACCCCATATTTATCAACTCCCAGATATGTTATCTCAAATCCTGCCTGCAGGAGCCTCTTCGCAGCGTTTATTATAGAGAAATGCTCAACGGCAGAGACAATTATATGTTTGCCCTTTGACTGATAAGCCTGGGCAACACCCTTAAATGCCAGATTATTAGCCTCTGAAGCGCATGAAGTGAAATATATCTCGTTCTCAGTAGCCCCTATCAACTCTGCTACTTGCTTTCGGGCTTTATCTACGGCATCCTTAGATTTAGCTCCAAACGAATGCATACTCTGTACATTACCGTAGTTTTCCTTAAGAAAAGGCACCATGGCCTCAAATACGCGCTCGTCAACCTTTGTTGCTGCATGATTATCGAGATAAACATCTTTCATATATATATAAGCCCCTTTTGGGAAGTATCAATTAGTGTATCATGTTATGCTAGGATTTTTAATTTATGCTCAATTTAGTTAATCAAAACTATTATCGTAACCACCCTCTTATCCACCATAACAAACTCTATGCCGGGATAGACCAGCTTATTGCCCTTAGCCTTTATTTGGGCATCGACTTCTTCAATATCCACGGGCTCTTCCTCGCCCGTACCATGCTCCAGCATTACCTTTATTAAATTATCTCCTATTTTAATTCCATCTTCGGTCTTGAATTTGGTGCTCGACACAACAATAACGGCAAGCTTATCTTTTTTATCGAATAAGAAATCCAACCCTTGTTTCTTGTAAGACTCTTTCGGAGTGGTCTTGGTATATATCTGTTTCATAGAGGTCTTACTAATTATAAATTTACTTACTCTTTCTCCCGGAACAATTAAATCATCACCCTCTTCTTTAGTATAGCTGGAAACAGATGCGCATCCTGCAAAAACCGCCGCCATCAATAGTAGAACTGCAAAATACCTAAGTCTGGACATATTACCCCCTTACTCTTCATTTAATAACTCCAGCACCTCTTCCTCAAATGTCTCATAGGAAGCAAACCCTATATGCTTGTTCCTGATTTTTCCTTTCTTATCGATAATAAACGTAGTGGGTATTGCCCTTATACCCCCGTAAGCTTTATTTACATCATTTGTGGAGCGCACTATCGGGTAATTCATATTCCATTCTTCTGCAAACTTGATTAGTTGACCATCCGAGCCCTTGTCAACGCTTATTCCTATTATTTCAAGACCCTTTTCATTGTACTTATCGTAAAGCTTTATAAACCCGGGGATCTCATCCCGGCAGGGCGGGCACCACGTAGCCCAGAAATCGAGGATTATAACTGCCCCTCTTAGTTCTGAAAGTGTTATTTCATTTCCCTCAAGGTCTTCAAGTGTGAAATCAGGAGCTAATCCCTTTTCACTTGACGGCTTAGGAGTGCTTTCTCCCTCGACATTTGGTGTTTTTGTACATCCAACAGCGATAATAAACAACAGAAGAGTCAAAAACCCGTATTTTAGTATATTTTTCATTTTTTTCCCTTAACCTTTAAGGCTGTTAATATAAATTTCTGCGGCAACCGCAGCGGTTGCTCCTTCACCGCAGGCCGTCACGATCTGCCTGAGCAGCTTCTTCCTTACATCACCGCATGCAAAGACACCTTTAGCGGAGCTTTGCATATTCTCATCTGTTAAAATATAGCCTGTTTCATCAGTATTAACTATATCCTCTATAAAACCCGTATCAGGCTGTGTGCCTATAAATATAAACATGCCATCAGCGGGAATATCCTTTGTATCACCTGTTTTAACATTTTTGATAGCTGCCTTGGAGAACATCTTCTCTCCCTTAATCTCCTCTACCACAGAATCCCAGATAAACGATATTTTCTTGTTCGCGAATGCCCTTTCTTCAAGTATCTTGGAAGCTCTGAGCTTATCTCTCCTGTGAATTATTGTAACTTTTTCCGCAAATGCCGTCAAAAAAAGAGCCTCCTCTATAGCCGCATCCCCGCCACCTATAACAAGTACTCCCTTGTTTCTAAAAAGCGGTCCGTCGCATGTCGCGCAATATGAAATACCTTTTCCTGTGAATGCATCCTCCCCGGGAACACCCAGCTTCTGCGGACGGGCTCCTGTTGCCACTATAACTGCCTTTGCCTCATATTCCCCTGAAGAGGTCTTAACGACTTTTTTATCCCCGTTAATGGATACACTCAGCACTTCCTCGCTTATTATCTTCAAACCAAAATGCTCCGCCTGCTTCTGCATATCCTGCATGAGTTTGGGACCTGATGTTCCCTCGGGAAATCCGGGATAATTTTCCACGACATACGTCCAGTTTGCCTGACCGCCCGGAGTGATTTTCTCAACAAGGAGGGTTTTAAGGCCCCCTCTTGTGTTGTATATCCCGGCTGTCAAACCAGCCGGTCCTCCACCTATTATGATCACATCGTAAGATTCCATAAGGGCTCCTTTATTGTAGCACAGCTGTTAGAACGGTAAAAGTCCCTGTCATTATTAAGATGCCCATTATAACAAGAATGATTCCGCTAAGAATAGAGATAATGCGAAAATATTTCTTTATGCGATCAAAAACACTGAGAAATGACCCTATCGCAATACTAGTTAACAGAAACGGAATGCCAAGACCAAGCGAAAATGCGCTGAGGAGCTTTATGCCCTCTGACACAGTCTCCTGCGTCCCTGCATACAGCAGTATGGATGCAAGAATAGGCCCAACGCACGGAGTCCACCCGAGTGCAAACACAACACCGGCGATAAATGCCCCTATCACCGTGAGCGGACGGCGGTTCATCGAGAAACGCTTCTCATGTTCCAGGAATTTGAGCTTAAAGGCACCTGCCATATGAAGCCCGAAAATAACAACTATAATACCGCCTATTATCTGCAATATCCTTTGATTCTTGAGGAAAAAACTGCCTAGAAATGTGGCCGAAGCTCCCAGTATGATAAAAATCAGGGAAAAGCCCAATATGAAGAACAAAGTGGGTAAAATTATTTTAGAAACATTTTTTGATTTAGTATCCGCTGAAGAGAGTTCCTTTACGGATACTCCTGTAATAAAGGAAATATAGGCCGGGATGAGCGGAAGAACACATGGGGATATGAAAGCCGCAAACCCGGCCATAAACGCAACAATAAGGGAAATTTCCTGGTTGCTCATATAATTTCCCGCCGTATTTGAAGAATATCGGATTACTTCTTAAGAAAATCCATGGGTTTTACATAATCGCCATATTTCTTCCTGGCTTCTTCAAACCTCTTCTTTTGCTCAGCGAGGCTCTCCAAGACGACTTTTGGCGTATCAAGCACTTTTGTTTTGTATATCTCCTCTATACGCTTAATCTTTGCTGTGTTTTCAGGTATCCGTAATGTAAACTCTTCTAAATACTCCTTTGTAGAATAATCATGGCCCAGTACTTCCTTAAACAGGGACTTAAGGTCATCATATTTAGGAAGATACCCTATGGGGGTCTTTATCGCGTCTACTTCCCCGTGAACCCGCATTTCCATCCATTTAAGCCAAACCCGTTTGTAGTGCATCCCTGTAAGGTATTCGCCCTTCTTGTCGCGCAGAAAGTAGTTCACCCCGAAAATCGTACATGAACCTTTCAAATCAGAAGCAAAATCAAGGTGGTTGTTTATATATTTACCCACAGGTATTGATAGAAAATCCATATTGGCCATTATGTTGAACTTGCGGACTCCCTGCTGACCAAGGGTTGCCGCTGTTGTCTCCGACTCAAGACTTGCACCGATTGTTATGACACCATGCTTCCAGTCAAAGCTCTCGAAAACAGGTGGCCAGGTATCGGAATCCCTGCCTCCATAAATTATACCCTTAACCTCGACCCCGTCCGGGTTTTCCAGCTCGCTGTCACAGTTTGCTAGGGTATCGAGTTTAACTGTATAACGGGCATTCGCATGCGCATGAGGTATTTCATTGCTTTTTGCATCTTTTTTACCCTTACTCCACTCACCTGAAAAATTAATGCCATCCTGAGGAACCTCTCCATCATATCCCAGCCAGTAAGGAGTTCCGTCCTTAACAAGGATATTGGAGAATATGACCTCACCCGGCGTTGTCAGGGCTTTGTAAATGAGAGGATCGTCCTGGGAGTTAACACTCTTTACTATTCCGAATATCCCTCTTTCCACATTTACCGCGAAAACCTTTCCGTTTCTTTTCCTCAGATATGCAATGTCATCACCGATTATAGTTTCACCTGCGACCATGCATGTAGAGGTCTTGCCGCAGAAGCTCGGGAAAGCTCCCGTAAAATAAGTTTTGCGCTTGTCGGGACCGTGAACAGCCATAACGAACATGTGCTCAGAAAGCCAGTTGCTTTCCATTCCTGCCTTTCTGATGGCAAGTCTTAGTGAAAGCTTCTTCAGTCCCAGGGTATTTCCAGCATACTGGGTATTTACGCTGTAGACTTTGTTTTCAATGAAATCCGTATATATTCTTCTGTTTTTGACATTCTTGCTCACATTGTTTTCAAGCTCCCCGGCTGAATGCACATACTTGAAGAAATCTATATCCCTGCCATACTTTTTGAATGCCTCATAGGCAGGCCTGTATAATATATCCTCGGAATGGCCGACATAGCTTGAGTCTGTAATCTGCACGCCGTAGATGGAAAAATCAGAATTCACCGGACCCAAGCACAAAAAAAGAACAAACATCTCCTTGTCATCCATGATATTCTTCAAGAGAGAATGAACTTCCTTTAGACCCTGTTCTCTTTCAATTGAATTCAACCCTGAGCCAAGGTCCATATCCTTGGTTACAAGGAATTTGGTTTGTTCCTTGTCGCGTCCCTGATCAAAATAGCCGTCGAGATGGGCGCTGTGTCCCTCAATTGCAAGGGGTATTTCCTCTTTTAACTCCATGGCCTTATCACGGATATAGGAAACATCTTGTTTTGAATCAGTCCTGACAAAAACAGAACGGGGATTGCACAATTCCACGTATTTTGCGATAAACAGCTCGACTTCAGGATTATTGAGAACCAGAAGTTTCTCGTAATTGTCCTTACCGCATTTTTCTTTAAGAAGACTCACATATTTTTCCATCATCATACTTCCTCCACTTAGCTAAACCTTTTTCGCGTATAGAAAAAGCCAACCCCATCCACTTTGTAGTGTTGGCTTGTATAATGAAAATTAATGCAAAGATCCCTTCCGGGTAATTTTATTACGACTATTTACAATAATCAAACTGGCTTTTAATTTCTTAATCTCTTCCTCGCTGAAAAACCCGTATGAGATTATGATAAGCTGGTCGCCTACTTCGCCAAGCCTGGCAGCAGCGCCGTTTAACCCGATTATCCCGGAATTTGCCTTGCCTTTTATCGCATATGTTTCAAACCTTGCCCCGGTATTTACATTTACTACCAGGACCATCTCTCCGGGGAGTATATCAGCAGCATCCATAAGCTTTGAATCAATTGTAATGCTCCCGGTATAATTAAGATTAGCCTGGGTCACGGTTGCTTTCTGTATTTTAGACTTGCACATCATTCGAAGCATTTAGTATCCCTTCTTACTTAAAGAAAATCTCGGCAAACTTCCACCACTCATCAGTTACTACTTTGAGCTCGCCAACCGCATCCTCAAGCGGTGCGCCTACGACCTCGTTGCCTATTAAGGCCGCCATCTGTCCGAATTTACCCTCAGCTACAAGATCAGCCGCCTTCACTCCAACACGAAGCCCCAGAATCCTGTCAAAAAGCGTAGGAGCCCCTCCTCTCTGCATATGTCCTATCACAGAAGATCTGGACTCAATACCTGTTTTTTCCTCGATTAGCTCGGCAAGCTGCGTACCGACGCCTCTTTTCTTAAGTATCATATGCCCGAACTGGTCAAGTTCTTCCTTGCCGGACTCGCTTCCGGGTATCTTTACACCCTCAGAAGCAATAACAAGGGCGTATTTTTTTATTTTATGTACTTTTTTGAGCTGCTCGCACATTTTTTTAATATCCGGCACTCTTTCCGGGATCAATGTCCAGTCAGCACCTGAGGCTATACCCGTAAACAGGGCAACCCAGCCGGCATGACGGCCCATTACCTCAAGGATCATGACCCTTCGATGGGAACGGCCCGTATCAATCAAAACAGATGCCATATCCATTGCACGTGTTACAGATGTATCAAAACCGAAGGTATAATCAGTCGCTGAAAGGTCGTTATCCATTGTTTTTGGGACTCCAACTACATTTATGCCTTCTTTATGGAGCTTATTTGCAACACCAAGAGTGTCTTCCCCTCCCATTGCAACCAGCGCATCAATCTTTAGCTTTTTAAGAGTCGCCTTAACCTTTTCCACACCGCCCTCTATTTTGTAAGGGTTGGTCCTTGATGTTCCAAGGATCGTACCACCCCTGTCAACTATCTCTTCCACTTCCTTCAAGCCAAGCGGTATCGTTATTCCCTCAACAGGCCCCTTCCATCCTTCCGCGAAGCCTATGGTCTCAAAACCATGGTCAATAGCTCTCATGATGCAACCCCTGATAGCAGGGTTTAACCCCGGGCAATCTCCTCCGCCTGTAAGTACCGCAAGCTTTGTCATCTACTCCTCCTTCTTAGATGTCTTTATTTACGCCAAACCGCTTATCATCTGATCAATCGCAGCCCCTGCCGGGACCATCGGGAATACGTTTGCCTCTCCCTCAACCACGAAATCAAGCACAACAGGCCCCTTTATCTTAAGAGCCTTCTTCAGAGCCGGGATAACCTGCTCTTTCTTTGTCACCCGTATTCCTGTGGCTCCGTATGCTTGCGCAACCTTTACGAAATCAGGGTTCCCGTTAAGGACGCTTCCTGAATACCTTTTCTTGTAGAACATCTCCTGCCACTGACGAACCATTCCCAGATAGTTGTTATTTAATATCGCGATCTTGACAGGCAGTTTATGAATAACGGCAGTGGAAAGTTCCTGGATGTTCATCTGGATGCTACCGTCTCCCGCGATATCAAAAATTATTTTCTTGGGCATACCGAACTGCGCCCCTATTGCAGCGGGAAAACCATAACCCATTGTACCAAGTCCGCCCGAGGATAGGAACGTGCGAGGCTTTGTATAGCAGTAGAACTGCTGCGCCCACATCTGGTTCTGTCCAACCTCGGTGCAAATTATAGCCTCACCTTTTGTCACCTTGTCAATCTGCTCAACGACGTATTGAGGCTCAAGTTTCGCGGATTTCTTGTAAGTGAGAGGATATTTTTTCTTCCATTCGGATATCTTATTATTCCAGGCTTTGAGCTCGTTCTTCTTCACGTTTTTAATAAGCTCGCGCAGTATCTCCCTGGCATCCCCCACGACAGGGATATCAACCACGACGTTCTTGGAAATAGAGGTCGGGTCGATATCGATATGGATTATCTTGGCATGAGGCGCAAAAGCAGAAATTTTACCAGTTATTCTATCATCAAAACGCGACCCTATTGCGATTATAAGGTCAGATTCCTGAATGGCGTAGTTCGCATAGAACGTACCGTGCATGCCAAGCATTCCAAGGGAGAGCCTGTGATTGCAGGGAAATGCCCCTATACCCATAAGAGTAAGGGTAACAGGTATATCCGCCTTCTCCGCAAGCTGCCTTAGTTCCTTCCATGCATCAGCTATAATCAGACCTCCGCCGCCGTAAATAACCGGTCTCTCGGCCTTCTCTATAGCACGAGCTGCTTTCTTTATCTGTCCCGGATGGCCTGTGTAGTTCGGCTTATACCCCGGTATTTTTGCTTCTTTGGGATAGACAAAATCCGTTTCTGCTTTTTGAACGTCAACCGGCAGGTCAATCAGAACAGGACCCGGCCTTCCAGTACGGGCGATATAAAAGGCTTCCTTGATTGTACGGGCAAGATCCTTCACATCCTTGACAAGGTAGTTATGCTTTGTAACAGGCCTTGTTATGCCTGTAGTATCGGCTTCCTGGAACGCATCATTTCCTATTAAATGCGTTGCGACCTGTCCCGTGAAAGCCACCATCGGGATGGAATCCATTGCGGCAGTTGCAAGACCCGTGGTCAGATTAGTTGCACCAGGGCCTGAAGTGGCTATACAGACCCCGACTTTACCCGTTGCGCGGGAATACCCGTCAGCCATGTGAGCCGCACCCTGTTCATGGCGTGTTAAAACAAACTTTATCGGTGAATCATATAATTCATCGAATATAGGAAGAAGCACCCCACCCGGGATGCCGAACATAATATCCACGCCTTCCTTACGCAAGCATTCTATTATTATCTGAGCACCTGTTTTCTTCAATGTAATACCCCCTGTTGTTCTCGTGTCACAATTTTATGTTACAATCGCACCTTTACTCGCCGAGCTAACCTGCTTTATATACCTGCTCAGGTAGCCACCCTTTACTCTTCTATGCGGCGCTTTCCTGCGAGCCAGACGTATATCGATTTCCGTACTTGTAAGACGAACATCTATTCTTTTCTTAACAATGTCGATATTTATCATATCGCCGTCTTTTAAGGCTGCTATCGGGCCGCCCTCGGCTGCCTCTGGAGAAATGTGACCTATGGCTGCACCACGGGTCCCGCCCGAGAATCTTCCGTCTGTAATAAGGGCTACGTGCTTGTCCAGCCCGACACCCACGACTGCAGACGTAGGCGAAAGCATTTCCCGCATGCCAGGCCCACCTTTTGGACCCTCGTAGCGTATAACAATAACACTGCCTTTTTTAATCTTCTTGCCAAGGATAGCCTTTACAGCGTCTTCTTCCGAGTCAAATACCTTTGCAGGCCCGCTGTGGCGCATCATCTGCTTTGCCACCGCAGACTGCTTGACTACAGCACCGTCAGGAGCCAGGTTCCCTTTGAGGATAGCAAGCCCCCCTTCGGTAGAATACGGCTTCTGCACGGATTTGATGACCTTCTGGTCAAGAATCTTGCAATCTTTTATGTTTTCACCCATTGTTTGACCGGTAACAGTCATTACATTCCTGGTGATTAGGTGTTTCTTGGATAATTCCTCCATAACGGCATATATGCCACCGGCCCTGTCAAGGTCCTCCATATGATGCTCGCCTGCGGGTGAGAGCTTGCACAGGTTAGGTGTCTTTGCGCTTATCTTGTCAAAAAGCGACAGGTCAAGTTTTATTCCAGCCTCATTAGCTATGGCAGGTAAGTGTAGAACTGTATTAGTGGAACTTCCCAGTGCCATCTCTACAGCGATAGCATTCTTAAACGCTTCAAGGGTCGCGATATCCCTTGGCTTTACCTTCCTGGCAACCAGGTCCATCACCTTCATTCCCGCCTTTTTTGCCAGCCTCTGTCTATCGGCAAAAACAGCTGGAATGGTACCGTTGCCACCGAGTCCGAGTCCGAGAGCTTCTGTCAGGCAGTTCATGGAATTAGCCGTGAACATCCCTGAACATGAGCCGCATGTAGGACAGGCCTTATTCTCTAGCTGCTCAAGTTCTTTCTCTGTCATTTTCTTCATAGCGACCTTTCCTATTGCCTCAAAGACCGTTATCAGATCCACAGATTTCCCGTCCATGCATCCCGCAAGCATGGGCCCGCCGCTAACTACAATAGACGGAATATTAAGACGCAGCATGGCCATCAGCATCCCGGGGATTATCTTATCACAGTTTGGAACAAGTACAAGCCCGTCAAAAGGATGCGCCATTGCCATTATCTCCACTGAATCCGCGATAATCTCCCTGCTGGGAAGCGAATAATTCATGCCCGGATGATTCATGGCTATGCCGTCGCAAACACCTATAACGCCGAACTCGACCGGCGTCCCTCCGGCCATTCTTACCCCGGCTTTCACGCCTTCTACTATCTTATCCAGGTGAACATGTCCCGGTATAATCTCATTTGCTGAATTCGCAATCCCTATTAGCGGACGCTGGATCTCCTGGTCCGTGTATCCTATCGCCTTAAGAAGCGAACGGTGAGGGGCTTTCTTAAACCCCTTTTTCATATCGTCACTACGCATACAGGTACCTCCTGTTACTGAAGTCGTTAAGTGCAGGTATAAACTTTAATAGTATATAAAATTTTGGTGCTTTTGTCAATAGCAAAAAAGAGGCTATTTTGCCTCATCCTTGAGCAGTTTATACTCGATACTGTCCACAAGAGCGTTCCACGACGCCTCAATTATGTTCTCAGAAACCCCTACTGTCTCCCATGTATCCTGGGCATCAGAGGACTCGACCAGAACCCTGACCTTGGCAGCCGTGCCCTCCTCACCGCCTATTACACGCACCTTGTAATCCACCAGATGCACTTCCCTAAGGGTCGGATAAAATGCCTTCAAGGCCTTCCTTAAGGCATTATCAAGGGCATTGACAGGACCATCCCCCTCAGCGGCCGTATGCTTTTCAACACCATTTACTTCCAGCTTGACAGTCGCCTCAGAAAACATCCCGTTTTCAAGCTTTTCCACACTTACCCGGAAATCAATAAGCTTGAAGAAGCTCTTGTGCTTGCCAACTGCCTTTTTCATTAGCAGTTCAAAAGACGCTTCAGCCCCCTCGAACTGGTACCCTTCATACTCAAGGTCTTTGATAGTTTTAAGTATATGCTGTGTTTCGGGATTGTCCTTGCTAAGGTTAATGCCCATTTCCTGTGCTTTTGAAAGAATATTGGTCTTCCCGGAAAGCTCCGATACAAGAATGCGCCTGGAATTACCTACCAGTTCAGGCTTTATATGCTCAAATGATGCCGTGTTCTTTTTAACAGCGTCAACGTGAGCCCCTCCCTTATGCGCAAATGCGCTCCTGCCTACATAGGGCTGAGAGTTGCGCGGTATGAGGTTAGCCAGCTCGCTCACGTAGTGTGAGAGTTTTGTCAGCTGGGCTAAATTCTTATCTGATATGCAGTTTAACCCGACTTTAAGTTTCAGGTTAGGGATTATCTCACAAAGATCGGCATTGCCACAGCGCTCACCGTACCCGTTAATAGTTCCCTGAACCTGAACGCAGCCGAATTTTGCCGCGACAACCGAGTTTGCGACCGCAACACCGGCATCATTGTGCGTGTGTATGCCAAGAGGTGTTTGAGTATGCTTTTTAACTTCCTTTACGATATCTTCTACTTCATACGGCATTGTCCCGCCGTTTGTGTCACAGAGAACGATTATGTCAGCCCCGGCAGAGCTTGCCCTGTCGATTGTAGCCAGTGCATAATCATGGTTTGCCTTGATGCCATCAAAGAAATGCTCCGCGTCATATATGACGGTACGGCCCTTTGACTTCAGGACCTTTACGGAATCCTCTATCATGTTAAGGTTTTCCTCAAGTGTAGTGCGCAGGACGTCCTTTACATGCAAATCCCAGGTTTTTCCGAAAATAGTGACCACCTCTGTCTGGGCATCAAGAAGTGCCTTGATGTTAGCATCATCCTTCGCCTTTACCCTGGCTCTTCGAGTACTGCCGAAAGCCGTAATCTTGGCATGTTTTAGTTTAAGCTTATTTACTTTCTTAAAAAACTCGATGTCCTTGGGATTAGACCCCGGGTATCCACCCTCGATATAATGGATGCCTGACTCGTCGAGCTTTCTAACTATCTTCAGCTTGTCACCAACGGAAAAGGAGATGCCCTCCCCCTGAGAGCCGTCTCGAAGCGTAGTGTCATAGATTGTCATATTCATGCATATTCCCCCTGTCTCATATCCGCATCAAACTATTTCCTGTGCAGCCCAAATGTCCTGTGAAGAACCTTTACCGCCTTGTCCGCGGAAGTCTCCTTGACCACACATGATATCTTGATCTCGGATGTCGATATCATCTCGATATTTATCTTCTCGTGCGCAAGCGCCTTGAAAACATCCGCCGCAACTCCCGGATGTATGCGCATACCTATCCCTATAACCGAAACTTTCGCTACCCGTTCATCATAAACAATGTTCTTTGCCCCGAGCGACTTTTTCGCCTTCTCCATAACTTCCAGGGTTCTCTTCAAGTCTCCCCTTGAAACGGTAAAGGATATGCTGTTCTTCCCGTTCGAGGCAGAGCTTTGGATTATCATATCCACGTTTATATTGTTTTTGGCCAGCTGTCCGAACATCTGCGCCGCTACCCCGGGCCTGTCAGGCACATCCGTTATGGAAATCTTCGTTTGTTTTTTATCACATGTCACACCGCTTACGACTACTTCTTCCATACCCTTAACCTCCTTTGTAATTAGCGTCCCTTGTTTTTTTTCAAAAGTGGAACGAACATGTATGATAACATTATATTTTTTTGCAAAAAGTATCGAACGCGGCTGCATAACCTGGGCACCCGAAGAAGCAAGTTCGAGCATTTCATCATAGGAAATATTATCAAGCTTTTTCGCTTCGGGCACTACCCTTGGATCGGCATTGTATATTCCGGACACATCGGTAAATATCTCACAGACATCGGCACTGAGAACCTTTGCCAGGGCAACAGCTGTCAGGTCAGACCCGCCGCGCCCAAGAGTAGTAATGTCATCCTGTGTATTTATCCCCTGGAATCCAGCGACGATGACGATCTTCCCGTCTCTCAGGTTCTTGTTAATGCGTCCTGTGCGTATTCTTGTTATCTTGGCCTTGGTGTGAACGGCGTCGGTCATTATACCCACCTGGGCGCCTGTAAGCGAAATTGCCTTCGTTCCCATGGATTTAATAGCCATGCTAAGAAGCGATATGGATATCTGCTCTCCTGTTGAGACCAGCATATCCATTTCCCGATCATCTATAACAGGCGTCACTTCATGCGCGAATTTGATTAAGTCATCCGTTGTATCTCCGGGAGCGGATACCACCACCACTACCTTGTTATTCTTTTTCTTTGTCTGGATCACCCTGCGCGCGACATTTTTGATTTTCTCTGCGTTTGCTACAGATGAACCACCGAATTTCATTACGATCAAAGCCACTGTCATCCTCCACTGTTTTTCTTTATGAAATAATCCATGAGCATATGCCCCTGGTCGAAATGCACAGAACCGCCTTTAGCCGCACTCTCGCTATAGGAGCTGACACCATCGGGCTCAATACCCTCACCGCATATCGCAAAGGGAACCGCTTCCCTTGAGTGAGTTTTTGTGCTAATGGGGGTTGGATGGTCAGGAAGAACCGCTATCCTGCAGTTACCCAGCGCTTTAGCTCCCTCAAGAACCGTTCCGACAACCAGCCTGTCAAAATCCTCTATTGCCTGTATCTTCTTGTCGACCAGGCCCATATGCCCGGCCTCGTCCGGCGCTTCCACGTGAACAAAGACAAAATCCCCGTCATTTAGGCTCTTAAGAGCCGCTTCGGCCTTACCCTTGTAATTTGTGTCAAGAAAGCCTGTGGCCCCCTTAACGTTTATGACCTTTAGCCCGGCACACAATCCTATACCTTTTATTAAATTGACCGCGGATATGATAGAACCCTTTACCCCGAATTTCTCCGCAAAAGAGGTCATGGCAGGTCGTCTGCCCTGGCCCCAAAGCCATATCATATTTGCCGGGTTTTTTCCATCTGCTATTCGTGCTTTATTGATATCGTGCTCTTGCAACATTGCAATAGAATTAACCATTAAATGCAATAATAATTCAGCCCCCTTGCCAGCAGGAAAGTTCTTCTCGCATTCTTTTCCTGTTATATCATGAGGTGGAATGCACTGCACTTTACTCAAGTCCGACATAGTGAAACCGGAATATTGAGTCTCTGCTTTTTCTCTAACAACCATAAGATGTCGATAACTCGTCCCAGAATAAAATTCTATGAACTCACGCTCTGGTCTACCCGTAGCTAAACTTTTATCAATAAACTCAATAAGGTCTTTTGCTTCAGAATCTGAAATATGCCCGGCACTGTAATCTACCATAATACCATCGGCTACAGTAACAAGATTGCATCTGAAAGCTATATCACCTTGGGTTAAATCCACTCCCATGTTTAGCGCTTCGAAAGGACCCCTGCCAGTGTAATACTTGCGGGGATCATAACCCAGAATATTGAGATTGGCAACACCGCTTCCGCTGGCCAACTCATCAGGAATGGTGCGCACGGTACCGGATATGCCTTCTGTTGCTATCGTGTCCATGTTCGGGGTATTGGCGACTTCAAGAGGCGTTTTATTTCCTAATTGCTCAATAGGATAATCCGCCATCCCGTCACCGACTAAAAAAATGTACTTCATGATCTTTTATTCTTCCTTTATTGCTATCTCTTCCAACTTCTTCTTTATGTCTTTGTTCTCAGGGTCTATCTGAAGGGATCTCTCCCAGTGTTGTTTGGCCTTTTCCTCATTGCCCAGCTTATGATAAACATCCCCTAGATGGTCGAATATTGTGGCGTCACCCTCCACTATCCGGGATGCTTCCTCCAGTTGGACGCGAGCCTCCTCGTATCTTCCCTGTTTGTAATACACCCATCCGAGGCTGTCAATATATGCACCGTTCTTGGGCTCAGCCTCAAGCGCACGCAGAATCAGCGCCTCCGCTTCCTCAAGCTTCATTCCCCTGTCCGCATATGTATATCCCAAATAATTAAGTGCCTGCGGATATTTAGGATTAATCTCGATGCTTTTTTTGAACGCTTCTATACTCTTCTCAAATTCTTTTGTCTTATCATATGCAACTCCAAGATGAAAATACACATCCGCATTTCCTGGATCAGAACTTATGGATTTCCTGTAGGCACCTATCGCCTTCTTGAATTCATCAAGATAACTGTAGGATAAGCCCAGGAAAAAATAAAGGACGGGATCTTCATCATTGATCTTCGAAGCTTTCTCAAACACGGCCCTTGCCTTTTCATACTCGTTCTTGCTCATGTAGATATAGCCAAGATGGACAAAAGGGCTTGCTATCTCATCGGTACTGGCCACTATCTCTTCAAAATACACAAGGGCTTCATTTAACATGCTTTTTTCTTCGTATATGAGGCCAATATAGAAAAGCGTGGAAAGATCCTCCGGAAAGGCTTCCAGAACTTTAAGAAATTCCCTTAGCGCCGTGTTGTAATCTTCCAGAATGTAGTAAATGTGCCCCAGGCGATAGTGCGCCAGCATGTTCTCAGGATTGAGCCGGACAAGTTCCTTGTACTCCTCTAATGCACTCTCGACATCTCCTTCGCCACCGTAGATTTCCCCAAGGCTCATGTGACTGACGGGATTATTTGGATCCAGGGATATAACCTTCTTGTACTGCCCAACGGCTTTTTTGCTCTTTCCCTGTTTCTGGTATATAAAGCCTAGGCTCAGGTATGCTTCCACGTATTGCGGGTCCAGTTTAATTATCTCTTTGAAGATCTTTATCGCTTTTTTATACTCGCTTTTTCCAATATAGAGCTCCCCCAGGTAAAAACACGCCTCAATATTTTCCGGGTCAATCTTTATAGCCTTCCTGTATACCTCAATGGCTTCATCTGTTCTCTTCATGCGCGTGTATATCGTGGCAAGCATGAAGAGAATATCTATGTTCTTGGGGTCATTCTTTAATATCTCCTGAGCCTCTCCTATGGCTGCCTCATTGACCCCCAGAAGCGCGTAATCCCTCAGTAGATAGAAACGCGCGGCATGGGCCTCAGGATCTATTTTAAGGACTTTATTGTACTCAACGGTAGCCTTCTCATACTCCCTCTCATAATCATACATGATACCCTGAAGGAAATGAAAGTATGCATTTGAATTGATAAGGTGGCTTAATATGAAGGCATCGGCAACAGGAGAGATACCTGCAACAATAAACAGGACCATGATTATACTGCTAGAGAGTATGCGCTTTACTTGTTTTCTCATAAGTTTATGCCCACTAAAAAAAATCCCCTCGCATTCCATGAACAATCCCTTTCCGGCCGGTGGGGATTATTTAAGGTAATATACGCTTATATCAAAGGTGACGACAAGAATAGCTGGATTTTCTCCGCTAGGGTCAACCTGGATGCTTTCCATCTTGACCAGCCTGGGGAGCGTTTCAAGACTGCGCAGATATTCCTGCAGGTTCTCATACGTACATGTCAAGTTTATGCCGATAGGCAGCTTCATGTAACTCCCGAGATCAAGTGTCTCTGCGGGAACAACCGAAACATAATCCTTGGTCGGAAATGAAGCAGCAAGGTTTGCCAGCTTACCCAGAAGCTCCGGAAGCTCCTTTTCACGCGGCAGCTTTGCGTTTACCTGCACAAGTCTTGTCCGAATCGCTTTAAGCTCGTTTTCGAACTTCGCGATATTATCGCGGGCCCTGCTGACTTCCACAATCTTTGACTCAACACCTGAGATCCGGTTCTTCAGAACTTTTATTTTCTTTACCTGGAAGCTGTATATACCAAACCCGGAAGCAGCTAAGGTAAAAACAGCAATGCCCGCAAGCATCATCATTTTCTGTTTGCTGTCCATATTCTGAAAGTTCATAGGTTATCCAGATCCCCTACAGTACACTCCAACACGAAGCGCATTATCGGCGCTTCCTCGACATAGCTCTGCTGCAGGTTAATTAGATTAACATCCTTGAAATACTTGGACTTCTTTAAATAGAGCATAAATTCCGCCACGCTCTGCGTTTTAAGTGCGGAGCCCATGATAGATATTTTAAGCTCCTCAAAGACTATCATTTTCTGTTTTGCTTGCTTCTTTTTCTTTTTCGTTTTATCTGTATCCTTACTCGTGTCTTCGCTCGGGGCATTAGAGGCCGACGGATCTATTATAGCCTTTTGTTCAATCTCCATAGCCACACTGTTTAGCCACATACTCTTGGGAAGCCCTGTAACTATATCGTTTATTATGACAGAGTATGTATTCTGTTCCTTGGTAAGCTTGTCAATTATTTCAAGGTCTGCCTCAAGTTTGACTTTCGTCTCTGTCATGCTTTTTATCTTACCTAGAACCTCTGTGGGATTCATTGCCTGTAAGGACTTAGAGGCCGCATTAAGCTTGATAGCTTGACGTGCAAGCCCAAAAGTATAAAAAACCAAAACCATGCCCACTACAATACCTAACGCTACCCCTTCCGTAATAAAGGGATACTGCACGAAAAACGGCCTCTCCCACATCTCAAAAGGAAGGAAATTGATATTTCTCTCTTCCTTAGAGTTCCTAAGAGCCAATCCCACCGATACGCCGAAAACCTGGCTGACACTATCCAAGAATTCTTCGGAAAAAAGTTTCGGATCGAATTTAAGGTCCTTCAACGGATTGAGAAGTTCGACAGGGACATTGAGCTTTTTATTCAGAAAGGGCGAGACATCTTTGAGCTTTGCGCTGCCGCCGCACAAGACGATCTTATCTATCTCCCGACGCATCTGACGCTGATAATACTGGAAAGAATTCTTCATCTCCTCCGCTATCTTTTCCAACGACGGTGTTATTGCCTCCAGAACATCCTCGCCTTCCCGCTTCCTCTGCTCCGCCTCCTCCATCGAAATACTAAGCCCTTCGCTTATAGCCTTTGTAAAGGCATTACCCCCAACATTTATGGTTCTTGTAAGCTGCAGGATGCCGTTTTGTATGATATTAAACTCTGTTTTATTGGCGCTCACCTCAACAAGAGCCACCGTCTTCTCAAGGTCTTCTTCCTTCACCAGTCGCCGATATGTTCTGCACAGCGCGAATGTCCCAGTATCAACAGCAACAGGGCGCAAACCCGCTCCCTGGAGAATTTCAAGATGCTCCTGTATAACACTTTGGGGAATTACCACCACTGTAATCTGGAACTTGCGTGTTCTCTCCTCTTCCACCTCTCCGTAGTAGAAGAAGTCAACCGTTGCCTCTTCCAAGGGAAAAGGAATCTCAGCTTCTATCTCGTTTTTTAGCATGCCTATGATCTGGTCTTTGCTCATCTTCTCAAGGACAGACTTAGGCATGTTGACCATGCGGATGAAAACGTCCTGGCCCATCAGACCGGATATGGCTCTTCGCGTTTTAATCTTTTTCTCAGCCAGAATATGCCCGATAGTCGCTATTGTTGCCCTTTTCTTGGCATCCTCTTCTATGTCATCAGGCGGCACTTCAATAGGAGCAGTTCCAAGATTAACCAGGTAGTAGCGCCCCGACATAAGCACCACTTCAATAATCTTAACTGAACTCGCACCGATGTCAACACCCAGTAAAGACGCTGGCTTTCTAATAAGTCCCAAAATTCACCCCTTGTTGAAATTTGATCACTGCCTGTCAAGCCATGTATAATTTACAAGTTGTATCGGTCCGGGAAGTGCTTCTGTCCCCTTGTAACAATACAAATTCCCGTCCGTTGACGTTGCATAAATATTGTCCGCGAAAATAGCGGGAGAAGCAGTTACAGGACCACCCGTTGCATGCTTATCCCTCAAATCACGACTGTAAAGGTCCAGCGCGAAGACCCAGCCATTCTCGCACCCTACAACAGCAATGTTGCTGGTCAAAGCCGGCGATGAAAAAACAGCGTCTTGACCGTTATAACGCCATTCATTTTTTAACTTGCTTCCTGTCCAACTGAAAGCATGTACTTTTTTGAAGCCTGAGCCGAAATATATCCAGTCGTTTAGTACGGCCGGCGAAGAATGAAGATCCCCCTGAACTTTTACGCGTGAGAGACGGCTTCCGGATTCATCATAGGCATACATATAGGTGTCATCCGAGCCGAAGTAGATACGTCCATTCTCGCACCCTGGCGTGGAATGTATTTCTCCGCCGGTAGTCGCAGGCCATCCTGACTTTGGCTGACCCGTTACGGCATCAAGAGCATACATTTTTCCATCGAGTGATCCGATATAAACGGTACCGTTATAAATTGCCGGCGAGCCCACAACCGCCCCTCCGGTAGTATAAGGCCAGCCGGACAGAAGGTCACCTGTCTCGGCATTAAGAGCATATACCTTACCGTTGTCACAACCGTAGTAGATCACGCCATTTATGACACCTACCGAAGACTGTATTGGAGCGGGGTTAATGGGATCCGCCTTTGCCCACTTTTCTTCCCCTGTAGCGACATCGATGGCATACATATAGCCATCCCATGCACCCACGTACAGGACTCCGGCATCGACTGCCGGAGTGGCTGTTATCCTGCTTCCTATGGAAAACGTTCCTATAAAATCGCCGGTTAAGGCATTAATTGCATAAACATTACCGTCATCACAGCCAAAATACACAACAGAACCTGAAACAACAGGCGATGAATAGATAGGAGAACCGGTATCATAACTCCAAGTAGGTACCAAGGGCGTTAAAATAGCCTGCGGAGTGGAAGCCTTTCTTTCAGGACCGAACTTGAACATCGGCCATCCCCCCATAAAAACTTCCACTTTAACTGTACGCTGGGCATCCCTGAAAGTCCCAACCGAGATAAGCATTATCCTACCCCCCGGCTCCGGGCTAAATGATACGCTGAATGACCCGCCATTCAATGTGCCTAAAAGAGGCTCATCGAGACTGAAGCCTCCACCCATTGACACAAGTGCCTTTGCAAGACCGGCTTCAGCGATATAAAAAGCGACGGTAGAATGCCTGTGCCTGGCGGATATTTTTACATCAGTCGTGACCACCGTAATAAGCAATACCCCTGCTATCAGAAATACCATGACTATTGCAAGCATCAGGATAAAAAGTGCACCTCTTTGATTTTTTAGGTAAAAACGCATTTTCATTGTGCGACCTTAATCAGGTTTCGAGTTAAATATTCCTGGGCCAGACTTTAGTTGCAAGATCCACTATCAGCTCATCCCTTTGACCCCTCATGCGTATGGCGACCACACCGTATTCCTCTGGGTTAAAATGCATTTCCACTATATTATTTGCGATAATGAAACTCTGAACACTCAGGTCACTATCAGTGATCGTTTTTTGGACATCCCCGTTACTTAGCAATTCATACTCAATATGCTCAAGGTCATCGGGTTCACTCACCCCGAACTCTATATCCGCATCAAACTCAATAATGTCACTGTACTGGTCAACAGATGTGATTATAACTGTTTCGCTTCCTCCCTGACGCAGTTCCCTTGACATGTGTTCCATTGCTCTGCGTGTTTTTCCCATGAGATCCATCTTTATCTCACCGAAGCGCCATGTGCTAAGCCCGGTTTGAACAAGATTAAACAGAGCCCCTGCGATTATGCCTACAAGTACAATACTCACCAAAAACTCGATAAAGCTAAGTCCGGCTTCATTATTGCAGTGATTTTTAATACTTGGCATTTTTAATCCCTTGTATAGTTTGCAGGGACTGTAACCAGTGTTACGCTCTGCTGGCCAGCTTCCCAGCTAACTATGACGGTAATGCGCTTAAACGGTGTCTCTTCCGTGGCAACTATGTTAAAGTCATCCTCGGTGACATACTCTACCGTGACAGAACGGCTGAAATCGTCGTACTGGGCGGCCATAGGGGTCCCGTCAACCTCCTCAGGAGGTTCGTCAACGTACCCGTTGTAATCATCCACATCATCAAAATCATTCGGAGGCGAGAACGAACGATTCTCGTTCTGTTCAGGACCCAGATCACCTGGAGGAGTAGGATTCGAAAGGGTCTCATCAAAGCTTTTGCTGAGTATCTCCTCCATCAGATCCTGTGCCAGCGTGGTCCCGACCGTAATCTGCTGTGCGCTGCTTCCACCCGTTACCCCGCCTGTAAATATCCCTACAAAGGGTACAAGCGCTACGGCAAGTATGACCACGGCTATGAGAATTTCAATAAGCGTGAGGCCTTTATTATCTATCTTCATATCTCTCAATCAGTCCCGTGTGATAGATTAGTTAAGTTTCTGAATTGTAACGTTGCCTGTATTGTCCTCTATATTTATCTCGTATCTCTCGGATTCAAACGCCATATGTACCCTTCCACCGCTCAAAGGAACACCATCATCGTTAAAATCCAGGTGCTCAGTTCCTATCGGGAACTCGGCCAGTTCAATATCCACATTCTGAAATTCCCTGCTGTTTATAAAATCCCTTATCATGGGTTTCTTCCTGACGGGATCCGGTATTATTGTAGTAGTTCCCTGGTAAACAGTATACCTGTTAAGAGAAGGATCAAAGACTATACTGTGTGGTATCTGCGTCGTCTCGGCAAGATTCTGGGTATATTCAATATCCGACTTAACCCTGCGTACCGCATTATATAGCCTTGGCGCGAAGAACGTGCGGAATGTCGTTGTGAGAAACGCAAGCAGGACAGCCGCTATAAATATACTAATAACTATTTCTATAAAAGTAAGGCCTTGCCTTTTTTTCATTTGAAATTATCTTACCACAAATATTTTTTCAAGGCAACAGATTTTTATAAAAATAAATAAAAAGCCTTGAGTTACAAGGCTTTTCAGGAAAACACACAGGTTTTTTTTAGACGATTATCGCTATATTCTTGAAAATTACATGAAAATCTTGAATTTCTTTATTTTCCACTTGTGAAGTATGAATTTTACAAGCACCCAGAGAGTGCTTATGCCGTACACAACGCTTCGCCTGAAATTGATAGAAGAAGCCTCCTTGAAATAGCGGGCCGGGACATGGGTCTCCCCTATCTTAAAGCCGAATGAAACACTGGCCACCAGGAACTCCGTATCAAAGACGAAATCATCTGAATTGAACTTCCATGGGAGTGTTTCTATGACCTGTCTGGTATATGCCCTGAAACCAGTATGAAATTCCGAGAGATTCTGTCCGAGTACAATGTTTTCAACTATTGTGAGGAAACGGTTGCTTATGTACTTGTAGAGCGGCATACCGCCTTCAAGGACCTCTTCCCTGGTCCTTATACGGGAACCCAGCATTACGTCATAAAGCCCGTCTTTGAGGGGATTGATCATGTAAGCTATCAGACGGCTGTCATATTGATAATCCGGGTGCAGCATAACCACAATATCAGCTTCTGATCTAATAGCTTCCTCATAACATGTCTTCTGATTAGCGCCGTATCCTTTGTTTTTCCCATGAACGAAAGTTCTGATACCCAGCTTTTTTGCGATCTCGACCGTGTCATCACTACTCGCATCATCCACCAGGATTATCTCGTCTACGAGACCTTCCGGTATATCTGCTACCGTTTTTTTGAGCGTGCTCGCCGCATTGTATGCCGGCATAACGATAACGACCTTTTTCTTTTCCATTTTAACTTTTCCCCTTATCATCATCTTTATGCTTTATTAACGGACCTTATAGAAACAGTGTAGAACCCTGCCACAAATACAGACAAAACAGCAACCAGCGACAGAAGAATGGCCCATGAAAAAGCCGTTGGTTCGTATACAAATGAAACCTTGTGTTCTCCCGGCTCAAGATAAACCGCCCTGAAAAGATAATCACCTACAAAAATCTCACCCTCAACACCATCTATGTACACTCGCCAGCCGGGGTAATACGTATCCGCAAAAAGCATCCACCCGGGATTGTCAAGCTTTGCTGTAAAATCAGCCTTGTTTCTGTCATAATTTATAAGTTCTACATCGCCTGATATTTTTCCTTTGCGGATATTTTCAAGTGAAGCATGTGGCTGCTCTATAATAACCTTTTGGGTCGGATCAAAATTCTTATCCCCAAGAGCCTTGGCAATTTCCGGCTCCTTTGAAATCAGCACAGCCTCAGGGACTATAAAAGCTCTCGGAAGTCTCTTGGTATTCTTATATATGTTTGCATGGTCAGAGCGAACAAGCCTAAATTGCTTGCTGTCTATCTCCCACAGCGAAATCAAGTGCTCTATGTTAAGAAGGTTTATAATCGGGGCCTCCATGGGCGAGGCCTGTGATTTGACAAGCCCCATGAAGTTCGTATAGCGCCTGAGACGGATAGACCCGTATCCGCCCGCGCTGAAAAGATGAACGGGGAGATTGGCATTTGGCAATACAACCGCCCTTCTGTCGAGCAATGCATCATAATATGTGTAATTCAAAAATACAACTGTATGCGTCACTTCCCCCTCGCTTCTGGGAGTAAGGTAAAATCTTCCGTAATCCTGCGAGTTCTCCTGGATAAAAAGCTGGTTTTCATCTTTTTCATTGTAGAACTTATCATGGACCAGTGGTTCAATATTGTAGCCTACAATTGCCAGACTTGCGAGAAAAGCAGCTGCATAAAAATATTTGAACGTGGTCATTCTAATCTTGGAGCGTATTGCCAAAGAAAAAATTACCAGATTGGCTCCCAAAAAAAGCAGCATCAAAAAATAATCCCTCACAACCCTGGGAAAACGGGCCTTGAGCATAACCAGTTCTTGGGGTAAAGCTTCTTTTAAGAATGAGGCCGCGAATATTTCAGAAACCCTCTCCTGTTTGAAATAAAGCAAAACAAATCCCGCGCTTATGACGATAAAAAATGTAAATATAATTTTTATTAGAGATCTCATATCCTTGCCGTTTTTTAGCTCCCCAAGGAACTGCTGCATTCCAAAACCGGCTAAAACAGAAAAGCTGAAAACAAGAAGTGCCATGAATTTTACAGGATACCTTATAAGGTCAAACCCCGGAATAAAAGCAAATAACATCTGATATATAGGTGTATACTTGCCTAGAGTCAGGATAAGAGATACAGCTCCAAGCAACCAGAAGAATCGTAAATACTGCCTTTTGCTTGAACGCGCGGTGAACAAAATAAGAATCAACGCGAGGATACCGACATAGAAATTCCTGAGCCAGATCTGCCCGAACCAGCTTTCAGAGCCTGCCAGAAGTATACGGGAGAATGCAGGAAGAAGAAGGACAATTAACTCAAGAGGATGAAGAGACCAAAATGTCACCCTTTCAAAATCTGTTCCGATTGTCCTGGATGAAAGAGAGATAAGTTCTTTGAACGCAATGCTCTGGATCGCGCTCAGAAGGAAGAAAAATAAAAAACTAAGTAGCAATACAAGACCTGTTCTAGAAAGAAAACTCCAACGCTGCTGTATGGAAAGGTTTTTTTTCTCTGTAAAGAGAATACCTGCCTGGTAGAGCGCAAACAGAATTAGTAGGATCCCTCCCATAAAAACGACATCCGGCTGGCCGGCAAGGAACTGAAAGCTCAGGAGTATGCCTATAAAAAGACCGGGCCATAGCTTCTGCTGTTCTGTTGCTTTCTTAAAGAAAAGCAATATGAGCGGCAACCATATTACCGCGGAGAGGGTTGTAAGAAGATTTATAGTGGAGATCAGATATCCGCTAAAGATAAACAAGGTCGTACTGATGAAAGAGCTGAATCCCCCTAATTTGAGACTCCGGCACAATAGATACATAAAAATCCCGCCAAGGAGGAAATGTATCACGAAGAAATACTTAAAGCCCAGATTAAAAGGCAAAATGTAGCACAACAAACTTAAAGGATAGAACAGCCCGTGCTGCAGTGTTGCTAGAAACGGTATGCCACAGTAGTTGTAAGGATTCCAGAACGGCAGCTCTCCCTGCTGAACTGATTCTGCGGCCAACGACTTAACAGGGAAGTAATAGCGGTATATATCCCTGTAATAGTACGACATAGTATCAAATATAACAGGGGCAAAGAAAATTAAAACAAGCCCTATGATAACAAAAATATAAACGATATCCTTCTTTTTAATACTCACGTCAGATTTTCCCCGTTTTACCTATGTGAAATAAGCCAAGTGACACAAGAGCAATCAGAAACATTGCTGTAGCCAAAAATGCGGCCTTAAAAAATGTAGGTTCATAAACAAATCTTAGCCTGTGCCCGCCTGCCTCAAGATGTACGCCTCTGAAGAGATAATTCGCGGGGTATATGCGTGATTTTTCGCCGTTCACATAAACACTCCACCCCGGATAAAATGTATCGGTTAGAAGAAGCCAACCGGCTTCGGACATAGCAGCTTCAACTAATACCTCATTTGAGGAATAGTTGGAAATTATGGCCTCCCCCCTGTTTCCCCCGCTATTCGTATCAAGAGGAGTGCTTTCTTCGGCCTCTATTATAACAGTTTCGTGTGGATTAAACAATGGGTTTTGTATCTTTGCAGGGATATCGCTCTCGCTTGTGACGAAAATTGCCTTGTTGAAAACAGATACTCTCTGAAGTGCCCCTTTGTTTTCATAAATATTGACATGATTGACACGGTAGAGTAAATCCAGGTTCAATCCTTTCTGATTCCATAGTGAAATAATATGACGTACACTTAAGAGATCCAGGGCAGACGTGGATGTCGGAGTGGGTTGTGTCTGGATTAGCGTCATAAAGTTATTATAGCGCTTTAGTCTCATACTCGCATAGCCGCCGGCATCAAAAATATGATAAATCCATCCTATATTGGCCAAGAGGAGGCTCTTGCGATGGATATAAACATTGGAATCAAAGTTCCAATCCCTCCAGATAGGCTCCGTGCGGGTAACTTCCTCGTAGGTTTTGGGGGTGAGGATAATCCTCCCCTCTCCCCTAAGGTGGTCTATAACCATACCCTTCTGGGTGTAAAACTGGGATTTAATAAGCGGCTCTGTGTTAAAATTTATTAAAAAAAGATTACCCAGTACTACAACAGACATGAGTAAACTCAATACCACGGAAGTTATCTTCCCTTTATACCGCAAAAACATAAAAATTGTCCCAATCCCCAGGGACATAACAACAAATGCCATCTCCCTCACGATTTTCGGAATGTAGAGAGTGCTGAATTTCACAAAAGCCACAGGAGAGAGCGAACCCAGAAAATTCGTTGAAATCAGTTTTGCCAGTTGCATCGGATAAACAAAAGAGAATATAAGAAGGAAAAGAAGAATAAGAAAAAAAGCTACTGATGTATTTATGAATCCTACCAGATTTTCGCGTTTCTTAAACTCATCCAAGATACATTGTAACCCTATTGCCGATAACGCAGCGAGTGCAAAAATAAATAAGAATATGAACTTAACTGGATAGCGGATAAAATTCAAACCCGGAACAGATGCATATAAAATGCTGTATAGGGGAATATATTTGCCCATGCTGAGCACAAGCCCTATAAAGCCAAGCGCAATAAAGAAGCCCTTCCTGGCATCCTTTTTTTTGTAGAAAAATGAGGCCAGGACGAACATCAGAGGCCAGATACCCACAAACACACTGCGCAGCCAGTATTGCCTGAACCAGGTATTGAGCTCCATCATATTCCATGAAAATGAAGGAAGAAGAAGGGACATGAACTCCAGGGGATGAAAAGACCAGTACGAGGCCTCTTTGAACCCCACCCCTGCTGTTCTGGAAGAATATTTTATCAACTCTAAAAAGGGAATAATCTGCACAAGAACAGTAAATATGAAGACAGTAGATATTACTGCCACCAGGTAAAGCAAAGTCTTTAACTCAAGAACAGACTTGAACAGCCCATTTTTAAGTTTCCCTTTGGCATTGTTAGAAATATGGAAGACCGCATATAGAAAAATAATTAAGCCTGTCATGTATACCACTTCAGGCTGCCCGGAGAAAAACTCCAAAGCAAGGACAAGTCCGGTAAACACCCCGAAGATGTAACTTTCATGCTCAATTGCGTGCATGAATAACAGTAATGCCAAAGGCACCCATATGACAGCAGAGAGTGTTGTCAAAAGGTTAATCATTGATACAAGGTAACCGCTTAAAGAGAATATCAAGGCGGCCATGCCTGAGGCATAGTTTCCAAGGCCGAGTTTTTTCATGAGAAGGTAAAAAAATAAGGCCGCCAGGAAAAAGTGTACCACGAAGAAATACTTAAAGCCGATATCAAAGGGTAATAAATAGTGAAGAAAGCTCAGTGGATAAAAAAATCCGTGCTGCAGAGTCGCGAGAAAAGGCGTACCGCAGAAAATATATGGATTCCAGAAAGGAATCACTCCTTCTTGCAAGGACTCAGAGGCAAAATATTTAGTGGGGTAGTAATATTTTGCGATATCCCTGTGGTGAAAGGTGGCATCAGTAAAAAAAACTGTCCCGAAAAAAACCGTGAGCACACTAAACAGCAGAAGTATAGAAATAATATCTTTCCTTCGAGACTTCATTATATGCCCCTTTTTGCGCTAAATACGACTATATAATAGCATAAATATTCAAAGGAAAACAACTTTTTTATATAAAAAAAGCGGGGAATCGAAATTTCCCGCCATCAACATATTTTATATTTGAGTGAAATTACCACAAATTGTAGGAAGTACCCCAGCTGACATCAGCCGGCTCGCTAGATAGCGTATCGGTTGATTCAACATTCAAACATACACGACCGTACGTGGAATCATAAGCCCATCCGCCGCCTCCGTCTATCTTCGCGTCTCTGGCCGTGGCATCTTCTCCGGGCATAAGCATACCAGTTGCGTATGATGAATCATGAGACCTGTAGAAAGGATCTATCGGAATTCTCTCCAAAAAAGTGTTATTATAAACATCGCCTTCTGTGGCATCCCATAGATCATCAAGAGTTGGAGGGTAACCATTACTCATGCTGTATGCCTTGTACGCCTCGATTGCCGACCTCATCTCACGCAGGTTTGCCTTAAGGTTTGCCTCTTTGCTATCCTTGGTTGCTCCTGCAAATCGGGCTATAACGATAGCTGCCAATATACCTAAAATTACGATAACGATTAATAGTTCTACCAGTGTAAAACCCTTTTTGTCTCTTACCACTATAAATTCCCCTTTTCCTTATACAGTTATTCCGATTGTTGCATTTTATAGTACTCTTATTTAATTATTTTTTCAACAGTTTTATTTAATTTTTTTATCAATATATAGAAAAGAGGCGAGAACTTTACGCCCCCGCCTCTTCCGGTTTTACCTACAAAAATAAGCACTTACCACTGGTTGTATGCTGCACCCCAGCTTGTGTCTACCGGATCTCCTGGAACCGTGTCGGTTGACTCATAATCCACGCATATACGTCCATTGGTGGAATCATAAGCCCATCCGCCGCCTCCGCCTATCTTCGCGTCTCT
>JBDRDD010000010.1:0-3657 GCA_043821115.1 bacterium | reverse complement strand
TCAGGGTATTTCTTTTTTATCTCCTTTTGCCTGTCATCAAGATTAAACTGGCAAAGAGGACACGAGGTTAAAATTATATCAGCACCTGCCTTCCTGCTAGACTCTAATATCTCATAAGAGCGCTCTGCAACAAGGTCCTTCTCATCAACCGTAAGGTATGCACCGCAACATTCGGTTTTATGGGGAGACTCCACCGGAACTGCTCCCAGACTCCCGATGAATTCTGACATAATAGTGGGATTTTCCATACTGGGATCTATACTTACCTCCTTTGGACGCAGGAGAAGACATCCATAATACGGAGCAATTCTTAAATCACCCAGGTCTGTTTTTACCCGTTCTTTCAGTTTTTTAAAACCCACTTGCTCTTTTAGAAAACCCAGAAGATGATAGACCGAAACCTTCCCGTCATAGGGAATCTCTTCCTTGTACATCGTATTATTCAACTTTTCTAAATCTTCGGGGTTCTCCTTTACCCTCATATTACTAAGCTTCAATGTATGGTAACACATAGAACAAAGGGTAACAAGTGATTCGCTTCCCTGTTCCCTTGTTCGAAGAAGAATCCTGACAGGTGCAAGGTGATGAATTAAATCATCGCTTGCCAGCGAAAAAACCGTGCCGCAACAGTTCCATTTGGGAAGCTCCTGCATCTCGATCCCCAGCTCTTTCATTGAAGCTATGGCGGAATCTTCAAAGTTCTTTGCATTTGATTTAAGTGTGCATCCGGGATAATACGATATTTTCATAATCTTGTTCCTAACTAGAGGTATGTTTTCTGAAACAGCTCACCACCGCAATAGGAGGAAGCCCCTCTTCCAATGCCTCATCCAGACTTCTAACCTTAAAATGGTCCACGTTATCCCTTGATTTAAGAAGTCTTGCTGCTTCCATAATGCGGGTTATATCAATCCCCTTGGGACATCGAATAGTACAGATAAAACATGTAAGACAGACCCATGGCGTATTGGAAGCTTTTACTTGCTCCTCCATCCCCAGCTGTATTAATTTTATGAACTGACTTGGAATATTATCCATGCGGTCTGCTGAAGGACAACCAGCCGAACACTTCCCGCATTGATAACAGCTGGAAACATTCTCGCCACTTACATCAGACATCTTTTTAACCAGTTCACCATGAATACTTTTAGTCGAGATTTCCATAGTTATACACAACTCCTTTTATATCAGCAATGCTCTAGCTTCTAAGATCGCCGGCAACAGAGACTAAACAGTCGTAAATCTCAGCAGGACTCTTAGCCATCTTAACACCTGCTTGAGATAAAGCCTCTATTTTTTCTTTTGCTCCCCCGCATCCGCCGGAGATAATTGCTCCTGCATGTCCCATCCGTTTGCCGGGTGGTGCGGTTATTCCTGCTATATAACCCACCACCGGTTTTTTTATATTCTCTTTAATAAAGGCGGCTGTCTCTTCCTCCATCGTCCCGCCTATTTCTCCTATTAATACCGATGCTTTGGTATCTTCATCTTCTTCAAATAGCGTTAAAATGTCAATGAAATTCATCCCGTTTATCTGGTCTCCACCTATTCCGATACAGGTGGACTGTCCTATGTCCCGTGTAGTAAGCTGATAGACTATTTCATAGGTCAGGGTTCCACTGCGGGAAATAACAGCAACATGTCCCGGCTTGTGAATATAGCCTGCCATAATTCCAACCTTACATTTTCCAGGACTGATAACCCCGGGACAATTAGGCCCGATAAGACGGGTTTTTCTTCCTGCAAGAGCTCTCATCACTTTAATCATATCAAGAGTGGGAATTCCTTCTGTAATACAGACCACAAGTTCAATTTCTGCAGCTGCTGCCTCAAGAATTGCATCAGCAGCAAATATAGCAGGAACAAAAATCACAGAGGCATTGGCACCTGTTGCCTGTTTTGCTTCAGAAACAGTATTAAATACAGGAATTCCTTCAAATCTGGTTCCACCCTTGCCAGGAGTCACTCCTCCTACAACCTTTGTCCCGTAGGCAACACACTGCTGTGTGTGGAAGGAACCGGCAGAACCGGTTATCCCCTGGCATATGAGCTTTGTATTTTCATCAATAAGAATAGACATATAAAATTATGCTCCGGCTAATTGTACAGCTTTTTGCGCTGCTTGTTTCATGGTTGCTAAAGAGATAATATTAAGTCCTGAATCATTAAGAATTTTACGTCCGCCTTCAACATTAGTGCCTTCAAGTCTTACTACAAGAGGCACTTCGGGTTTTACTTCACGACAGGCACTAACAATCCCTTCTGCCAGCACGTCACATTTTAAGATGCCTCCGAAGATATTAACAAGAATCGCTTTCACATTTTTATCACTCATTAAGATACTAAAAGCATTCGTTACCATCTCAGCAGACGCTCCCCCGCCAACATCAAGAAAATTGGCTGGCTCGCCCCCGTAAAGTTTTATAGAATCCATGGTAGCCATAGCCAGTCCCGCCCCGTTTACCATGCACCCGACATTCCCGGTTAAAGGCAAGTAACTAAAACCACTCTCTCTAGCGATTCTTTCTGCCTGTGATTCTTCCTCCAGATCCTTCATTTTGAGAATCTCGGGGTGTCTGAAGAGTCCGCTATCATCGAAACTGAGCTTGGCATCTAAGGCCACAACATCATTCTCTTCAGTTATAACCAGGGGATTTACCTCAGCAAGCAGGCAATCACATTCAATAAACAGACGCCAGAAACCTTCTATAAACTGTATGGTTTGTTTGAGTGTGTCTTTATCAGTAATACCTAACCTGAAAGCAAGGTTCCTTGCCTGATAAGGCATAACACCTAAAAGAGGGTCAATATATTCCTTGAAGATTGCAGAAGGGTCGTTGCGGGCGGTTTCCTCTATCTCGACCCCACCCTGTGAGCTTGCTATTACAACCGCCTTTGATTTCGAACGCTCAACAGTTATGGCAAAATAAAGTTCTCTTTTAATGTCACAGTGCTCTTCAATTAATACTTTTTTTACTTTCTTGCTAGCGGAACCGGTTTGAATTGTTTTAAGAGGAGTACTCAGAATTTCTTCTGTGTATTGTTTGACTTCTTCTTTTGATTTAGCAATTTTTATGCCGCCTGCCTTGCCCCGTCCTCCTGCTAAAACCTGGGCTTTAACTACCCAGCTGTTCCCTTTTATCTCTTTAGCAATCTCCCCTGCAAGCGAAGCATCAGAGGTAACTTTTCCGTCCGGTACCCTAAGACCATATTTTTTTAGAATCTGTTTAGCTTGATATTCATAAATATTCAAACTAAGCGCTCCTTGAAGAGATTCTGTGGTGAAGGTCCAACATATCCAGGTCTTCTTTTTTCTCTATATTAATAATCTTAACGTGGGGATTTATCCTTTTTATCAACCCGTTCAAAATTCCAGAAGGGCCGATCTCAAAAAATGTATCCACACCTTCCTTTATCATGAACTCTACACAACCCCGCCATAGGACAGGAGATGTTAACTGTTCAACAATATTATTTTTTATCTCATCTTTATCAGTATGTGCTCTTGCTGTAACATTACTTACGATTGGGACTTTTGCTTGCTTGAACTTGAGGGTATCCGTAAATTCCTTAAACCGTTCTTTTGCCAGGTCCATAAGAGGGGAATGAAACCCTCCGTTTACTCCAATCTCTATAACCCTTGCCCCTGAAATCTCC